>DASWWL010000108.1:0-6519 GCA_036400975.1 Novosphingobium sp. | reverse complement strand
TCTTCACCACTTCCGCGCCGAGCTGCGAGAGCAGGTTGGTGCAGAACGGCCCGGCATTGTGCACGGTGAAGTCTGCGATGCGGATTCCTGCGAGCGGTTTCATGCCAGCGCCTCCGTGCGGACTGCTTCGCCGAGCGCGGGTGGGCCTGAGCGCAGGACCAGCGGCGCGCCATCGACATGGAACGGCGAGACGAGCATGGCGAGCGCGCCCGCGCCGTCGATTTCGACCTGCTGGAACAGGCCGCGCACTTTCTCGTGCGGATCGTGCAGCACTTCGTCGGGCGTATAGTACTTGGCCAGTGGCACCGAAAGTTTCTGGCCTTCGCGCACGACGTCCTCTACCTTGCGGGAGATCGCCCATTCGCGGATGTGACGGTTGATCGTCGGCCCCTGACGACTGCGTTCGAGGCTATCGGCCAGTGCGGGATCGACCGCCCATTCGGGCTCGCCCAGCAGCTTGACCAAACCGTCCCACTGGCGCTGCTCGAGCGTCAGCAGTTCAACGAAGCCATCGGCGCACTCGATCACGCCGCCATAGCGGAACGAGCGTTCGACGCGGTGCTCGATCGAGCCGTCGCCTAGGCGCTGGATAGCGAAGGCGCCGACGGCGAGGTTGGCATCCTGGCTCGATACGTCGACATATTGTCCCCCGGCTTCGGGGCGGACCCAGAGCGCGGACAGAGCGCCGAGCGCGCTGGCGATGCCGCCCTGCATTTCGGCGAAGTGGCCATAGGGCTTCACCGGCGGGCGATCGGGAAACATCTCGCAGGTGAGGCCGTTGGGCAGCAGGAAGCCTTCACCGCCCGCGTGCAGCACGTTGATGTCCTCACCCTTCCAGTCGGCCTTGGGCCCGTAGGCGCCGAACGGCAGTACCGAGACGTGAACGAGATCGGGATGGGCGGCGGCGATCGTAGCTTCGTCCAGACCGATCGCTTCGCGCTCGTTCACGGGGGTATCGTCGATGAAGATGTCCGTCCGCGCCAGCATGGCGCCCAGCGCGGCGCGGCCGTCGGCGCTCGAAAGGTCGCAGACCTTGCTGCCCATTCCGGCGGCGAGATAGGAAAAGAGGGCGGAAACCGTGCCCGCATCGTCGAGGAAGGGCGGCTGGCGGCGCAGCGGCGATCCTTCCGGCCCTTCGATCAGCAGCGTCTCGGCTCCCAGCGTCGAAAGCAGCCGTGCGGCATAGGCGGCGGCGGTGCCGCGTGCATGGACGAGGATTCGAATACCGGAGAGCGGAGCGGTGGACATGGACGGGCAGACTCGAAAAAGTTCAACCGGACCGGCCCCCGGCGTAAACCGGGGGCCGGATTTCCGTAGCTATCCGCCGATCAGCGAACGACAGGCAGTTCGAGGTCGAGATCGCGACCGTCGAAGAATACCTTGTGCTGCGGGTTCAGCGAAGGAAGGATGACGGTGGCCAGGCCCGGCGTGGTCAGTTCGCCGCGCTGGTTCTCGCCCCGGATCTCGATGTCGACGAGGCCGTGGCCGTCCTTCACGTACTTGCGCGTGACCTTGCCGCGCGCCCAGGTGCAGTCGCCCATGATGTTGAAGCCGCGCATCTGGGTGCGGACGCGCTTCAGGAACGCTGCGTCGCCCATCCAGTTGGTGACGAGCGAGGCCATCCACGACGAACGCTGTGGGCCGTAATCGTACACGCCGGGGACGCCGACTTCCTTGGCGGTCGATTCACGGTGGTGGCCGATTCCGGTGTACTCGATGCCGCCGCCGGCTTCCGGGTTGCGGAAGAAGTGGCCGGGGTGCTTGACGGCGTTCTTGAAGATCACGCCATGGGTATGGCCGCGGCCGCAGCCGACGAGGAAGCCCATGGTGTCCATCAGGGACAGCGGACCGCGAACGATCTCGTTCAGCTCTTCGCCTTCCTGCACTTCGTCCCAGTAGCGGACATTGCCGCCACGGATGTTGCGCTCTTCGCCCAGGATCGCGGCGTCGATACGTTCGAAGTCTTCGGCCGAGTATTCATGCGTCTGGATGTCGCTGTACTTGCCGGCGTCACGGGCGGCCTTGCGCTCGTGACGGGTGCAGGTGCCGAGGCAGCGGGCGACGAGGTCGCCGTTCTGGTTGGCGTAGCTGGCTTCGACGTACTGGATCACCAGGGTGCCCGAGAACTTCGATTCCTTGACGTCGACGCCGACGACGCGCTCGATCGCGGTGATGCGGTCGCCGGGGCGGATGTGGCGGAAGAATTCCCAGTCGTTACCGGCATAGAAGCCGTGCACGCCGGGCAGGCCCCAGCGGGTGCGGCCGACCCAGCCGAAGGCCATCGGGAAGTTCGGGTGAGCGACCATCGAGCCAAGGCGTGTCAGGCGGCCGGCTTCGAGATCGCGGTACAGCGGATTGAGGTCGCCGATGCCGTTGCAGAAATTGCGGATCGTGTCCTCGGTGGCGTCCTGCAGATAGGGGCCTTCGGGGCGCAGCTGCATGCCGATCATGTTCTCGGCGGCCTTGATCGCTTCCGGCGTGATCTTGCCTTCGGCCGGCGCGCCGCCGACTTCGTAATTCTGTTCACTCATCGCTTGCTCCATCGTGCGGCGCGCGGACGCGCGCGTAAATCCATGATCCGAGAATCGTCGCGGTGCATAATGCATTATCTTGCCGGGTCAAGCGAGCATTGGCCTGACGGGCGTCTGCTCGGGTCAATCTTGCGGCCTGCGGTTTTGCTACGGCAATGCGTCCCGATTACACGATCAGGCGTTCCAGTCGAATGCCGTGCTCGCGACGATCTGCGCATAGCGGCCCAGACACGCGATCGCGTGCGTGTGCTCGTCGGCTGTGACGCCGGCGCAGCAATCCTCGAGGATGACGACTTCGTAATCGCGGTCATGCGCGTCGCGCGCGCCCGAATGGACGACGCCGTTGGTCGAGACGCCGCAGAGGACCAGCCGCTCGATCCCGTGGGCGCGCAGGATCGGCTCCAGCGACGTGCCGTAGAACGGGCTGACGCGATGCTTGACGATATCGAAGTCGCCGTCCTGCGGCGCGACCGCCGGATGGACCTCCGTGCCCTTGGTGCCGAGTTGGAAGATCCCGTTGTTGCGCGCGCCCGAAAAGATCGGCGAAGCGGGCGGGCATTCGCGGTAGTCGGGCGAGAAGCCGACGCGGACATAGCCCACCTTGGCGGCGGCGGCGCGGGCGGCGGCGATCGCTTTCGCCGTGTTTTCGAGGACGTTCCGTTCCTTGACCTGGATGCCGTAGGTCTTGGCGTTGAAGCCGTCCTCGGCGACGATGTCGTTCATCATGTCCATGACGAGGAAGAGGGTCTTTTTCATCGGTCGGAGCTTTCTGTTTCGGTTTTCCCGGTGTCGGAGGCGTCGGCGGATTGCTCCGCGCGGACGGCATCGCGCAATTCGATCCAGCCTGCTTCGATATGCTGCCGTGTGGCCAGCATCGCGGCGGCAACATCGGATCTGATGAACGCCTGGAGCAGGTCGTCATGCTCGATCGCGGCGCGGCTGACGCGGCCTTTCAGGCGGTTGATCAGGTCGAACGGATAACGCGCCCAGAGGATCTGCACGAAATGCAGCGTCTGCGGCATCCGCGCGATCTCGAACATGCGGTGATGGAAGCGGTAGTTGGTCGCGCGCGCGGTTTCGTTGTCGCCGGAATTGAAGGCCCGCTCGAACTCGGCGGCGACCATGCGCATTTCCTCGATGTCGGCGGCGGTGGCGTTTTCCACCGCGCCCTTCACCAGCTGCATTTCCAGAAGGATGCGCAAATTCAACGTCTCGGTGGAAGCATCGATGTCGAAGGGCGCGACCGTCGCCCCGCGATAGGAATCGCCGGTGACATAGCCTTCGGCCTCCAGCAGCTTCAGCGCCTCGCGCACGGGTGTGATGCTGGTCTGCAGAAGCGTGGCGATTTCCTGCTGCTTCAAACGCGCGCCACGTGGGAAGCGGCCGGAAATGATGCCCTCGCGCAGGTAATCGGCCACCTGCTCTTCCTTGGTGCGAAATTGCATCGGTGCGCGTCTCCTGGCGAGGTCATGCGGGGCGGCGAAAGCGCCGCCGTCACGAGAGACGGCGGCGGATGTTTCAGGCGGGCTGGCCTTCGGCCGGTTTGCGGACCGGCGCCCAGGCGAACTCTTCGGGATTGTAAGAGCGCACGGCACCCTTTTCGAGCAGCGCGGCGCGTTCGGCCTCGCCGTAGCCCAGTTCGGTCAGAAGCTCGACCGAATGCTCGCCCAGTTCGGGCGGCGGCAGGTTGGGCCGGACGGCGCGCTGACCTGGGAATTCGGGCACTTCGAAGTGGATGCCGCGGAAGTCCAGCTCGCGCAGCTTGCCCGGCTGGTGCGCCTGCGGCGCGTCGAGCACGCGTTCGAGCGGCAGCACCTCGTTGAAGCCGAGGCCGGCGGCGCGCAGGCGCTTTTCGGCTTCCTCGTAAGTGAACTGCACGGTCGCGGCGCGGACGGCGGCTTCCACTTCCTCGCGCGCCTTCTTGCGGTCGCGCAGCTTGGCGTATTCGGGTTTGCCGTCTTCCGGCATGTCGAACGCCCTGGTCAGCTTCGCCCAGTGCGCATCGGTCAGGATCAGCAGATAGATCCAGCGATCGTCCTTGGTGAGGTACGAGCCGTAGCCCGGCATGGAGAACTCGCCGCCGCCCTCTTTCTCAAGCCGGCCGAGGAGCTGCGTCTTGAGCTGCATGCCGGCAAGGTCGCGTGCGGCGAGATGGAGGCCGGTTTCGTATAGGCCGATCTCGATGCGGCGGTCTTCCTGCGTGGCGGCAGGGTTCAGCATCGTCGAAAGCACGCGGATCACGGCGTAAGTGCCGGCGAACTGATCGTGATAGGACGGACCGAAGCGCGTCGGGCGATCGTCGATGCGGTGATCGTCCATCGCGCCCGTCGCGGCCTCGGCGATCGGATTGGTCATCAGGTCGTCGGCCTGCGGGCCGTGGGTGTAACCCTTGACGTGAACGTGGATGATGTCGGGGTTGACCGCGAAGCAGTCATCCGCCGTGACGCCTAGCTTGCGCGAGGCGGCGGGCGCGAGGTTGTGGATCACGACGTCGGCCGATGCGGCCAGCTTCAGGAACACGTCCTTGCCTTCGGGCGTCGTCAGATCGAGGCAGATACCCTTCTTCGAATGGCTGTAGGCGATGATCGTGCCCGAAGGGCCGCCACGCACCAGCGCGCGCGTGGTGTCGCCGCTCGGCGGCTCTATCTTGATGACCTCGGCGCCAAGTTGCGAGAGGATGTGGGTGGCGAAAGGCGCGGCGATCATGGTGCCGAGCTCGATCACGCGGCGGCCGGCAAGGGGTTGGTGGCTCATGGGGACTCGTGCAGTTATCGGGAAAAGATAATGCATTATGTATCAGGCTGCCAGTGATCCGCAAGCGCGCCCTGGCGGATTCGGCGAGTTCGGCCCCTTCGCCAGGGTACGGACAGGCGCAAAATGCATTGTGCATAAGGTGCGCGATGGCTAGGACGCCGCAGTTTTCAAGCTGAATCGAGGAAAGACGAGCAATGGACGATTTCTCCGCCTGGGTTGGCCGCAAGGAAGAGCTTTCCGACGTTCTGGAGCCCGCGCGCAGCAATGCCCTTCGCGCCGCGCTGGGCGAGACGACGCCGCTCGCCGCCGGTGACGAGATGCCCTTGCTGCACCACTGGCTCTACTTCTGGAACGTCCAGCCGCCCGCGGGTCTTGGCGTCGATGGTCATCCGGCCAAGGGCGGCTTCCTGCCGCCGGTGTCGCTGCCGCGCCGCATGTGGGCCGGTGGCCGCCTGAAGTTCCACAAGTCGCTGATCCTGGGCGAGACCGTGTCCAAGACCTCCGAAATCCTCAGCGTCACGGCCAAGAGCGGAAAGAGCGGCAACCTCGTCTTCGTCACCGTCCAGCATACGCTGTCGGGCGCGAATGGCTTGGCGATCACCGAGGAACAGGACATCGTCTATCGCGAGGCCGCCGCCGCCGGCTCGATCAAGGGTCCGTCCGCAGGCATCGCGCCGTCCGTCACGCCGTGGCAGCGCGAGATCGAGGCCGATCCCGTGCTCCTGTTCCGCTATTCGGCGCTAACCATGAACGGCCACCGCATCCATTACGACCGTCCTTATGCGATCGACGAGGAAGCCTATCCGGCGCTGGTCGTCCAGGGACCGCTGCAGGCGACGATCCTTGCCGACCTGGCGGTGAAGAACCTCGACAAGTCGATCGCCACTTTCGACTTCCGGGGCGCTTCTCCCGCCTTCGATGGCGCGACGCTGCATGTGCGCGGCGAGCCGACCGAAGGCGGCGCCAGCGTCTGGACCGAACAGGGCGGCACCAAGAACATGACCGCGACCATCACGCACGGGTAGCAGGCGCATTCGGTCAGCCCGCTCCTCCACCCGACTCCCATAGGGCAGTGCGTTGGGTGGGAGCGGTCGCGCCGAACGCAGGCGCGTTTGATCGCCCGCTGGCGAGGCCGGGTGTGCGCCGTGGGGTAGAGAGCAGCGAACGGGCAGTGCGGCCGGCGCTTGTGGTATGTGCCCGGCAGTACGGGCGTGGATGCGTGTGAGTTGTTATG
>DASWWL010000107.1:0-13220 GCA_036400975.1 Novosphingobium sp. | reverse complement strand
CAGCGGATCCAGCGTCAGCATGCCCGCAGCCGACTTGGCAATGCAGCGGAAGGTGCCGATCAGGTTGATCTGGATGATGAAATTGAAAGCATCGAGCGGGAAATGCTTAATCGCGCCGGTTTCCTTGTCACGGCTCACCGTCTTGATCGCATTGGCGGTGCCGGCACAATTCACCAGGATGCGCTCCTGTCCATGGGCAGCGCGAGCCTTGGCGAAGGCGGCATCGATGCTTTCGTCGGACGTGACGTTGGCTTCGCAGAAAATGCCGCCGATCTCCTCGGCAATCGCTTTGCCCTTTTCTTCCTGCAGGTCAAAGATAGCAACCTTCACGCCTTTGGCGGCAAGCGCGCGGGCAGTGGCGGCGCCAAGGCCCGAAGCGGCTCCGGTCACGACGGCGGCAACGCTATTGTCCAGCTTCATGCAAACTTCTCCTAATTGGCATTCCGGAACGCCGGGAATCGGCCTGCGCCAATACAGTAACCGAATTTAAGCAGCCGGTTAAACCGCGCATGATGGGTGGTCAATCGGATTGCGCTTTGGTGTATGTGGCGCGTTTGATGCAGATGCCGACAGATGCTGCGACATTCTCAAAGGCGCGCCGCATCCATGCAGCGACTTCATCGCTACGTCGGGGGATTTTTCAGAATCCATATTGAACACCCCAACCTTGCGATAATTATGAATCGTCAAGGCATATCTGAACCTGGCGCCCATAGCCCGCCATCTTAGAACCATATCGGATAGAATCCGCCCTGCGCCTGCTTCCCGAATTACGAGCTTTTCCAACATTTTGCGATTGTAGATGCGTCACACGTTTCGTCATGACGTCGTTGCCCTTCAGCAACAGTTGCGAAAAACAACGTATCTTGGAGAAGCACCTTCTATGAAGACGGCGATTTGCGAGGCATTTCAAGAGAATTGACGGGACCAGGGTGACGATAGGTGTCTTGGACGGCGGCGAGATTCCGACGTCCGAACTCTAGCTTGAGGAACTCGTTTATGAGAGCCAATCTTTACAATCGCATCGCTCGCACTGCGACGCAGATTTCAATCATCGCCATGATGAGCACAACTGCTGCTTACGCACAGGAAACACCCAACGCGACCGCTGCCGATGACAGCAAGATGCAAACGGATGCAGAAGAGATTGTGGTGACGGGTTCGCGCATTGCCCGCCCGGAACTCACGGCATCGATCCCGGTCGCGGTGGTCAGTTCCCAGTCGATCGAGAACAGAGGCCAGACGAACGCTCTCGACGCCATTCGCGACATTCCGATCGCAGGGCAATCGCTCGACAAGTCCGCCTCGAACTTCTCGAACTTCGATAACGGCATCTCGACCGTCAATCTGCGCAACCTAGGCACATCGCGGACGCTGGTTCTGATAAACGGTCGCCGCAGCGTCGGCACGCCGGGTGACAGCGCGGTCGACCTCAACAACATCGCTCCCGACCTGATCGATCACATCGAGATAGCCACCGGAGGCACCTCGGCGGTCTACGGTTCGGATGCGGTCGCCGGCGTCGTCAACATCATCCTCAAGAAGCAGTTTGACGGGCTGCAATTGCACATGCAGGGTGGCTTTTCCGATCGCGGCGATGCCGGCAACCGACTGGCCTCTGTCACCGCCGGCAAGACCTTCTCCGAAGGGCGCGGTCACATCATCGCCAATTTCACTTACACCAAAGACGATCCGCTCTACGCGCGCGACCGCGATTATTCCAGGATCGACGTCCCCAACAAGAGCTCGTACGCCGCGCAGGGCCTGTTCGACACCGGAGGCAGCGCCGCCTTCAGCCCAGCTGACGGGACGACCTACACCTTCAGCACCGCCAATGCGGTCAAACTCTACGAAGGAGCTGGCATCGACGGCTATAATCGCAACGGCGACCGTCTGCTCACGACGCCGAGCGAACGCTACCTGGGGTCGATCTCGGCCGACTACGAATTCAGTCCGGCGGTGACGCTGTTCGGCGAATTCACCTATTCGAAGACCAAGGTCCGCTCGGTCATCGAACCGCTGGCGGTGGACGACCAAGGCACACAAGGCCAGTCGGTATATAATTTCGACGGCTCCCCCTTCAGCGGCATTCCGGTCACCAATACCCAGGTCCCAGCCGCGATCCGCGATGCTGCGATCGCCAACGGTTCCGATGTGATCTACTTCCGCAGGCGCTCGAACGGCATCTTCGAGCGCAACGCCGACAGCGACCGCAAATACTGGCGCGGCGTCATCGGGCTGCGGGGCGATATCGGATCGAGCTGGAAATACGAAGCGTACTACGAACGCAGCCAGGTCAAAGACCACACTTCCGCCCAAGCCATTCTGATGAACAACTACGGCGCGGCGCTCCAGGGCTGCACCGATGCCGCGGCGCAAGCGGCCGGTTGCGTGCCCATCAACATCTTCGGTTTCAACACCGTCACGCCTGCGATGATCAAGTGGCTCACCACTTACACCGGCCAGGGCGCACTGGTGCCCGGCGCTACCGCCGGCGACACAGCCGTCAATGACCTGCGGCGGACAGGCACTCAGGATGTTGCCGCCATCAATCTCACCGGTCCGGTGTTCGATTTGCCCGCCGGTGCGGTGCAAGTCGCGATCGGCGCCGAGTACCATCGCGAAAAATCGGAACAATATTACGATCCGTTCACCCAGTCCGGCTGGAGCTCAACCCAGCAAGCGGCCAACACGGTGGGCAAGTACGATTCGAAGGAAGTCTATGGCGAAGTCAGCATTCCGCTGTTGCGCAATGTCCCGCTCGCCCATGATTTGAGCCTCGAAGCCGCGGTCCGCTATGCCGACTATTCGACTGTCGGCGGGTTCGTATCGTACAAGTTCGGCGGCGCCTACGCGCCCACGCCGGACATCCGCTTCCGCGCGATCTATGCTCGCGCCGTCCGCGCACCCAATGTCAACGAGTTGTACTCGGGCCGAGCCAACACCGCGCCAGCGGTGGTCGATCCCTGCGACCAGAATGGCGGCAACGGAGACGATCCGATTGACGGCGGCCCGCTGCCGCTGCCGGCCGCCTGCGCAGCCATCCCGGGCATCGCGAACTATCTGCAGACGCATCAGAATTTTACTTACACGCTGGCACAGATCCAGACGATCAACGGCACCATTGGCGGCAACTCATCGCTCGACGCCGAATCGACCCGTACATTCACCGCCGGCGCGACCTTCACGCCTACTTTCCTGCGCGGCTTCGACCTTTCGGTCGACTACTACCGGATCAAGGTCAACAACGCGATTACCCAGGTCGATTTCCAGGATTCGGTTGCTCAATGCGTAGAAACCGGCGATCCCAATTTCTGTAACAACGTCACTCGCGACCCCGCCACCGGGATTATCAAGTCGGTCGATGCCATCTTCCTCAACGGTGCGTCCTATGAAGTGGCCGGGCTCGATACTCAGGTGCATTACACGTTCAGACCGCGAATCTTCGGTCCTGACGAGCGCGTGGACCTGAGCGTGTTCTGGAACCACAAGTTCAAACAGAACAAGACGCCGTTCGCAGGCGCCTTCGTGAGCCAACAGCTAGGCGAGGCCGATATCTACAGCACGAGCCAGAACATCGGCACGGGCTTCAAGGATCAGGTGACCTTCAACGCCGCGTACCGGACCGGGCCATTCAGCCTGGCTTACACATTCCGCTACTTCAGCCCGGTGGTGACGAGCACCGACGGGGATCGCATTCCGTCCTATACCTACCACGACCTTCAGGCCAAGTTCACGATCGGCGAGGAAAAGAACTACGAGTTCTACCTTGGCGTGAACAACCTGTTCGACAAACAGCCGCCAATCGTCGCCGACCTTGCCAATCAGTGGCCGGGCACCAACACCGTTGCCAGTACCTACGACCTGATCGGTCGCCGGTTCTACGCCGGGGCCAGGGCGAAGTTCTGATCTAACCGGCATCGGAAATCGGATAAAGAAGGCGGCGGAGCGATCCGTCGCCTTTTCATTCCTCACTGCACGCCGATCTCCAAGGCTCCATCGCCCTCGTCGATCCGCACCGTCGAGCCGTCGGGAATCTCGCCGCCGAGCAACTTTTCCGCGAGCGGATCCTGAAGGTAGCGCTGCACCGCCCGCTTCAGTGGCCTGGCGCCATAGACCGGATCGTAGCCGACCCGCCCCAACCAGCGCTTCGCCGCGTCCGTAAGGTCGAGTGTGATCTTGCGGTCCCTGAGCAGGCTGGCCACCCGACGCACCTGGATATCCACGATCGGCGCCATGTGCTCATGGCCCAGCCGATGGAACAGGATGATCTCGTCCAGCCGGTTCAGGAACTCGGGCCGGAAGTGGCTGCGCACTACTTCCATCACCTGCGGTTCGACGCTTTCAACATCCTGCCCTTCATCGAGGTTGGCAAGGTACTGGCTGCCGAGGTTCGAAGTCAGAATAATGAGCGTGTTGGTGAAGTCCACTACACGCCCCTGCCCGTCCGTCAGCCGTCCGTCGTCAAGCACCTGGAGAAGGACGTTGAACACGTCGTGGTGCGCCTTCTCGACCTCGTCGAACAGCACGACCTGATAGGGGCGCCGCCGCACCGCCTCGGTCAGCACGCCGCCCTCGTCGTAGCCGACATAGCCCGGAGGCGCTCCGATCAGCCGGCTGACCGAATGCTTCTCCATGAACTCCGACATGTCGATGCGGACCATCGCGCCGTCGTCGTCGAACAGAAAGCCTGCGAGCGCCTTGGTCAGTTCGGTCTTGCCGACACCGGTGGGGCCAAGGAACAGGAACGAGCCCAATGGCCGGTTCGGATCCTGCAGGCCTGCACGGGCGCGACGCACGGCCTTTGAAACGGCGACAACCGCGTCCTTCTGGCCGATCACCCGCTCACCCAGAACGTCTTCCATCTTGAGCAGCTTCTCGCGCTCGCCCTCCATCATCCGGTCGACCGGAATTCCGGTCCAGCGACTGACGACGGCGGCGATATCCTCGCTCGTCACCTCCTCGCGCAGCAAGGCATTGCCCGACTGGTTCTGCGCCTCCTCAAGCTGCTTCTCCAGCTCGGGAATACGGCCATAAGTCAACTCGCCGGCCTTGGCATAGTCGCCGCCACGCTGCGCCTGATCCAACTCGATGCGCGCGGCGTCGAGTTGCTCCTTGATCCGGCCTTCGGAGGCGATCTTGTCGCGTTCGTTCTGCCACCGCGCGGTCAGTTCGGCCGACTGCTGCTCAAGATTGGCCAACTCTTCGCGCAACGCTTCCAGCCGATCCCTGGAGGGCTGGTCGGTCTCCTTGGCCAGCGCCATCTCCTCAATCTTGAGCTGTATGATCCGCCGATCGAGCGCCTCGATCTCCTCGGGCTTCGACTCCACTTCCATTCGTATGCGGCTGGCCGCCTCGTCCATCAGGTCGATCGCCTTGTCGGGTAGGAAGCGGTCGGCAATGTAGCGGTTGCTAAGCGTCGCCGCAGCGACGATCGCGTTGTCCGCGATGCGCACACCGTGGTGCAGTTCATACTTCTCCTTGATGCCGCGCAGGATCGAGATCGTGTCCTCGACCGTAGGTTCGCCGACGAACACCGGCTGGAAGCGGCGCTGCAGGGCCGGATCCTTTTCGACGTACTTCTGGTATTCGTCGAGCGTGGTCGCACCGATGCAGTGCAACTCGCCACGCGCCAGCGCCGGCTTGAGCAGGTTGGATGCGTCCATCGCGCCCTCCCCCTTGCCCGCACCGATCAGCGTGTGCATCTCGTCGATGAAGAGGATGATGTCGCCCTCCGCTCCCTTCACCTCGTCGAGAACGGCCTTCAGCCTCTCCTCGAACTCGCCGCGATACTTTGCGCCAGCGATGAGGCTTCCCATGTCGAGCGCCATCAGGCGACGATCCTTGAGGCTGTCGGGTACGTCGCCGTTGGCGATACGCAACGCCAGGCCTTCGGCGATAGCGGTCTTGCCCACGCCGGGCTCGCCGATCAGAGCCGGATTGTTCTTGGTGCGGCGGGCAAGGATCTGCACGGTACGGCGGATCTCCTCGTCGCGGCCGATCACGGGATCGAGCTTGCCGTCGCGCGCCGCCTCTGTGAGGTCGCGGGCGTATTTCTTCAACGCCTCGTAGCTTTCCTCGGCCGAGGCGGAATGCGCGCTCCGGCCGCCTCGCAGTTCGGTGATAGCGGCTTCCAGAGCCTTCGCATCGACGTTCGCCGCCTTCAGCGCCTGTCCCGCCGCCGTGGTCGTGGCAAGCGCCAGCGCGACGAGCAGCCGCTCGACGGTAACGAAGCTGTCGCCGGACTTCTGCGCGATCTGCTCTGCCTGATCGAGCGTGCGCACCGCGTCGTTGTCGAGGCCGGGAGGCTGCTGCGATCCGCCGCCCGAAACGGCGGGCAGCTTGGCCAGCGCCTTGTCGACTTCCTGCACCGCGAAAGCGGAGTTGCCGCCCGCGCGCTGGATCAGCCCGGCGGCCATGCCCTCGCCATCCTCAAGCAGCGCCTTCAGGATATGCTCAGGCGTGATCCGTTGATGGTTCAGGCGGATCGCGACCGTTTGCGCGCTCTGCAGGAAACCTTTCGCGCGGTCGGTGAATTTCTCGAGGTTCATGAGCGTACTGCCTCCTGTCGGCTAGGAGATAGAGTTGCCTTTTGGTCACACAAGGATGTCAGCCAAATTTCTGCACTCATTCATTGGCTGGTAACGCGCGGGTCCTTAGCTCTCATTCAGATATTTCACGGAGGACGGGATGCGGATGAAAACGCTGGCGATGACCGGGAGTTTCCTGATCTGGCCTGCAATGGCAATCGCCCAATCCGCGCAAGGCGACCTTTCCGTCACGATCTACAACAACAACCTCGCACTGGTGCAGGACATTCGCAACGTCGCGCTGCCGGCGGGACGATCACGGCAGGAGTTCCCGGACGTCTCCGCCCAGATCCGGCCCGAGACGGTGACGCTGGCCGGCGAAGGCTTCGGCGTGATCGAACAGAACTTCGACTACGACCTGCTGTCTCCGGCGGCGCTCATGCAAAAGGCGGTAGGCCAGACGGTGACGCTGCTGCGCACCAACCCGGCGACCGGCGCTGAAACGCGCGAGCGTGCGCAAGTGCTCGCCGCGAATGGCGGCGTCGTGCTGAAGATCGGCGAACGGATCGAGGTTCTGCGCGACGACGGCCTGCCGGTGCGCGTGATCTTCGACGGCATCCCGCCCAACTTGCGCGCACGCCCGACGCTCAGCGTGTCCGTCGATGCGCAGCGCGGCGGATCGCGCCCTCTGACGCTGAGCTACCTGACGCCTGGCATGGGCTGGAAATCGGACTATGTCGCCCTGTTCGACGAGAAAGCCGGCAAGATCGACGTGCAGGGCTGGATCACGCTGACCAACAATACTGGCACCACATTTTCCAACGCGCGCACGCTGCTTGTGGCCGGCGACGTGGCGACGGCGCAGCAAAGGTATCGTGGCAACTATCCTTCGCCGCCGATCCGTCCACGCGGCAACCAGCCGGGCACCGAAAGTGGCAGCGGCGAAAGGCTGGGGGATTTCCATGTCTATCCCATCGAAGGTCGCACCACGATCGCCAACGCGCAGACCAAGCAGGTAAGTTTCCTCGATGCCTCGGGGGTTGCGGCCCGCAAGGGCTATGAATTCCGCAACGAATGGCTGAGTCAGGACGACGAGGCGCAAAGCGCGGCGAGCGTGCTCAAGTTCTCGAACGCCCGTGCCGCCGGAATCGGCGCAGCGCTGCCGGCAGGTACGGTGCGCGTCTACATTCGCGACACGCGCGGGCAGGCACAGTTCGTCGGAGAAAGCTCAATCCCCCATACACCGAGCGGATCCAACCTCGCCCTGCGAACCGGCGATGCCTTCGATATCAAGGTGCAGCCAGTGGTCGAGAAGCGCGATTCCATTCCTTCAGACGAATGGGAAACCTATTCGCGCTGGAAAGTCATCTACCCCGACGGCACGACCAAGCAGGGTCAGAACGAATATCGCAAGACCTACCACCGCACGCAGATGCGCTATATCGTCACTAACGCCAGCCCTGCGCCAGTCACCGTCGACGTGATCCAGGACGGACTCAACCGCTGGTGGTGGTGGCGGGACCTGCGCGTGCCGCAGGAAAGCATCGCAGGTATCCAGGACAGTGCCGACGAACGCCGCTGGGAAGTACCGGTGCCCGCCAACGGCAAGACCGAGCTGACCGTCACCTTCCTCACGGCCTGGTAAGGCGCATGCTCCGCTTCACAGCGTGGGCTTCGTTGCTGGCGACCACGCTGGTCCCTGCCGCCGCGCAGGACCAGCAGACGCCGATGATCCTGTCCGCAGCCCCGGATAAAGTGGCGGTGACGATCTACCGGGATCCGGATCGTGGTTCGCGCCAGATCGATCGCGACAACCCATCCGCCTTCGCGCTGATCGCGGAGACGCGCACCGTAACCCTGCCACCAGGCGAAGTGACCGTGCGGTTCGAAGGCGTGGCCAGCGGCATCGTGCCGCAATCGGCGATCCTGTTCGGCGCTTCCCCGCGTGAACGCAACCGTGACGCGGCGCTGCTTTCGCAAAAAGGACTGGTCGACGCCTTCACCGGCCAGCGCGTGACTTTGCGCCGCACCGATCCCGCGACTGGCGAGACGGTGGAGGAAACTGCGACCGTCCGCTCCGCCGCCGATCGGCTTGTGGTGACGACGCCGCGCGGGGTGGAAGCGCTCTACTGCTCGGGCTTGTCCCAGACGCTGATCTATCCGCGGGCGCCCGCGACGCTTTCGGCAAAGCCGGTTCTGTCCATGCTGACCAGGGACCAGCCCGGCGGCACGATGACGATCACCCTCGCCTATCTCGCCACCGGCTTTGACTGGGACGCAACATATGTCGGCACACTGACGCCCGACGGATCATCGCTGTCACTGCTCGGCTGGCTAACGATGGCGAGCAGCGACGATACCAGCTTTCCCGACGCCACCGCCGCCGCCGTCGCGGGCCGGATCAACCGCTCGGACGAAACCAGTGACGACAGCGGGCGGATCGCAAGGCAGCAGGCATCGCATCTGAACCGCGGTTATGGCTGCTGGCCGGCGGAAACCACCAGCGACCTCAGGCAACCGCCGCCGCCCGCTCCACCACCTCCGATGGCGATGATGTTCGATGGCGACAACATCGTAGTCACCGCACGCCGCGCGGAAGAACGCCTGGCCGCAGCGCCGATCGCCATCTCCGCCGTTGCAAGGGCGGAGAACCTCGGCGACCTCAAGCTCTATCGCATTCCGCTGCCCGTCACGGTCGCCGCGCGTTCGCAGAAGCAGGCCGCGTTCCTCGTGAAGCCGCGCGTCCGGGGCGATATCGTCTATCGCGCGCGCGCAATCGGGGACAACACCGGCGACATCGAAATGCTCTATCGCTTCCGCAACGGGAAGAAGGAGGGCCTCGGCGATCCGCTGCCCGCCGGCAATTTCGTGCTCTATCAGGAAGGCGACCTCGGCCGCATGTTCCTCGGCGAGGCCCGCAACGCCGACAAGGCGATAGACGAGGAAGTGGAACTGTCCTTCGCCTCCCCCGCCAATGTCACGCTGGAGGAAGAAAGCCGCCGACCCGACCCCAGCGGCGTGATCCGCCACCAGACGGCACTGCGCAACGCCAATCCCTTTCCCATCCGCTTCGAGATGGACTTCCCGCTGTCCGATGACAACGCATATACGCCCCCCCCAGGTCGGCTGGTGGCGAAACCTGGCAAGCGCGTATGGGGTACGCAAGTACCCGCCAACAGCATCCTCCGCTTCACTTATCGCTCTTCCGAACGCACCCCGAACTGACCTTTCACTCAGGAACCGTACATGCGCCGTCTGCTCGCCTCCGCTGCTCTCGTACTCGCGCTCGCCGCCTGTTCCGCCACGCCGAACGAACGCCCCGCCAGCGCGTCGCCCCCCGCCGCGGCCAGCATGGAACCGGCGCCGCTCGCCAACCTGGTGAAGGCGATCGACATTCCCTACGAAAGCTTCACCCTGCCCAACGGACTGACGACGATCGTCCATACCGATCGCAAGGCGCCGATCGTGGGCGTGACGATCTATTACCGCGTCGGCTCCAAGCACGAGCCGAAAGGCAAGACCGGCTTCGCCCATCTTTACGAGCACCTGTTCTTCGGCGGTTCGGAAAACGTGTCCAATTTCGACAAGCCGCTGGAAGCCGCCGGCTCCACCCCGACCAACGGGTCCACCTGGTACGACCGCACGAACTATGTCGAGACGGTGCCGACCGGCGCGCTCGACCTCGCCCTGTTCATGGAGAGCGACCGCATGGGGCATCTCCTGGGCGCGGTAAGCCAGGACAAACTCGACAAGCAACGGGGCGTCGTCCAGAACGAGAAACGTCAGGGCGACAACGAACCCTATGGCCTTGCCGACTATGCGATCGGCGAAGGGCTGCTGCCTGTGGGCCATCCCTATCGCCACGCGACGATCGGGTCGATGGCCGATCTGGACGCCGCCAGCCTCACCGACGTACGCGCCTGGTTTCGCGACCATTATGGCCCGAACAACGCAGTGCTGGCGCTGGCCGGCGATATCGACGCAGCCACCGCGCGCCCGCTCGTCGAGAAATGGTTCGGCGACATTCCGCGCGGGCCGGAGGTGAAGCCCGTCCCCGCCGCGCCAGTCACGCTCACGGTTCCTGCGAAACGCGAGATGGTCGATCAGGTGCCGGTGACGCGCCTCTACCGGAGCTGGACCGCGCCCGGTCTCAACGATGCCGACGGCCCGGCGCTCGACGTCGCGATGCGCATCCTCGGCGGGCTCGCCAGCTCTCGGCTCGACAATGCGCTGGTGCGCGGCGAGCAGCTTGCCGTGGCGGTGACGGCAAGCGCCCAGACTTTCGAACAGCTTTCGTTCCTCCAGGCGACGATGGACGTGAAGCCGGGCATCGACCGCGCTACGGCCGAGGCGCGCTTCGACGCGCTGATCGCAGATTACATCGCCAAGGGACCGACCGGCGACGAAGTGCGCCGCGCCGCCACGACCGCGCTCTCCGCGCAGATCGGCGCGCTGGAGGATGTCGGGGGCTTTTATGGCAAGGGCGCGACGCTGGCGGAAGGGCAGCTCTATTCGGCGAACCCGGCAAAGTACCGCGAGGACCTGGCCCGCATAGCCGCCCTGACGCCAGAGGATGTGCGCGTCGCGATGCAGCGCTGGCTCACGCGCCCGGTGTTCAAGCTGGCTATCACGCCCGGCGAACGCACCGAGGATGGCGCGACGATGGGCGGCTGGGGTGACGATAACGCCAAGCCTCCCGCCACGCCAAGGCCTGCCCTTCCCGCCGCGCCGGTCGCGCGCGCGCAGCGCAGCTCGCCTCCGGTCGCGCCGGTGGCCGACCTATCGTTTCCCACCATCGAGCGCACGCGGCTTTCGAACGGCATTCCGGTCACACTCGCGCGCCGCAACGCCGTGCCGAAGCTGATCGTCTCGCTAGCCTTCGATGCGGGCGTGGCGGCGGATGCGCAGGACCGCCCCGGCACCCAGTCGCTGATGCTCGCCATGCTTGACGAAGGCACGGCTACCCGCGACGCCACCCGCATCGCCGAGGAACAGGAGCGACTGGGTGCGACGATCTCGGCCGCCGCCAGCATCGACACCAGCAGCGTGACGATGTCCGCGCTCACCGCCAACCTTTCGCCTTCACTGGCGCTCATGGCGGATGTCGCGCGCAATCCCGCCTTCGCAGCGAGTGAAGTGGCGCGTATACGCGACCAGAAGCAAGCCGAGCTGTCGCAGGTTCTCGCCTCGCCGCGATCGCTGGCAATGCGCGAGCTGGGCAAGGTGCTGTTCGGGGCGCATCCCTATGGCCAGCCCTCCGACGGCCTTGGCGACGCCGCCAGTCTCGCGGCGCTGACGCCCGAAGCGCTGCGCGCCGCGCACGACAAATGGCTGCGCCCCGATCTCGCGCGGATCACGGTAGTGGGCGACATCGCGATGAAGGATCTCCTGCCATTGCTCGAAAAGAACTTCGGCGACTGGCGCCCGCCCGCAACGCCGGTGCCGGCGAAGCCGCTCGACACCGCCATCCCGGCGGCGCGCCCGCGCGTGGTGCTGATCGACCGGCCCAACTCACCGCAATCGGTGATCGTCGCGGGCCGCGTGCTGCCGTTGACCGGGCGCATGCAAGGCATGGAAGCGCTCGACCTCGCCAACGAAGTGCTGGGCGGCGGCTTCCTCTCGCGGCTCAATTCCGACCTGCGCGAGGAAAAGGGCTGGAGCTATGGCGTTTCCAGCGGGGTGCGCAGCCCCAAGGGGCCGCGGAGCCTGGCCATAGGCGCGCCTGTGCAGGCGGATCGCACCGGCGATTCCATCAAGGAGATCCTCGCGGTGATGCAAGCCTATCCGGCGAAGCGCCCTGTCGATGCCGAGGAACTGGCCCGCGTGACCGAAGGCAACATCCGTGCACTGCCCAACCGCTTCGAAAGCAATGGCGACGTGCTCGGCGCGATCCTTGCCAACGAGTTGCTCGGCCGTCCGGACGACTATTACGCGACGCTCGCCACCCGCTACCGCGCGATCGACGCCAAGGCGCTGGACGCCGCCGCCACACGCTGGCTGCGGCCCGACGGGTTGACCTTCGTCGTGGTGGGGGACCGCAAGGTGGTGGAGCCGCAACTTCGCAAGCTCGGCCTCCCGCTCGAAATCGCCCCCGCCACCGCCACCAATTGACTTGGCCGACGAACGATCCACATTCAGGCTACTACAAAGGAGAGAAGTCCATGTCCGTCGCAGGCACTTACGAGATCGTCACCAAGACTCCGATGGGCGACCAGAAGGGCACGTTCACCGTCACCCCCGGCGCGGGCGACAGCTTCACCGGCGGCGTCACCAGCGCGATGATGGGCTCGATGGACGTCTACGAAGGCAGGATCGCGGGCAACACGCTGACCTGGAAGATGGACATGAAAGTGCCCATGCCGATGACGCTCGAAGCCGAAGCCACCGTGGATGGCGACGCGATCTCCGGCACGGTCAAAGCCGGTGCGTTCGGCTCGATGGAACTGAAAGGCACACGCACCTGACGCAGACGCATTCCGCCGGTTGAAATGGAGGGCGCCGAACGCAGGCGCGCGCCATCGCCCGCTGGCGAGGCCGGGTGTGCGCCATGAGGTAGAGAGCAGCGAACGGGCTGTGCGGCCGGCGCTTGTGGTATGTGCCCGGCAGTACGGGCGTGGATGCGTGTGAGTTGTTATGCGAACGGCCGGCAGCATCACGCATGGCTGTCCGGCACGACCCTGAGGTGCGGGG
>DASWWL010000106.1:0-33313 GCA_036400975.1 Novosphingobium sp. | reverse complement strand
CGACTTGCCGCCCAGCTCGAGGATGCTGGTGGTGAGGTTGTCGGCCGATTCACGCTGGATCGCCTTGCCGGTGGTGGACGAGCCGGTCATCGTGATCTTGTTGACGCCGCGATGGCGCACCAGCGGCACGCCGGTCTTCTGCCCAAGGCCGGAAACGAAGTTGATCACGCCCGGGGGCAGCATCTTCGAAAGGATTTCGGCGCAGCGCAGGACCGCCATGCAAGCGACTTCGGCGGGCTTGACCACGACGGTGTTGCCCGCGGCCAGCGCCAGCGACATCTTCTGCGTCATCATCGCCACCGGCGCGTTCCACGGCGTAATCACCGCGACCACGCCGTAAGGCTCGCGCAGGGTGTAGCCGTAAGTGACCGGATCGAAATTCGCGCTCTTGCCGATGGTGGCTTCCATCGTCTGTCCGGCGGCGGCCTGCCACGAGAAGCTCATGCCGATGCCGGCGCGCTGGATGTTCTCCTTGAGCAGGCGGCCGTTGTCGAGCGTTTCCAGCTTGGCGAGTTCCTCGCCGTACTGGGCCATCTGCTGGCCGATCTGGCGCAGGATGAAAGTGCGCTGCTGCGCGGGCATCGAGCGCCAGGCGGGCAGCGCGGCGCGCGCGGCCGCGACGGCTTCGTTGACGTCGCTCTCGTCGCTGTCGGGCACCAGGCCGACGACTTCGCCGGTGGCGGGATTGATCGATTCGATCCACTGCCCCGAATTGGCGGGCTTCAGTTCGCCATTGATGACGTTCAGGTATTTGGTGAGTTCGGCCACTGGAAGTCTCCCGGACAGATTTTCGAAGTGGGCTACGGACTGGCCCCGAGTTGCGCAAGGCCCACGTGTGTTAGACAGAAGTCTCAAGTGCGCGAGAAATCGCGGCCGATACCAGCCGCTATCGCCGGCGCGTTCCGGAACCGGGCCGAGCGCCGCTGGACGAACCGCGCCCGCGCCGCTAGGGTGCACCATCCCCGGGGAGCCGCTTGGCTGAGAGGGGCGGTTAGCATCGCCCGACCCGTCGAACCTGAACCCGTTAGCACGGGCGGAGGGAGGGCAGCCGGACATGCGCGCTCCCCGACCGCCCCGAGTAAGGAGCGCGCGCAATGGCCGACATCAATTCCAAGCTGGAGATCGGCGTGACCACGGGGCCGATTCGCGGATCGAGGAAGATCCACGTCGGCCCGCTGAAGGTCGCCATGCGCGAGATTTACCTGGAGCCTTCGTCGGGCGAACCGCCGGTGCGCGTCTACGACACGTCCGGGCCTTATACCGATCCCGACGCGACGATAGACATCGCCGCTGGCCTGCCCGCGCTGCGCCGCGAATGGCAGCTCGCGCGCGGCGACGTGGAAGAATACGCCCCGCGCGAAGTCCGCCCCGAGGATAACGGCCAGCTTGGGCCTGACCGTTCTGGCGGCGTCCCCCCATTCCCCGCTGCGCTGCGCCGCCCGCTGCGCGCAAAGCCCGGCGCGAACCTCAGCCAGATGCATTACGCGAAGCGCGGCATTATCACGCCCGAGATGGAATACGTGGCGGAGCGCGAGAACCTGGGGCGTCCGCGGCTGGCGGAATACAAGCGCGATGGCGAAAGCTTCGGCGCCGCGATCCCCGACTATGTGACGCCGGAGTTCGTCCGCGACGAAGTGGCGAGAGGCCGCGCCATCATCCCGTCGAACGTCAATCACCCCGAATGCGAGCCGATGGCGATCGGTCGCAACTTCCTGGTCAAGATCAACGCCAACATCGGCAATTCGGCGGTCGCCTCGGACGTCGCATCCGAAGTCGACAAGATGGTCTGGTCGATCCGCTGGGGCGCCGACACGGTGATGGACCTTTCCACCGGGCGCAACATCCACGACACCCGCGAATGGATTCTGCGCAACAGCCCCGTGCCGATCGGCACCGTGCCGATCTACCAGGCGCTGGAGAAGGTCGGCGGCATCGCCGAAGACCTGACCTGGGACATCTTCCGCGACACGCTGATCGAACAGGCCGAACAGGGCGTCGATTACTTCACGATCCACGCCGGCGTGCGCCTGCCTTATGTGCCGCTCGCCGCCAAGCGGATGACCGGCATCGTTTCGCGCGGCGGATCGATCATGGCCAAGTGGTGCCTCGCACATCACAAGGAGAGCTTCCTCTACGAGCGTTTCGACGAGATCACCGAGATCATGAAGGCTTACGACGTCGCCTATTCGCTGGGTGACGGCCTGCGACCCGGCTCGATCTACGATGCCAACGACGAGGCGCAGTTCGCCGAACTCTATACGCTGGGCGAGCTTACGAAGCGTGCCTGGGCGCAGGACGTCCAGGTGATGATCGAAGGCCCCGGCCACGTGCCGATGCACAAGATCAAGGAGAACATGGACAAGCAGCTCGAGGCCTGCGGCGAAGCGCCGTTCTACACCCTCGGGCCGCTGACTACCGACATCGCGCCCGGCTACGACCACATAACCAGCGGCATCGGCGCGGCCCAGATCGGCTGGTATGGCACGGCGATGCTCTGCTACGTCACGCCTAAGGAGCACCTTGGCCTGCCCGATCGCGACGATGTGAAGGTGGGCGTGGTGACGTACAAGCTCGCCGCCCACGCGGCCGACCTGGCGAAAGGGCACCCGGCCGCGCAGGTCCGCGACGACGCGCTGTCCAAGGCGCGCTTCGAATTCCGCTGGCGCGACCAGTTCAACCTGTCGCTCGATCCCGACACGGCCGAGAAGTACCACGATCAGACGCTGCCGGCGGAAGGCGCCAAGTCGGCGCACTTCTGCTCGATGTGCGGGCCCAAGTTCTGCTCGATGAAGATCAGCCAGGAAGTGCGCGACTTCGCGGCGAAGCAGAACCAGCCGAGCACGGGGTTCATCGCGGCGGAAGAAGCCGAGGCCGGGATGCAGGCGATGAGCGAGAAGTATCGCGAGGTCGGCAACCAGCTCTATGTCGGCGCTGGCGACCGCGAGCACGATTGACGTCCAGTTCCCTCCCGAGCCTGTCTCGGGGAGGGGGGGCGCGGGCCGCCCGTCAGGTAACAGGAATACCGCGAATGCGATTGCTTTCGACCCTGCCGCTGCTCCTGGTCGCCGCTTGCGGCGGCCACGGCGGTGCGAATGATCCGACATCGCCCGCCGACGGATCGAAGCCCCGCAACTATGCCGGCGTCACCGAAGCCGAGACGCTGCGCTTCACCGGCACCGAACCGTTCTGGGGCGGCAGCGTCACCGGAACGGCGCTCACCTACGCCACCCCCGAAAAGCCGGAAGGCACGGCGATTCCCGTCCACCGCTTCAGCGGCAACAATGGCCTCGCTTTTTCCGGCACGCTCGACGGCGCCAGCTTCGACATGGCCGTGGCCGAGGCTCCCTGCAGCGACGGCATGTCCGACCGCACCTATCCTTTCACCGTGTCGCTCCAGATCGGCGCGGAGAAACGCAGCGGCTGCGGCTGGACGGACAAGCGCAAGTTCACCGGGCCGGAGAGGCCTTAGGCTTTAAGCCCGGCCTTTATTCTCAGCGTTTGCGCACGAACTCCGCACGCAGAACCAGGCCCTTGATTCCGTCGAAGCGGCAGTCGATCTCTTGTGCATCGCCAGTCAGGCGGATCGATTTGATCAACGTGCCCTGCTTCAGCGTGCGTCCCGCACCCTTGACCTCAAGGTCCTTGATCAGCGTTACCTGATCGCCGTCGGCAAGGAGGTTGCCGACGGCGTCGCGCACTTCCACTGCATTGGCGGCGGCACGCTTGGCCACCAGTTGGGAGGCGGGCATCCATTCGCCGCTGTCCTCATCGAATACATAGTCTTCGTCGTCAACGGACATGGCGAGTTTCTCCTGCGGTCTATCCCTTGGCAGATGCGAGCCGGATTGGCCAAGGATGACAGCGATGGGGGTCGATCACCGTACTATGCAGCTGGTGTCCGGCTCACCAGCTTGCGGACCATATCCTTCACTTGTGTGGGCGTGTCGCCGCTCACGACCTCGACATAGCCGATACCAGCCCGGCGCAAAGCTTCTTTCTTTACCGCGTCGCGTGCGGCGGCGAAGTTGTCCGGCTGGTAATGGCCGGTGCCTTGAAATTCGATAGCGTGGAGGGGTTGATAATCGGCATCGACAATGAGCAGATCGACGCGTTTTGAGTTCACCGCCCAATAGGCGTCCTTGTCATCGCTGCACAGAACTTCGCCGAGCGAGACCTGCCCCATCGCGCGCCAGCTGGGTGAAAGTTCCTCCAGGGCTTTTTCGATAACCCCCAGCAGACGGCGCTCCGACTTGTTGAGTAAGGGACGCGGTTTGAAGTCCGCTTCCATGACGATACGCAATTGGTCAGTGGCATCGGTATCGATACGCTCTTGTGTACCCCGGAGCGGGACTGTCTTGAATTGACGAAAAGATCTCGCCGTGCTGCTTTGCCGTTTCGCCGCATTGCGTCCTCGCCAATAGGCGCGACGTTCGGCACGGTTCAGCTTCTGGGCGGTACGTTCGACTATCATCCCGCAGATCGCACCTACTGCTAGCACGGCTGCGAGAAGCCAAGGCTTGTCTATCAGGGCAATAATTTCTGGAGGCATGTATGACTCCGTGTGCTTTCCGTCTGAAATTTTGGAATGACATTCCATGTTAAACGGAAATGTTTTGGCAATTGTATAGATTGCAAAACCCTTTCCTACACGCACCGTCCTGTGCCTTATCCTGCCGGATGTCCCGTACACCATCCCGTTGGCCCGCCTATCGGCGTCTTCCCGATTTCGCGCCTGTTCCCACGCGTGGCCGCGCCGATGGGTGGGGCTTGCTTGCCCAAGGAGATTTCATCGGCTTCCTGGCCGAGACCGGATCGGTGACGGAAGCCGCGCGCAGGGTCGGGCTGTCGAAGGAGAGCGCCTATCGGCTGCGGCGGCGGGCCGGGGCGGAAGGGTTCGCGCTTGCCTGGGAAGTCGCGGCGGCGGGCGCTGCCCAATGCGACTTTACCCCTGCGCGGAAGTTCACGGTCGAAGAGCTTGCCGCGCGCGCCCTTGGCCGTACGCTGCAGGTGCTTATGCGGCGCGGGCGTTATGTCGGAACGCGGGTAAAATCGAATGATGTCATGCTATTGCGTCATCTCGCGCAGCTCGATCGGGCAAGCCGCGGGTGCGAATGGTGAACCTGGCGGGGTGGTGGACGCATGACACTTTTTCGCTATCCACCGTCAACCGATCCCGCACGCTTCGTCTCCCATGGTGGAGGCAAGTCGCGGACCGGAGGAGGCAGGCCAGCGTCCTGCCGGGAGACACCTGTATGAACGAGACCGCTGCCGAACTGATCGACGCCCGCATCGCCGCGCTGGGCGACTGGCGAGGGCAGGTGCTGACGCGCGTGCGCGGGCTGATCCACGAGGCCTTGCCCGATGTCGTCGAGGAAGTGAAATGGCGCAAGCCGTCGAATCCGGCGGGGGTGCCGACATGGTCGCGCGGCGGCATCCTCTGCACCGGCGAAACCTACAAGGCCTACGTCAAGCTGACGTTCGCCAAAGGCGCGGCGGTGGACGATCCGACGGGCCTGTTCAACGCCAGCCTTGCCGGCAACGCGCGCCGCGCGATCGACATTCGCGAGGGAGAGGCGATCGATGCGGCGGCGTTCAAGGCGCTGGTCCGCGCGGCGGCAGCGCTCAACGCGAAATAGGCACGGGGGTTCTTAGCCCAGCGACTTCTCCAGCGTGATCTCGCAGTTCAGCAGCTTCGAGATCGGACACCCGGCCTTGGCCTCGTCGGCGATGCGGGCGAATTCCTCCTCGGCGATGCCGGGAATGCTGGCGGTGAGGGTGAGCGCCGATTTCGTCACCTTGAAGCCGCCCGCATCCTGGTCGAGCGTGATCGCGCACTGGGTGTCGAGCGTGCCGTCGCTATAGCCGGCGCGGGCGAGGGCGAAGGAGGTCGCCATGGTGAAGCAACTGGCGTGGGCTGCGGCGATCAGCTCTTCCGGATTGGTGCCGGCGCCGTCCTCGAAGCGGGTGTTGAAGCCGTAGGCCTGCTCTTTCAGCACGCCGGACTGGGTCGAGACGAAGCCCTTGCCGTCCTTGCCGAGGCCTTCATAGCGGGCGGAACCTTTGCGGGTGGGCATGCGTCGTCTCCTTTTCAGCGGGAATCGCGGGGGGCTCTAACGGGGCGAACCCTACCATGTTTTACGCCAAATTATTGCATGGCGAGGAAATTCTTGCCGTCGCGCGGAGCAGCTCTATCATGCCGCCCGCTACCATAGACGTGAGGAGGGGAAACCATGCGTAACCTGGCGGCGGAATTCTTCGGAACATTCTGGCTCGTATTCGGCGGCTGCGGCTCGGCGGTGCTGGCGGCGGCATTTCCCGAACTGGGGATAGGCTTTGCCGGCGTGTCGCTGGCCTTCGGCCTGACGGTGCTGACGATGGCCTATGCCGTCGGCGGCATTTCCGGCGGGCATTTCAATCCGGCGGTGTCTTTGGGGCTGGCCATCGCCAACCGGTTCGCGTGGAGAGACCTGCTGCCCTACTGGATCGCCCAAGTGTTGGGCGCGATCGTGGCGGGGGCGGTGCTCTATGCCGTCGCGTCGGGCAAGGCCGGGTTCGAGCCCGGCGGCTTCGCCTCGAACGGTTACGGCGCGCTTTCGCCGGGCGGCTATTCGCTGCAGGCGGCGCTGCTGATCGAGGTGGTGCTGACCGCCGGGTTCCTGATCGTGATCCTGGGGTCGACGTCTAAGGCCGCCCCGGCCGGTTTCGCGCCGCTGGCGATCGGCCTGGCGCTCACGCTGATCCATCTGGTCGCGATCCCGGTAACGAACACTTCGGTCAATCCGGCGCGCTCGACCGGCGTCGCGCTTTTCGCCACGACCGGGGCGCTGCAACAGCTCTGGGCGTTCTGGGCGGCGCCGCTGGTCGGCGCGGTGATCGGGGGCGGCATCTGGCGCACGCTGCTCAGCCCCGGCGAAAGCCCCGGCAACATCGGCCAGCCAGTCGATTGACAGGCTGCCATCGGGGGAGGGCGACCGCTCTCTCCCGGACGCTTCCGATTGTGTGGGCTACTTCGCGCGGAAGCCGGCGAGGGCGATCAGTGTCAGAAGTGTGGCAGTGATGAGCGTCGATGCCCCGAAGTTGACGACGAGGCTCCACGAAGGCGCGGCCTTGTTGGTCTGGGTGTAGTTGACGAACGAGACCAGCGTTCCGGTGGCCGCCAGCGCCACCGCCGCCCCGGCATACTTGCGTTTGGGCGGTTCCATCAGGGGGATGGCACTCAGTATCAGGGCCCCCGCGACGATGATGCAGATGAATGGGATCGCCGAGATCAGCGGGGTGAAACCGGCGGCGATCAGGGCTTCTCCCGCCAGCGAGCCGCGTTTCAGCGCGGCGCAGAAGGCAAGCGTGACGATCGCGCAGGACAGAACGAGCAAGGCGAGCGCCGCCCACTTCATGCCGTCGAGCCGCCGCTGCGCGACCGAGCCGGGCACGTCGATCGCCAGAACCTTGGCCAGCCGGTTGATGTCGAATTCCCAACGCTCGTCGGTGACGGTGATGGCGTTGCGTCGAGTGAGCCCGGCAAGCGAGGCGGGCAGTTCCTCTGGGCGCGGCATGCCCGCGTTGCCGATCAGCACGGGCACGACGGGAACGCCGCTGCGCAGCGCCACCGAGATCTCGCGGATCACGTAGTCGGCGGGATCGTCGAGACGGCGCGCGCCTTCGGCGTTGGCCACGGTGGACCAACTGCTGCCGATCACCACCACGACCGCGCCGGATTCGGCCAGCTTCGCATCGATCACTTGTTCGAAGTCATGGCCGTAATCGATTCCGGTGACGTCGCGGAACACACGATCCGCCCCGAAATAGGCACCAAGACTGTCGGCCAGCCGACCGGCGAAACCGCCCGCGTCGTCGCGGCGGTAATTGATGAAGATGCGATCCTTGCGCGGCGCGCTCCAGCGAAGCCCCATGCCCGTCGTCTCCCTGCCCGAACGGGATGTGGAAGAACGCGGCCCTGACGGCAATGGGAAAATGTGAAGCGACGGCGCCGGACGATAACGGCAAAATGGAGGAGATTGTCCGGCCGCCCGCTTGCGCCGCATCATCCGCGCGATAAGCGTCGTGTTATTGGGGGTGGTCATGAATCGTTACGTCTTGTGGCTGGCGGCGCTGTTCGCATTGTGGCCTGCTGCCGTACAGGCCGAGTGGATGGAGGCGTCCAGTCCGCATTTCGTGGTCTACGCGGATGACAGCGCTCGCGATCTGCAGCGTTTTTCGGAACAGCTGGAGCGCTATCACGCGGCGATGGCGATGCTGACGGGGCGCAATGTTCCTCCTCCCAGTCCGTCCAACCGCGTCACCGTTTATGTCGTGCGTGGCGTCGGCAAGGTGCGCGAACTCGCGGGCATGGACGATCGCTACTTGCAGGGGTTCTATGTGCCTCGGGCGGGCGGGTCGCTCGCCGTCGTGCCGCGGGTGAATGCCGGCATCGGCGTCGTCGATATGTCGATGATCGTTCTGCTCCACGAATATGCCCATCATTTCATGATCGGCGCCAGCAGCTTTCCCATGCCGCGCTGGCTCTCCGAAGGTGGCGCGGAGTTCTTCGCCTCGGCCGCGTTCGATGCGGATGGCGGCATCTCGCTGGGCAGACCGGCGCAGCATCGCGCGGCCGAGCTTTATCTGGCCCGCGACGTTACCGCCGGGGATCTGCTCGATCCCGAGCGCTATGAGAAGCGCGGCAAGTCTAGCGGCTATGACGCCTTTTACGGCAAGAGCTGGCTGCTCTACCACTATCTGACGTTCGAGCCCGCGCGCAGGGGACAGCTCGATCGTTACCTTCTCGCCATGGCGGCAGGGAAAAGTTCGCGCGATGCGGCGCAGGAGGCGTTCGGTGATTTCGCGCAACTGGAAAAGGATCTGGATGTTTATTTGAAGCGGCCGCGCGTGCAGATGTTCGCGATCAAGCCTTCGATGATTCAGATCGGCCGCGTGGAGCTGCGCGCACTGAGCGCAGGAGAAGCGGAGATGATGCCGGTACGCATCCGTTCGCGACGCGGCGTCAATGACGAGCAGGCGAAAGCTGTTGTGGCCGATGCACGAAAGGTTGCAGCCCGCTATCCACAGGATGCGGCAGTGCAATCGGCGTTGGCTGAGGCCGAATACGACGCGGGGAACGATACGGCGGCGATCGACGCAGCCGATAAGGCACTGGCGCTCGATCCCGGTCAGGTGAACGCCTATGTTCAAAAGGGCTTTGCGCTGTTCCGCCAGGCGGGCGAAGCCAAGGATTCCAGTGCGGCATATCGGGCGGCGCGTATGCCTTTCGTGCAGCTAAACCGGCGTGAGCCCGATCATCCGTTGCCGCTGGTCTATTATTATCGGAGCTTCGTCGAGCAGGGAGACGCGCCTACGCTGCTGGCGATGCAGGGGTTTGAGCGTGCGGTCGAACTCGCGCCATTCGATCTGGGTTTGCGTATGACGCTGGCGATGCAGCAGCTTCAACTTGGCAATCGTGAAGCAGCCCGGCGGAATCTCCAGCCGATCGCGTTCAATCCGCATGGCGGTGATCTGGCGGAGACAGCGCGAAAGACGATAACCCGGATGGACGGCAATCCGGCGTGGCGAGGAGAAGGGGAACCTGCCCCGGATGCTTCGGTTGCGGCTGACGAAGATGATTCCTGATCCCACGCGGATCAAGGCAAACGAAGGATAGCTTTCCGTCCCATCTTCGCGCTAAGCATGCACTGCTGCGTTGCAACATGGTTGGGGAATCGGAATGCGGTTTTCGGGTTACGACTGGCTGGACATTGGTTTCGACGCTTGGATGCTGGGAACGGAATCGGCGGTCGTCATGGCCCTGCGAGGCGCGAAGCTGGCGCATGCCGACGCGGCGGCCTGGACGGAAGCGCAGCGTATGGTCGCCGAAAAGACGGCGGCGAACTTTTCCTTCGGTCTCGCTCTCGCCAGCGGCCGGCTGGGCGACAGCGCCGAGCAGGTCGCGCGCGGCGCGCTGCGGCACTATGGCAAGCGGGTGCGCGCCAACCGGCGGCGGTTAAGCCGATAGCAGCTGGTCCAGCGCCTTGCCGAAATCGCGGCGCTGCCAGAATTTCAGGAAGACCGTATAGATATGCAGCGAGTTGCGCGCCGGTTCGACGCGATCGAACATCGGATCGTGCGGTCCGGCCGCCTTGACGCATCCAGGCAGGCGGAACAGGATGACTTCGGGGAATGCGAGCACCCGCGCCACGCCCATTGCCGCCATATGCAGCGTCAGGTGGAACTCCAGATCCCGCGCGGTCAGTAGCGGGCCGCCATGGGCGTGGTATTCGGCGGCGAACAGCGCCAGCAAATCGTCGATGTGATCGTCCCAGATGGCATGGTGCGCGGCGGAAAGTCCGCCCCACAGGACCGAGCCGAGCGTGATCTGGCCTACCCTGCCCCAGTCGATCAGCCCGCAGTCGAGCGATCCGCCAGGCTGGCGCGTGAAGAAGCAATTGTCGATATGCGCGTTCCAGTGGCACAGCGCGATCATATCGCGGTTGCCCGTCAGGTAGCGCTGGATCGCGGCTTCGTGTTCGCGGATGCGCAGCGCGTCGCGGACCATGCGCGCCTCGAATTCCGGGGTGCGTACTTCCTCCGGCAGAAGCTGCGGCGCATGTGCCGCGAACTTGTGGCAATAGTCGAGTTCGGCCCGCAGGCTGGCCTCGTCGTAGCGGATCGGGTCGGCCGAGCCCGCGACGGGATCGAAGGGAAAGCGGACGTTGATGTCAGGAGACAGCGCGCCTGACTTGTGCGCCGCCGCCAGCCGTGCGAGCGCCGTGACGACGGCCCGGTAATGCGGCAGCGGATCGGATAGCGTCAGGTGGTCGAAGCACTTGGCGCGGTGCGGCTCGATGGCCCCTTCGCCGAAAGGGATGCGTTCCGTGATGACCAGGCCGGTGCCGCTCTCCTTGTGGTAATCCGCGAAGTAGGGGCGGGGCACGCGGATCGGGAAGCCCGGCAGGCGCGACAGCGCGGCGAAGGGAACTTCGGGCTCCATCTCCCAGCGCCCGCGATTGTCGCGGCGCTCGTCGGTGAAATCGCGCGAGAACTTGACGAACAGATGGTCGTCGAGCCCGGCCGCCGGACGTTCGTATTCGACCGTCAGCAGCAGTTTCGCGCCGGTGCTGCCGCCCGGGCACGGCGCCATTTCGGTGACGCGGCGCACGGCGTTGTCGGGACCGAGCGAGCCGAACGTGCGAAATGCCTCGGTGAGAAACGCGGCGCCGGCCTCGCGCAGCGCCTCGGCATGGGCGGGAATGGCAAGGCCGGTCTCGTCGCCGCGGACGAAGTCGATCTGGTCGGGCATCGCCGCCACGTAGACGCGCGGCAGTGCGGCGTCAAAACTTGCCGGCGTCAGTGGCGGCCGTCATGATCGGCGCGAAACAGCAACAGGACGGGATCGAGGATGACCGGACATTCCCAGCCTTTTTCCAGAGCTGGCGCGCTTCTGTTCGGCGGCGCCAAGGGCATCGGCCGTGCGGTGGCGCGGGAATGGGCACGGCGCGGAGCGCGTGTCGCCATCGCCGATATCGATGAGGCTGCAGCGCATGATACTGCGGCGGCCATCGTTGCCGAAGGCGGCGAGGCGCTGGGGCTGGCGGTGGACGTTGCCTCGGACGCCTCGGTCGCCGCCGCGGCTTCGGCCGCCGAACAGGCGCTGGGCCAGATCGACATCGTGCTGAACAACGTCGGGGTAGTGCTGAACGGCAACCCGGAGGACATTCCCTTCGCCGAATGGCAGAGAGTGCTGGACCTCAACTTCTTCGCCGCCCTGCGCGGCGTGCAATATTTCCTGCCAAAGATGCTGGCGCGTGGATCGGGTCACATCGTGACGACGGCCTCGTTCGCAGGGCTCTATCCTTATGCGTCGAGCCGAATGCCCTATGCGGCGTCGAAGGCGGCGGTGATCGCGATGGCGGAATCGCTCGCGCTTTATCTGGAGCCGCGCGGTATCCGCGTCTCTTGCCTGATCCCCGGCCCGGTGATGACGGGGATCAGCGAAGGCATGAAATCGTGGTCCGAGGATTGCCCCTTGCGTGGCCCCGGTTCGATGCTGGAACTGCGCTTGCCCGAAGAGGTGGCGGTGACGTTCTCCGACGGGATGCGCGACGGTAAGATCCTGATCCCGTCCGATCCGGCGGTGTGGGACATCGTGCGCCGCTGGGCGGAATCACCCGACGACTTCATCCGCGCCAAGATAGCCGAGTTTGCGGCGGGCGACGATGGACGGCCTATCGTCAGTGATGCGCTGAAGACGAAGCTGGCGGCGATGCGGAACGGATGAAGCGCGTCAGCGCGCGGCCGCCAGAATCATCTCCGCGCCCTTTTCGGCGATCATCATCGTGGGTGCGTTGGTGTTGCCCGAGGTGATCGCAGGCATCACCGATGCGTCGATCACGCGCAGGCGTTCGACGCCCTTCACGCGCAGCTCGGTATCGACCACCGTGCCCATCGCCGCCGTGCCGACCGGATGGAAAATGGTCGTGCCGATGTCGCCCGCCGCGCGCTGCAGGTCTTCCTCGGTGTCGTGACCGGGGCCGGGCCGGACTTCCTCGGGATGGAAGCGCGCCAGCGCGGGCTGCGCGGAGATGCGGCGGGTGATGCGGATCGCTTCGGCGGCGACGCGCCTGTCTTCCTCGGTGGCGAGGTAGTTAGGGCGGATCGCGGGCGCTGCGGCCGGATCGGCGCTGGTGATCTCGGTGCGGCCCCGGCTTTCGGGGCGCAGGTTGCAGACGCTGGCGGTGAAGGCCGGGAACGAGTCGAGCCCGCCGCCGAAAGCTTCGAGGCTCAGCGGCTGGACGTGATATTCGAGGTTGGCGGTAGCGTAGCGGTCGTGGCTCTTTACGAACATGCCGAGCTGGCTGGGCGCCATGGCCATGGGGCCGGTGCGGCGCAGGATGTATTCCAGGCCGATCAGCGCCTTGCCGATCAGGTTGCCGGCGCGCTGGTTCAGCGTGGACACTCCCCTCACCTGATAGGCGCAGCGCAGTTGCAGATGGTCCTGCAGGTTGCCGCCGACTTCCGGCCGATCGATCAGCGTTTCGATGCCGAGCGCCGACAGCCGTTCGCCCCCGCCGATGCCCGAGCGTTCGAGGATCGCCGGGGAACCGATCGCGCCCGAAGCGAGGATGACCTCGCCCTTAGCCCGCGCGACGCGGCTCTCGTCGCCCAGGCGGTAGGCGACGCCGGCGGCGCGTCCGTTTTCGATCGCCAGCTTGTCCACCAGCGCGCCGGTGACGATGCGCAGGTTCGCGCGGGTCCGCACGGGCTTGAGGAAAGCATCGGAAGCGCTCCAGCGCCAGCCCGCGCGCTGGGTCACGTCGAACAGCGACGAGCCGAAGTTGTCGCCCCGGTTGAAGTCGGCGACCTTGGGCACGCCATATTGTTCGGCGGCATCCTGGAAGGCGTCCAGGATGTCCCAGCGCAGGCGTTGCTTTTCGACCCGGATTTCGCCGCCTGCGCCATGGAATTCGCCGGGACCGGAGTAATGGTCTTCCGTCCGCTTGAAATAGGGCAGCACGTCGTCCCAGCCCCAGCCCGCGTTGCCGGCTTGACGCCAGCCGTCATAGTCCGCGGCCTGGCCGCGCATGTAGATCATGCCGTTGATCGACGAGCAGCCGCCCAGCACCTTGCCGCGCGGGAACTTGAGCTGGCGACCGTTGAGGCCGGCTTCCGCCTGCGTCTGGTACAGCCAGTCGGTGCGCGGATTGCCGATGCAATAGAGATACCCGACCGGGACGCGGATCCAGATGTAGTCGTCTTTGCCGCCGGCCTCCAGCAACAGCACGCGGTTGCGCGGATCGGCGCTGAGGCGATTGGCCAGCACGCATCCCGCGCTGCCCCCGCCGACGATGATATAGTCGAAGTCGTCCATCGGTTTAGCCGTCCGATTAAACAGGACGGGGACAAGGGCAAGCGGTTTGTTTGCCGGCGACGGATTGCGCGGCACTGATCGGTCCGGCGTTGCGCCGACATTGCGCTGTCCTACAGTTGGACGCTTGTGACAAAAGGGCGAAGCGTGCGGCGGATCGATGGAGAAAAAATATGGAACATATAGTAAACAAAAAGCCTGTGTTCGATGCAGTGCGTTTGCTGCTGGGGCGGCGTTTCACGCAGGATGAAGTGGAGGCGCTCGATCGCGCGCTCGATTGTGCTCTGAAAGCAAGCCGGCCGTTGGGCGCATTGTCCGAGCGTTTCGAGAGTGGTGGGCGCGGGGCGGGTGCGGTGTCCAGCGGCGCGGGCGATCCCGGCGGCGTATCGTATGGAATCTGGCAGCTTTCCAGCAAGGCGGGCACGGCCGCGCAATTCGTGGCGGAAGAAGGCGTGCGCTGGCGGGCGGAGTTCGCCGGAAACCCGCCCGGCAGTGCTGCGTTCTCGGCCGCGTGGCGGGCGATCGCCAGCCGCGAGCCGGATGCCTTTGGCGAAGCCCAGCGAAACTTCATAGAACGCACGCATTATCGTCCGGCGGTGGCGGCTATACGCCGGGGGACGGCGCTGAATCTCGATGCGCGGCAGGATGCGGTGCGCGATGCCGTCTGGTCGGTGGCGGTGCAGCATGGGGCTGCGGCGCGGATACTCGGCGACGCGGTGGCGCGCGCCGATGCCGTCACCGGACGGATGGATGCGGGCTACGATCGCGCGCTTGTCGAGGCGATCTACGCGGTGCGAACCGACTACGTCCTGCGGCTTGCCGCGCGTTCGGGCGCGGCGGCGCGGCGCACGCTGGAGAACGTCGCAAGGAACCGTTATTCCGCCGAGCTGGCGGATGCGCTGGAGATGCTGGCATGAACTTGCGCATTGCGAGCCGCGCGGCGCCCGCGCACAAGGGTATGATTTTTGGGGTGCGATCCTTTCTGGGCGTGATCTTCTGGAGACGGCGATGCGCGGAGTGTTCTGGACCTTTGCGATACTGGTATTGGCGGCGCCTGCGCTGGCCCGTTCGCCTGAGCAGGTGGCCGAGGCGGCCTTACGCGCAGCCCCGGTGTGGGATGGTCATAACGATGTGCCGGAGCAGCTTCGCGAACGGCACAAGGGGGTGATCGCGGACTTCGACTTCCGCGATACGCGGGGCACGGCGGATCCGGCGAACGACCGTATTGCCATGCATACCGACCTCGCGCGGCTGCGTGCGGGCCAGGTGGGCGCGCAGTTCTGGTCCGTCTGGGTTTCGACCAAACTCGACGATCAGCATGCGGTGCAAGCGACGATCGAGCAGATCGACCTGACCAAGCGGTTGATCGCTCGCTATCCGCGCGACTTGCAGTTCGCCACCAGCGCGGCTGAAGTCGAAAGCGCGATGCGGGCGGGGCGGGTAGCTTCGCTGATCGGCATGGAGGGTGGCCATTCGATCGGCAATTCGCTGGGTGTGCTGCGCCAGATGTATGCGCTCGGCGCACGATACATGACGCTCACCCATTCGAAGAACACGCCCTGGGCCGACAGCGCCACCGACGCGCCCGAGCACGGCGGGCTCACCGATTTCGGCCGCGACGTCGTGCGCGAGATGCAGCGCATCGGCATGCTCGTCGATCTTAGCCATGTCAGTGAGGCGACGATGCTCGCCACGCTGGAACTGGCGAAAGCGCCGGTGATCTTCAGCCATTCGGGCGCCCGCGCCATCGGATCGCATCCGCGCAACGTGCCCGATAGCGTGCTCGACCGGATCAGGGCCAATGGCGGTATCGTCATGGTCGTGACGCTGCCCGACTATGTCAGCGACACGGTGCGGGACTGGGCCGCGCGGCGCACGGCCGAGAAGGCACGGCTGGAGGCGATCGACATCGGCGATCCGCAAGCCGCGAAGACGGCGCTGTCCGCCTGGGAAAAGGCCAATCCCGCGCCGCGTTCGACGACCCGGCAGCTTGCCGATCATATAGATCATATCGTCCGGCGCGCAGGCATCGATCATGTCGGCATAGGCGCAGACTTCGACGGCATGAGCAGCGCGACCGAGGGGATGGACGATGTGTCGGGCTATCCCGCGCTGTTCGCCGAACTGGCCCGGCGCGGCTATTCGCAGGCGGATCTGGAAAAGATCTCCAGCCGCAACATGCTGCGCGTCATGCGGGCGGCGGAGGCCTATGCAGCGGCGCATCGCGACGATCCGCCGATTGAATCGCCGTCGCGATTCTAGGTTCTCATCCTAGGCCTTAAGCTTATTCACCGCTTGGCGCGGCCTGATTGGTGATGCCGTCGCCCGGCCGGTCCTGCGGCGCGTTTACCGCGCCCGTGATCCAGATCGCCGATAGTGCAACGATCACCAGCAGCAGGCTGAAGGTCAGCACGTAGCGGACGATGTGAGGCGTATTGCCGCTACGGGCTTCGTCGGTGGAAACGTGCACTTCCTCGCCCTGGCGTTCCATGGTGTTCTCCTGCGTACTGCCCCTCGCGGAGCGAAGTACACGGAAAAACGCGCGAAACGCCGGGGCGGTTCCGCCGGCCTGCGGTCAATTCCGCACAGAACCGCGTCATTCCCCCATCCGGGAATGACCTGTCCCGATAGTGCTCAGTCGCGCAGCAGCTCGTTGATCCCGGTCTTGGAGCGTGTCTGCGCATCGACCGTCTTGACGATCACGGCGCAGTAAAGCGACGGGCCGGGCGTGCCGTCGGGCAGAGGCTTGCCGGGCAGCGCGCCGGGCACGACCACCGAATAAGGCGGCACCTTGCCCATGTGCACCTGGCCGGTGGCCCGATCGACGATCTTGGTCGATGCGCCGATGTAGACGCCCATCGACAGCACCGAACCTTCACCGACGATCACCCCCTCGGCCACTTCGGATCGCGCGCCGATAAAGCAGTTGTCCTCGATCACCACCGGGTTGGCCTGCAAGGGCTCAAGCACGCCGCCGATGCCGGCGCCGCCCGAAAGGTGGACATTGCGGCCGATCTGCGCGCAGCTTCCCACCGTAGCCCAGGTATCGATCATCGCCCCTTCTGCGATGTAGGCGCCGATGTTGACAAAGCTTGGCATCAGCACGACGCCCTTGGCGATATAGGCCCCGCGCCGCGCCACCGCGCCCGGCACCACCCGGAAGCCGGCGGCGCGGAAGCGGTCTTCGCCCCAGCCGTCGAACTTCACCGGCACCTTGTCGAACGCCGGGGCGCCCGCTGCGGCGTTGGGCACCGGCTCGTTATCGTTCAGCCGGAACGAGAGCAGCACCGCCTTCTTCAGCCACTGGTTGACCTTCCAGCCGCCGTTGCCGTCGGGCTCGGCCACGCGCGCCTGACCGGAATCGAGCAGCGCCAGCGCCGCATCGACGGTCCTGCGGACGTCGCTGCTGGCCGGGCTGACGCCATCGCGGGCTTCCCATGCGGCTTCGATGGCGGCTTCGAGATCGGACATGCTGCATGCTCCAAAGGAATACTATGGCCGCCGCGCCTATCGCCTGCGGCAAGGAAGGGCAAGCGGGAGGGGGCACGGGCGGGAGCGTTTGACCATGTTCTGGTAAATGCGGGTTGCGCATGGCATGGCGCCGCTCCGGGGGATCAGGTGCGGGAATGCGAGGGATAATGGATATTCGAGGCTTCCGCATACTGCGCAACGTCATGGCGCTGGTCCTGATAGCAGTGTTTCTCGCCGGACTCTTCCTTCCCGTATACACAGACGAGGTCGGTTGGCGCTTTCAGGAGCGCGCCGGGATCGATGGCGTTGACAAACTCTATAGCGATGGCTGCGGGATCAATACGCTGGCGGCGCCTCCGTTCTTCATGATGCCGATCCGATATTACTCGGCCTTCTTCAATACCACTTTCGCCGATCCGCTTTACGTCAGGCTATCCGGTATCGGTTACGCGCTGTGCGCGCTGGTCCTGTTGTTGCTTCTGATCCGGCGGATCGCTGACAATGGCCATGATCGCGCCATTCTCGGCACTGTGGCGATGGGTCTGCTGTCATTGGGGGTGATGCCGCTGCTTATGGTGTGGAGTAGGCCGGAGCAGCCAATCTTCATTGCCATCCTGTCCGCCTTGCTGATCGCCTGGTCCGACTGGCGTGACCGATCGGTGGCAACGCCAGCGCGGAAGGCCTGGATGCGCTCGATCGGTATCCTGTTAATGGCCACCGTCGCGGTCAGCTATCACCTCAAGGGCATTTTCCTGCTGCCGCTGTTCCTCGCGTGTATTTTCCTGGCAAGCCGCGGTAAGGCGGCGTTCGCGCCGCGTCTTGTCGTTAGCGGATTGCTGATAGCCATGACCTTGTGGGGCGCCCACTACTGGTCGGCACGGCTGCAGTGCCCCGACGATCCCATTCTGTGGAAGCTTTACGCCTCGCACACCCTGACGACGCAATTCATGCGCCAGGGCGATCTGAGCGAGTTGCCCGCGTTCATCCTTGCCCTGCTGCGCAACGCCGATCCTTCTTCCTATATCGACATGGCGGTGCCGATAAACAAACCGATGTCGTTCTGGCTTGAGTACTATCAGCTCGATACGCGGGCTTTTGCCGCGTGGGTGCTCAGTATTCGGTTCCTGTGGGGCAGCGCGACGATACTGGCGATCATCTGCGCGCTCCTTTCGGTGCGAACCGCGTTTCGCGAACGGAAGCTCGATCCGCGCGTCCTCATCGCCCTTGTGCTTGCTTGTGTTGTTCTGGGATGGAGCGCCAACCAGCTTATTCGCAACGTCTACGAGACGATGTATGTACTGCCTTTGGCGATGCTGGCGATCATGTTCGGGTTTTCCGCATGGAAAGGCAATCCGCGTCTTCTGCCCTTCGTCAGGGGTTACATTGCCCTGCTTGCAATCTGCGGGATCGGGAGTTGCATTGGGCTGGCGGCGACTTATGCGCCATCCTTGATCCGGGCCAACAGCCAGCAGGGCTATATAGCGGCGCAGCCCTATTCGCAGACGGTCTTCGGCTATTCCACGATCAAGACCCGCATCCTCGCCGCCGCGCGTCAATGCGGCATTCCCGCATCCGAGAAAGCGCGTGCGGTGATGATAGATGACGTGACCTATTTCACCTTCATGCGCAGCAGTCTCCCGCAACACTATCTGGGGATCGTGGCCAACTGGAAAGGTTCCATCAAGGATCCGGTCGCCTATCTCAGGAGCCGGGGATCGAGCGGGGCCATCCTTGGCTGCCGCTATCTTCCGGAGGATCTTCGTCGGCGGGCGAAACGGGACGGAGCCATCTGTTGTCTTGGGCCGGCGAACTGGTAAGGCGCGAAAGGCACGGAGTTTCGATATTGACCGAGCAGCCAACCCAAGCATCGCAATTCGACGCCTATGCCGGCTCGTATGACGAGGCGGTGAACAAGTCGCTCGGTTTCCTGGGCGTGAAGGTGGATTACTTCACGCGGGTCAAGGCGGGATATCTGCTCGATCTGCTTGCCGCGCATTTCGGACGGGTAGAGGATTTGCGCCTGCTCGATGTCGGCTGCGGCGTGGGCAACTATCATGCGCTGCTGGATGGCAGGCTCGGCGCGATCTCGGGCACCGACGTTTCGCCTGCCTGCGTGGCGGAAGCGGCCGCGCGCAATCCGGGGGTTGCTTACCAACCCTACGACGGCGAGCGCCTGCCTTATGCCGAAGCCAGCTTCGATGCGGTCGTGACGATCTGCGTGATGCATCATGTGCCGCCGCCGCAATGGCCGATGTTCGCCGCCGAGATGAAGCGCGTGCTGCGTCCCGGTGGTCTTGCCGTGGTGTTCGAGCATAACCCGATCAACCCATTGACCCAACGTGTCGTGTCGAACTGCGAATTCGATGCCGATGCCGTCTTGCTGAAACAAGGCGAGACCCGACGGCTGCTGGAAGGCGCGGGCTTCGGCAAGGTGGCCTCGCGTTCGATCCTGTCATTGCCGAGCTTCGGGCCGGTTACGCGCAAGTTCGACCTGGCATTCGGTCGCCTCCCTCTGGGCGCGCAGTATTTCGCAAGCGGCGTGGCATGACGGCACTGCTCACCAGCGGCCACGTTGCCGCCAAGGCGCTGCGCTTCGGCGTGGTCGGCGTGCTCAACGGGCTGGTTTATGCGGCGGTCACTTCGGCATTGGTCATCGGGCTCGGCATGGCGCCGGTTCCCGCGAGCGTGCTGGGATATTGCGCCTCGGTGCCGATGGGTTTTCTGGGCCACCGGCGCTTCTCGTTCCGCTCCGATGGGCACTGGACGGCGGAGGCGCTGCGCTTTGCGTTCACGCAGGCGTTGAACATCACGGTTACGGCGCTGTCGATGCAGGCGGCGACGCAGTGGCTGGACGGCGCCTATTACTGGGGCATGGCGGCGGCGGTGGTCTTGGTGCCCATTGCCAACTTCCTCGTGCTCAACTTATGGGTTTTCCGCGATCAGCGGGCAGGGGTGTGACATGAAGCAGGTGCTCAAACATCCCGCGATCTACCAGCTCTATCAGGAACTGGGCGGATTCTTCGGCGCGCGGGTCAAGGCGATTCGCGACTATCTGCCGATCCCGAAAGGCGCGCGCGTGATCGACATCGGCTGCGGACCGGGCCATATCGTGCGCCATCTGCCGCGCGGCATCGATTACCTCGGCCTCGACATAGATGCCCCCAGCATCGCCTACGCGCGCCGCCATTTCGGAGATCGGGGCCGGTTCGATACGCGCTTCTTCGATGCGGCGGCGGTCGAGGAACTCGGCCCGGTCGATGTGGTGATGATGAATGGCGTGATGCATCACATCGGCGATGCGGACCTTGCCGCGACGCTCAGTCATGTGAAGGCCGCGCTCAGGCCCGGCGGCGCGCTGTTCACGCTCGACGGCGCCTATCGGCCCGGCCAGTCGCGCATCGACAAGTGGCTGCTCGACAACGATCGCGGCGTTCATGTGCGTGACGCGGCAGGCTATCGCCGTCTGCTGGAGGATGCGTTCGGCCCGGTCGAGATGCATGTGCGCGCGGATCTGTCGCGGTTGCCCTATACGTTCGCCATCGGCGTGGCGCGCAAGGCGGCCTGACGGCGATGCGCGACTTTCGCTCCTACAGCGCCGATGTGGTCGTTCCCTGCTATGACGAGGAAGCGGCGCTGCCGCAGACCGTGCCCGCCATCCTCGCCTTCTTCCGCGAACTCGTGGCGGACCCGTCGAACGGGCTCGCGCGGTTTCGCGTGCTTCTCGTCAATGACGGCAGCAGGGATGCCACCTGGTCGATCGTCGATGGCCTCGCGGCGGCGAATGTCGAGATCGAAGGTGTCATGCTGTCGCGCAACTTCGGCCATCAGGCGGCCATGCTGGCGGGGCTTTCGATCACCGACGCCGATGTCGTCGTGACGATGGACGCCGATCTGCAGGACGATATCGGTGCGGTGCGCGCGATGCTGGCGGCTTATGAGGGCGGCGCACACCTTGCGCTCGGCGTCCGCAATGATCGCACCACCGACAGCGCGGGGAAGCAGGGTTCGGCCAACGCCTATTACCGCCTGCTGGCGCTGATGGGTATCGAGATCATCCAGAACCATGCCGACTTCCGCCTGATGTCACGTACCGCCCTCGATGCGCTGCTGCAGTATAGAGAAGTGAACCTGTTCCTGCGCGGGCTGATCCCGACGCTGGGCTTTCCTGTCACCCTAGTGCCCTATAAGCGGCAGGCGCGGGAACTGGGCGAAACGAAATATACGCTGCGCAAGATGCTGCGCCTGGCGATCGACGGGATTACGTCGTTTTCGGTGATGCCCCTCAGGATCATCGCCATGCTGGGTGCCATGCTGTTCGCTGGTACGATGGTGGCGACGCTCTATTTCCTGTGGATCTGGTTCGCGCATTCGGCGCAAGTCGTGCCTGGCTGGGCCTCCACCGTGCTGCCGATGCTATTCCTCGGCGGCGTGCAGTTGCTCTCGATCGGCGTGCTCGGCGAATATGTCGGCAAGATCTACCTCGAGACCAAGCGACGCCCGCGCTTCATCATCCAGCAAACGACCAGCGAAGCGCTGACGGCCAACGTCCGCAAGGAAGCGGAACGCGGATAGCGCGCTATCCCTGCGGCGCCATCAACCCCCGCACAAAGCCGATCAGACCGGTCTGGCGGGCGCGGCTGAGACGTTCGGCAGCGAGGATCTGGCGGACCTTCTCGAAACAGGCGTCGATGTCGTCGTTGACGATGACGTAGTCGTAGCCGTCCCAATGGCTGATCTCGGCTTGCGCGCGCGCCATGCGGCTGGTGATCACCTCTTCGCTGTCGGTCCCGCGCGAAGTCAGGCGGCGGCGTAGCTCGTCGAGGCTGGGAGGCAACAGGAATACCCGGACGACGTCTCTTTCGGCCTTCTGGTAAAGCTGCTGCGTGCCTTGCCAGTCGATGTCGAAAAGGAAGTCCTGCCCGGCCTTCAGGCCCGCCTTGATCTGCGCCTTGGGCGTGCCGTAGCTGTGATTGAAGACGTGCGCCCATTCCATGAAATGACCGTCCTCGACCATCCGGTCGAATTCGGGCTGGGTGGTGAAGATGTAGTCCTTGCCGTCGATCTCGCCGGAGCGCATCGGCCGTGTCGTCACCGAAACCGACATGCGGATATGCGGGTCATGCGCCAGCAGGCGGCGTGAGATCGTGGTCTTGCCCGCGCCCGAGGGCGAGGAGAGGATCAGCATCAGGCCGCGCCGGTGCAGCGCATCGTCATGGGTTTCCTGGACCATGCCCGCTGATGGCGGGACGGAGCGGGCAAATCAAGTGCCGGATTTGTCCCGCTTCGCTTGCTTCGCCACTTGCGCATCGCCCTTGGCCTTCGCCTTTCGCGCGCCCTTGCGCCGGTCGAACAGCGTCTTGGCGATCAGCCCGCCGCCTACGATGAGTGCTCCGGGCACCGAGCGAGTCGCGACGCGGGCGATCGCGGTGCCGACCAGAGTTTGAGTCATGCTCCGGCCCTTGACGATGTCCTTGGCCTTTTCCGGCGAATATTTGGCGCCGAGCAGCACGCGTTCAACGGTGTGGCGCAGAAACCGCCCGCCGCCGCGCAGGGCGATGTCGGCGATAACGAGGTTGGTCATCGGATTGGGGCTGGGGCCGTGAGTCTTCTTCACGGCCTCGCCTGCTTTCGCTGCCGCGCCGCCGGCCGCCTTGCGGACCTTCTTCAGGCCGGATGTGACGGGCTTGGCCATTCTCGCTCCCTTCCGGGCGCGCCGGCCCGCTTACTTCTTCCGCCCGAAATCGACGCTGACGACATTCGATCCATCTTCGGGAGGAGCAACGCGTGGGTCATCCGCCCGTTCCGAGGAATCGTTTTCCGCATCCTCGTGATGCTCGGGCTCCATCTGTGCGGCGACCGCCTGGAATTGCAGACCGAAATCGACCGCCGGATCGACGAAAGCGGTGATCGCGCCGAACGGGATCTCCAGCTTGGCGGCCACCTGGTTGAAGCTGAGGCCCACCGAAAAGCCGTCTTCCTCGACATTGAGGTCCCAGAACTTGTTCTGGAGGACGATCGTCATCTCGTCGGGAAAGCGTTCGCGCAAGTGGTTCGGGATGGAAACGCCCGGCGCATCCGTCTTGAAGGTGATGTAGAAATGGTGGTTGCCCGGCAGTTCGCCGCCAGAACTTACCACCTGACCCAGCACGCGCCCGACCACCGCTCGCAGGGCTTCCTGCACGATCTCGTCATAAGGGATGAGGCTGTCGGGCGTATTGTCGGTCATGGAGTGCAAGTGGCCTCGTGAAAGCGTGTGGTCAAGGTGCTACGCCAGTTTAACGCCCGAAGATTGATTCCGCTGCGCCCCGGACTATAGGCCAGATCATGCGCACAGCCCGTATCGCCCGCAAGACCCATGAAACCGACATCGCCGTCGAGGTCAATCTCGACGGGACCGGGGCCTATGACGTTTCCACCGGGATCGGATTCCTCGATCACATGATCGAGCAGTTCTCCCGTCATTCGCTGATCGACATCACCTGCAGGATCGTGGGCGACCTTCATGTGGACCAGCACCACACGACCGAGGACAGCGCCATCGCCATCGGGCAGGCCATCGCGCAGGCGCTCGGCGACAAGGCGGGCATCGGCCGTTACGGCGCGGCCTATTCGCCGATGGACGAGACGCTGGCGCGCGTCACGCTCGACATTTCGGGGCGTCCCTTCTTCGTGTGGAAGGCGGCGTTCACGCAGCCGCGCCTCGGCGAGATGGATACCGAGCTGTTCGAACACTGGTTCCACTCGATCTCGCAGGCGGTGGGCATCACGCTGCATATCGAACTGCTTTACGGACAGAACAACCACCACATCATCGAAGGCATCTTCAAGGGCTTCGCTCGCGCGATGCGCCAGGCGGTGGAGCTGGATCCGCGCAAGGGCGGGGCCATTCCCTCCACCAAGGGGCAACTCGGTGGCTGATCCGGTCGCATATGCTGCAGGCTGGCGGCGCCCCTGCGGGGGCGGGAGAGGGGAGCGTGGCTGAAGTGCTTGCGTTGGTCGATTACGGCGCGGGCAACCTGCATTCGGTGGCGAACGCGCTGATGGCGGCCGGGGCCGAAGGCGTGACCGTGACCGCCGATCCCGACGTGGTGCGTGCGGCAGACCGCATCGTGTTGCCCGGCGTCGGCTCGTTTCGCGCCTGCGCGGAGGGATTGCGCGCGATTCCTCATCTGGTCGATGCCATGGCCGAGCGCGTGCTGGTGGGCGGCGCGCCGTTTCTCGGCATCTGCGTCGGCATGCAGCTTCTCGCCAGCCGGGGGATCGAGCATGGCGTGACGCGCGGGCTGGACTGGATCGCGGGCGAAGTCCGCGCGATCGAACCGAAAGATCCCGCGATCAAGATTCCGCACATGGGCTGGAACGACGTCGCCCTGCCGCCGCGTCAGCCGGCCGGCGACGTGATCGAGGCGGGTGAGGCCTATTTCCTCCATTCCTACCATTTCGTGCCCGACGATGGCCGCGCGGTGGCGGCCATGACCGATCATGGCGGCGGCGTCGTCGCGGCCGTCGCGCGCGACAACGTGATCGGCGTGCAGTTCCACCCGGAAAAAAGCCAGGCCTATGGTCTGGCGCTGCTGGCACGCTTCCTCGAATGGAAACCCTGAAATGATCGTTTTTCCCGCCATCGACCTCAAGCAGGGCCAGGTCGTCCGCCTCGCCGAAGGCGACATGGCGCGCGCCACCATATATGGCGACGATCCCGCCGCGCAGGCCATGCTCTTCGCCGAAGCAGGATCGCAGCATCTGCACGTCGTCGATCTCGACGGTTCTTTCGCGGGACGGGCGGAGAACCGTGAGGCGGTCGAAGCGATCCTTCAGGCATTCCCGGGCCATGTCCAGCTCGGCGGCGGCATCCGCACGCGCGAGGCGGTGGAAGGCTGGTTCGATCTCGGCGTCAGCCGCGTAGTCATGGGCACGGCCGCGTTGAAGGATCCGCAGTTCGTGAAGGACATGGCGAGGGCGTTCCCCGGCGGCGTTGTCGTTGCGGTGGATGCGCGCGACGGCATGGTCGCGACCGAGGGCTGGGCGGAAGTGTCGGACGTCTCGATCGTCGACATGGCGCGTCGTTTCGAGGACGCGGGCGTCGCCAGCCTTCTATTCACCGACATCGGCCGCGATGGGCTGCTCAAGGGCTGCAACATCGACGCCACAGTGGACCTTGCCCGCCGGACCGATCTGCCGGTGATCGCTTCGGGCGGCGTGAAGGGTCTCGACGACATCCGCCTGCTGGCGCTGCATGCCGGTGACGGGATCGAAGGCGTCATTACCGGCCGCGCGCTCTATGACGGACGGCTGGACCTTGCGGCGGCGATCGCAATGGCGGAGCGCGGCTGATGACAAAGCCCGTGCGCGACCGGAGCCGTCGATGACCGTCCGCGTTCGTGTCATCCCCTGTCTCGACGTGGCCGACGGCCGCGTGGTCAAGGGCGTGAACTTCGTCGATCTGAAGGATGCCGGCGACCCCGTGGAGCAGGCGCGTGCATATGACGCGGCGGGGGCGGACGAGCTGTGCTTCCTGGATATTTCCGCCAGTCACGAAGGACGCGGAACGCTGCTGGACGTGGTCAGGCGAACGGCCGAGGTCTGCTTCATGCCGCTGACGGTCGGCGGCGGCGTCCGTTCGGCCGAGGATGCGCGCGCGCTGCTGCTGGCGGGGGCGGACAAGGTCGCGGTCAATTCCGCCGCCGTCTCTCGGCCCGAGGTCGTGACCGAGATCGCCGAAAAGTTCGGCAGTCAGTGCATCGTCGCCTCGGTCGATGCGCGCAGGACCGGCAAGGGGTGGGAAATCTTCACTCACGGCGGTCGCCGCGCTACCGGTATCGACGCGCTGGAGCATGCGGTAAAGCTGGCCGGACTGGGCGCGGGCGAACTGCTCGTCACTTCGATGGACGGCGACGGCACTCAGGCTGGCTATGACCTTGGCCTTACGCGCGCCATTGCCGATGCGGTTTCCGTGCCGGTCATCGCCAGCGGCGGGGTGGGCACGCTCGATCATCTCGTGGCCGGGGTGCGGGACGGCCACGCCAGCGCGGTGCTGGCGGCTTCCATCTTCCATTTCGGCAAGCATTCGATCGCCGAGGCTCATGCCGCGTTGCGCGCGGCGGGCATTCCCGCAAGGGGCTGAAATCGTCGGAAAATCTTACGGTCGGGATATTCGCGGCGGTGCGGTTAACCAGTGTGATGCAGGCTGGCCGCATGTCTTGCGCGCATGGCATGCAGATTGCGTAAATCCTTAAAGACCATGATTGTTTTCCTTTCCCGCAAGCTGCTTCGACTGATTCCGGCAATCGGGATCGCATTATTGTCGTATGGGCCAGCGTTTGCCGCGAGCAGTTTTGAGTTGCCCGACCCCAGCGATTTCACCCTTTTCGCGCTTGGTGTAGCCGGCTTGCTGATCGGCCGCCATGTCGCACGCAAGCGGCCGGGGGACAGCCGCGACGATTGACTGCGCGCGTTCGCCGCCGCAAAGCCTGCGCATGACCGATACGCTTGCCCGTCTCGAAACGATCATCGCTGCCCGGCGCAATGCCGATCCGGAGTCGAGTTACGTCGCCAGGCTCAACGCCAGGGGCGTGGGCAAGATCGCGCAGAAAGTGGGCGAGGAAGCGGTGGAAGCCGTCATCGCCGCGCTTGAGGACGATCGCCAAGGCCTTGTCGGCGAGGCGGCCGACCTCCTGTTCCATCTGCTCGTGCTGCTGGCGGCGAAAGACGTGCCGCTGGCCGAGGTCCTGGCCGAGCTGGATCGCCGCGAAGGCGTTTCGGGCATTGCCGAGAAAGCCGCCCGCAAGGAGTAAGCCGTGCCGATCGATCCACGCCAGCCCTATGACGACAGCAACGTCTTCGCGAAGATCCTGCGCGGCGAGCTGCCGTGCAGTAAGGTCTACGAGGACGATCACGCGCTGGCGTTCCACGATATCCGTCCGCAGGCGCCGGTGCATGTGCTGGTGATTCCGAAAGCGCCCTACGTCAGTTGGGACGATTTCACCGCCAAGGCTTCCGATGCGGAGATCGCGACGTTCATGCGCGTGGTGGGTGAGGTGACGCGGCAGCTTGAGCTTGATGGGCCGGGCTATCGCCTGATGGTGAACATGGGCGGCCATGGCCATCAGGAAGTGCCGCACTTGCATGTTCACATCTTCGGCGGACAGCAGTTCTTCCAGATGATCCCCTGAGCGGACTTGCGGGACGAGACGCCCCGCAGACGCCGCCGGGAGCGCCGTTTGCTGACCACCTGTGCCGGATTTGCCCTGAAGCGAACGTCGGACCTTGCCCTTCGACTCGTCGCACGGCTAGAATCGCCGCCGCATGACGTCAGCCCCCGAACCGTTCAGCGGCCGTTTCGACGGGCCGGTCCATCGTTTTGCGGTGCGCGTCTATTTTGAGGATACCGACCTGTCGGGCATGGTCTATCACGCCAACTACTTGCGCTGGTTCGAACGTGCCCGGTCCGACATGCTGCGCCTGCTCGGCATAGACCAGCGCGCCGCGCAGGAGGCGGGCGAGGGCGCCTATGCCGTCGCCGATCTGGCGATCAGCTACCGCGCTCCCGCCCGGCTTGACGATGCGGTGACGATCGAAAGCCGCGTCGAGGAGCTGGGGCGGGCAAGCTGCCGCATGCACCAGCGCGCGCTTCGCGACGATACGCTGCTCAGCGAAGCGAGGCTGCGTGTCGGCTTCGTCGCGCCCACCGGCCGTCCGCGCGCGCAGCCCGATGCGTGGCGCGCGGCCTTCGCTTCCGTGATTCCCCTTCCAAAAGGATGCCCATGACTGTTCTGACCCAGCTAGCCGCCGCCGCTGCCGCGATAGGTGCGCCCACGCATCTCAACCCGGTGAAGTTGTTCTTTGATGCCGACATCGTCGTGCAGGTGGTGATGGTGGGGCTGATCCTCGCTTCGATCTGGGTCTGGGCGATCATCGTCTCGTTCTGGCTGCGCATGGGCAGCGTGCGGCGGCGCTGCGACGCCTATGAGCAGGATTTCTGGAAGGCGCGCGATTTCGACGCCTTCCAGTCCGAACGCGGCAAGGGCGACGTGCCTTCCGCCAAGGTCGCCGCGGCGGGGTTTGCCGAATGGCGGCGGACCAGCGGCAAGGTCGTCGATGCCGAAGGCGTGCGCCAGCGCTTGTCCGTCGTCATCGATTCTACGGTTGCGCAGGAGGCGGACCGTCTGGCCGAGCGGCTGAACTTCCTCGCCACGGTCGGTTCGGTCGCGCCCTTCGTCGGCCTGTTCGGCACCGTCTGGGGCATCATGAACAGCTTCTTCCAGATCGGCCAGCAGCAGAATTCCTCGCTCGCGGTCGTAGCGCCCGGCATTTCGGAGGCGCTTTTCGCCACCGCCATCGGTCTTTTCGCGGCTATCCCGGCGGTGATCGCCTATAACCGCTTCTCGCACCGCGTCGGCATGTTCGAGGCGGCGCTGCAGCGCTTCGGTGACCGGTTCCACGCCAGCCTCAGCCGCCAGCTGGAGGGCTGAGCCATGGCGATGGGACTTTCGTCGGGCGGAGGCTCGCGCCGTCGTCGCGGTGGGCGTGGAAAGCGCGCGCCGATGTCGGAGATCAACGTCACTCCGCTGGTCGACGTGATGCTGGTGCTGCTCATCATCTTCATGGTCACCGCGCCGTTGCTGAAGGCCGGCGTGCCGGTGGAGCTGCCCGAAAGCCGCGCCAAGGCGCTCGGCGAGGACAAGGAGCAGGTGACGATCAGCATGGCGAGCGATGGCGTCGTCTATCTCGATGATGCGGCGGTCGCGCCCGGCGAACTGGCCGATCGGCTCGCAGCGATCCGGCCCGACACGCTGGGCAAGCTGCCGCTTGTTACGCTGCGCGCGGACAAGGCGCTCGACTATGGTCGCGTGATGGGCGTGATGGGCGAGCTCAATCGCGCCGGTTTCACGTCGATCTCGCTGGTGACGATCGCCTCGGGCGCGGAACCCGCGTCAATCGGCGGTTCAGAAAGCGGGCAATAGGCCGGGACCATGGCGGCAACGGCTCTTCGCAGCGAGGAACGCATCGGCCTCGGTGTCGCCGTGGCGGCGCATGTCGCGCTCGTCGCGCTGCTGATCTGGCGGCCTCCGACCGCGCCCGTCGTCACGCCGCCCGATCGGATCGAGGTGACGCTGAGCGACGATGTCGGGCTGAAATCGACTTCGCCGGAGCCCAATGCGCAGGCCGCCCCGGATCTTGCGCCCGAGTTCGGCGCGCCGGCACCGCCCGCCGTCGAGCCCGAACCCGCGCCGCCCCAGCCCAAGGTGGAGCCGCCGAAGCCCGTGCCGGTGCCGAAGGCCGAACCACGCCCGGTCGCGCGGCCTACGCCCCGTCCCGTGGCGCGCCCGACCCCGCGTCCGGTCGCCCGCCCGGAACCCCGCCCCTCGCCGGTGGCCCGGCCGATCACGCGGCCCAGCGCGCGTCCTTCGTCCGCCGCCAGTCCCACCCCGAAAGCCGGCGCCGCGCCCGCCGCGCGCCCGGCGCAGAATAGCGGTGGCAGCCGCTTCGCCGATGCCTTCAAGCAAGGCGTTCCCGGCGCGCAGGCCGCCGGCGCCTCGCGCAATCCGCCAGGGCAGGTCGCCGGACCGCAAGTGCGAGCGTCGTTGCTGGCAGCGATCACCCGGAAGCTTCTGCCCCATCTGCAGGGCAAGCTGCCTGAAGGGGCGGATGCCGACAAGCTGGTTACGATCCTGGTGTGGAACCTGAATCGGGATGGAACGCTCGCCGGTCCGGTGCAATTCATTCGGCAGGAGGGTCAAACCGAGGCCAACCGCGCCCAATGGGAGCGGCATAAGGAGCAATCGATGCGCGCCGTGCAACTGGCCGCGCCGTTCGACCTTCCCCCCGAATACTACGACGCGTGGAAGCGCGTCGGCCCCATGCGATTTGATAAAAGGCTAGCGCAATGACGATCCGTTGTTTTCTTCTCGCGGCGGCGGCGCTGATTGTCGGCGCGCCTGCACTGGCTCAAACTGCGGCAGCGCCTGGATCGACTGGAGTGGCGACCGCTCCGCCGCCCGCGGATGATGCCGAGGGAGGCCTGACCGGCACCGTGTCCGACGAGGCGGCCTGGCAGGATCTCGGCATCGCCATCACCGCCTTCGCCACTGACCAGGACGTGCCGACCCAGACCAACGCGGGCTCCACCGCCGCGCTTGGCCGCAGTCTGGCGCAAGTGATCTCGTCGAACTTGCGCAACAACGGCCTGTTCAAGCCGAGCGGTCCCGATGGTCTGCCGCAGCCCGCCTATGCGCAAGTGCAGGCCCCGGCTTACGACGTCTGGACCGCGCGCAGCGCCGAGATGCTCGTGCAGGGCTTCGTCCGCGTCAATGCCGACGGTCAGCTCACCATCGGCTGTTATCTCTACGACGTCGGCCTGAAGCAGCAGCTCGGCAAGGCGGGCTGGGTGCTGCCGGCGGCGGAGTGGCGCCGCGCTGCGCACAAGTGCTCGGACATGGTCTATTCGCGCTTGTCGGGGGAAAGCCCGTTCTTCGACAGCCGTATCGCCTATATTGCCGAGACCGGCCCCAAGAATCGCCGCATGAAGCGCCTCGCCATCATGGATTCGGACGGGGCCAACCATCGCTACCTGACCAGCGGGCAGGCGACCGCGCTGACGCCGCGCTATTCGCCGGACTATAAGTCGATCCTCTATCTCTCGTATCTCAACGGCAATCCGCGCATCTACGTCTACAATCTGGATACGAATACGCAGCGGCTGATCACCCAGAGCACGAACCCCACGTTCGCGCCGCGCTGGTCGCCGGACGGCAAGTGGATCCTCTATTCGATGGCGATCGCCGGGAACACGGACATCTACAAGATATCGTCGGGCGGTGGCCAGCCGATCAAGCTCACCGACAGTCCCGGCATCGACGTGGGCGGCAGCTTCTCGCCCGATGGCAGCCGGATCGTGTTCGAAAGCGATCGTTCGGGCAGCCAGCAGATATACACGATGAATGCCGACGGATCGAACCAGCAGCGCATCAGCTTCTTCGGCGGGCGCGCGGCGACGCCCGAATGGAGCCCGCGTGGCGACCAGATCGCCTTCACCTACATGGGCGGAAACTTCCGCATCGCGGTGATGAGCCCTTCGGGCGGCGCCATGCGCACGCTGACCGACAGCTGGCAGGACGAGGCCCCGACATGGTCGCCCAACGGCCGTATCATCCAGTTCTTCCGTACCGAGCGGGGCACCAGCGGCAAGGCGACGATCTGGCAGGTCGATCTGACCGGCCGCAACGAACGCCGCCTGCCCACCCCGGTCGACGCATCCGATCCCGCCTGGGGACCAATCCGTCCCTGAAGCGTTTACCGGCACGACGAAGCGTGTCGCTGTGTTCACTTTAGCAACGAAGGAGACTGCCATGTCCGGTCATTCTAAACTGGCTGCCGCCACGCTCATCATGGCTGGCTCGCTCGCACTCGCGGCCTGCGCCAGTAAGGCGCCCAAGGTGCTGCCGCCCGATCCCGGCGCAAGCCAGACGACCGACACCGCCACGAGCGGGCCGGTTCCCGGCAGCCAGGCGGATTTCGTCGCCTTCACACAGGGCGCGGACACGATCTATTTCGATACCGACCGCTACAATATCGACAGCGTGGACGCCGCGGCGCTCCAGACCCAGGCGCAGTGGCTGGGCAAGTATCCGCAGAAGCGCGCGACGATAGAAGGTCATGCTGACGAACGCGGCACGCGCGACTACAACCTTGCCTTGGGCGAGCGCCGGGCCAACGCGGCGAAGAACTATCTGGTCAGCATCGGCGTCGACGCCAGCCGCATCACCACGGTGAGCTATGGCAAGGAAAGGCCGGTCGCGCTGGGTTCGGACGAAGCGAGCTGGGCGAAGAACCGACGCGCGGTGACGGTGACGATTGACTGACGAGGGCTGGTTGCGGCTGCCTTAGCGCGAGAGGGTGAGAACCCGATCGAACCGGGGCAGCTCGACCGCGACGGCCTTGGCCGGCGAGGTCAATGCCTGAGGGCCAAGCTCCATGCGCGGCGCTCCGGTGCCCAGCAGCGCGTAACCCGCCATCAGCAGGACGGACAGGGTCGCGGAAATGGCCAGACGGTCGCTCATCGCAGTGCCTCAAATACTAACTTAGGTTACTATAACCCAGTTCAGCAGATATTGCAATGCAGCATCTAAGTGATTTTTCGTTAATGGCCGATGAAGCTTTTGCAAGGGTTGCGCACGACCTGCCCGCGCGCCTATCGCGAAAGGGATGAGCCGCTTCCGCAGATCCAATGACTGGGGTTTCCCGCGCTGGCGCGGCTATGAAAGCGCGCGCGAGGCGGCCAGGATCCGGTTGTGCGACCGGCAGGGCTGCAACGAGCCGGGAGATTGCCCCGCGCCGAAGTCTCCCAATAACCCGGAACGCTGGTATTTCTGCCAGAAGCACGCCGCCGAATACAATTCCGGCTGGGACTACTTCGCCGGCCTCGATGCCGAGGAAGCGGCACAACGTGAGAATGCCGAACGGCAGGAAAGCGCCGGATATAGCGAATCGGCGCATTACGGTTGGGCCGGCTCGGGCGACGGCAGCCGCAGTCGCGACGAATTGCGCGCGCTCGAACTGCTCGGGCTCGATCCCGATGCCGATTTCGGCGCGGTGCGCAAGGCATGGCGCGCCAAGGCCAAGGAAGTGCACCCCGATGTGCGCCCCGGTGACGCCGAAGCCGCCAAGGCTTTCCAGGCCCTCCAACTCGCTTACGAAGTCCTCCGCGCCGCCGAGGAGCGGCGTGAATGGAAGGGATAGTTGCCTTCCAGTGTCAGCGTATTGATCTTTGGAACTGATGCGCGCGGTCTGATTAGAAAACCCCGCGCCATGCGCTTGACATGTAGGAATGTTCTTCATACGTTCCGTGTATGTCAGTTACCAGACTGGCACTGTGACGGGTGCGGGGGCGCAAGCGCTTCGGCTCTGCTCCTTCGCAGTGCGGTCGGCGCCCGCGCGGTCCGGAAAGGCCGCCACGGGATGCGGCGGATGGACAAGCCGGTGAATGCC
>DASWWL010000105.1:0-3955 GCA_036400975.1 Novosphingobium sp. | reverse complement strand
GCGCCGCCATCCACATCGCCATCGAGAACATCTTGCGCGCGTGCGCATTCGCGCGGTCCTTCAGCAAATGAAACGCGCCGACGCCGCCGACGACGAGCGCGGTGGTCAGGTACGCGGCGATCACCGTGTGAACGAGGCGGTAGGGGAAGCTCGGGTTGAACACGATCGCCCACCAGCTTTCACCGGGCACGAAGCGGCCGTCGGGCAGCAGGATGTGGCCTTGCGGCGTCTGCATCCACGAGTTCACCGACAGGATCCAGAACGCGGAGATGAACGTGCCCGTCGCGACCATCAGCGTCGCCGCGAAGTGCAGGCGCGAACCGACCTTCTTCATGCCGAACAGCATGACGCCGAGGAAGCCGGCTTCGAGGAAGAATGCGGTCAGCACCTCGTAAGCCATCAGCGGCCCGATCACACCACCGGCCTTGTCGGAAAACACCGACCAGTTGGTGCCGAACTGATAGGACATGACGATGCCCGAGACGACGCCCATGGCGAAGGCGATCGCGAAGATCTTCAGCCAGTAGCGGAACAGGTCGAGATACAGCTCGCGCTTCGTCCAAAGCCACAGGCCTTCGAGCACCGCGAGATAGCTCGCCAGCCCGATCGAGAACGCCGGGAAGATGAAGTGGAAACTGACGGTGAACGCGAACTGCGCCCGCGCCAGGATCAGCGCGACTGCGTCCGTGGTGGAAGGATCGAGTGGCATCGCGAGGACAGGCTATAGCGCACAACCGCGCAAAGTCGCGCGCCCTTGCTGCAACGGCTGTTGCACGGGAATCATGTTGCAATGCAGCGCAGGGCGCAGTGTTTCATAAACGGCCGCAGTGCTGCGGCACGTTTCAATACGCCAGCTTCAATCCGGTTCGGGGCCAATCGACCGCGATCAGCAGCCCGTGGCCGGACACGGTGATGAAAGCCGTCTTCATGTCCGGTCCGCCGAAGCAGATATTGGTGCAGTAGGGTTCGGGGCCTTCCCAATACTCCAGCTTCTCACCCGAGGGCGAGAACACGGTGATGCCGCCCGTTACCAGCGTCGCGACGCAGATATTGCCGCCGGCCTCCAGCGCCATGGAATCGAAGCGCTGATAGCCGGTGGCCTGACCCACGAGCGTGCCGCCGTTGGGGGATGGCCAGGGAACTTTCGCCAGTTCCCCGCGCCCGGTGATCGGCCACTGCCACAGCCGGCCGGTCTCGGTTTCCGAGACATAGAGCGTCTTCCCGTCGGGCGAGAGGCCGCAGCCGTTCGCCGTAACCATCGGGAAGGCGGCCTGACGGATCCACGAACCGTCGATCGAGGCATGGAACACCGCGCCGCAATCCATCTGGCGGCCATAGGTCTTGCCGTGATCGGTAAACCACATGTCGCCGTTGGCATCGAAAACGATGTCGTTCGGTCCCATGATCGGGATACCGTCGCAATGGGTGTAGAGCGTGGTCACTGCGCCGGTTTCGAGATCGACCCGCTGGATCGAGCCGCCAAGGTAATCGGTCGCGCGGCCGTGCGGACGCATGTAACCCTCGACGCCGAAAATATCTTCCGACAGCCAGTTGAACCCGCCGTTCTGGGCGACGTAACAGGCGCCATCCGGTCCGATCGCGGCGCCGTTGGGGCCGCCGCCGAGCACGGCGACGATTTCCTTGTCGCCATTGGGTCGCACGCGGATCAGGCGCCCGCCCTTGATCTCGACAACCAGAACCGAACCGTCGGCCATGGCGATGGGACCTTCGGGGAAGATCAGACCATCGGTGACGACGCGGTACTCAAGCTTGCGGATCTCGGTCATCCTCGTGCGTCCTTCCCAGTCGGAGGTCTCAGCGCGGGTCGATCAGTTCGATGATGCCCGGAAAATACTTCTGGCCGATGCCCTTCTCGACCGCAGCCTCGTAATAAGTGCCGGCCAGGCGCGCGACCTTGGGGTCGACGCCCATTTGTTCGGCCAATTCGATGGTATAGCCTAGGTCCTTGATCACATAGTTCGAAGGGAAAGCCTTTTCCGGGAAATCGCGCGGGGCCATCGCCTTCTTCGCGTGGTTCTGCAGGGCAAAGCTGTTGCCCGAGCCGAGGCCGACCGCCTGGATCAGCCGTTCCGGCGTCACGCCCGCGCGTTCGGCGACGACCATCATCTCGGCGATGGCGGCGACCTGCTCGAACAGCAGCGTGTTGTTGATCAGCTTCACGACCTGGCCGCAGCCGACATCTCCGCAATGGGTGACGTCCGTCGCCATGTAGCCCAGCAGCGGCTCGACCACGGAGAAAAGATCGTCCGGCGCGCCGACCATGATCGAAAGCGTGCCGTCGATTGCGGCCTGACGGGTGCGGGCGACCGGCGCATCGGCGAAGCGCATGTTCTTGCTCGCAAGCGCGGCGGCGACGCTGCGGGCATCGGCGACCGCCGTGGTCGACAGATCTACCACCACGGTGCCGGGGGCGGCATGGGCGGCGATGGTCTCGCAGACCGAAGCGACCTGCTTGCCGCCGGGAAGCGAGAGGAAGATGATCGTTGCTGCCTTTGCGACGTCCTCGACCGAGGCGGCCGCGACGCCGCCGACATCGACCATGGCTTGCACCGCCTCGGGCATCATGTCGAAGACATGGACCTTGGCGCCGTGCTTGCGGATGGCATTGGCGCACATGCCGTGGCCCATCACGCCAAGTCCGATGAAGCCGAGGGTGGGGGTGTCGCTCATTTCGCTCTCCAGTTCCCCGCCCGCTCACGGGCCGGGGGCATCATTCAATAGATGACTTCGGCGTCCTCGAGCGCCTTGCGCTCAGCGCCGCTCATGCCGAGCAATTCGCCATAAACGTAATCCTCGTGCTCGCCGAGCTTGGGCGTGCCGCTATGGATGCCGATCTCGGGCCCCTTCGACAGACGCATCGGCACCGCGACAGCGGCGCGCAGCTTGCCGTCGGGTTCGGCGACTTCGGTGATCGCGCCGCGTGCATGGAGGTGCGGATCGGCGGCGATCTCGGGTGTCGTCCAGCTCACGTGTGCGGCGATGCCGGCCTGCTGCAGGTGTTCGGCGGCGGCATTGGCTTCTTGACCGATCGTCCACGCGCCGACTGCGGCATCCAGTTCGGCGGCATTGGCGAGGCGACCGGCGGCGGTGGCGAAGCGCGGGTCGCTGTTGCCGATGATCGCGGCGAGCGCCTGCCATTCGGCGTTGCTTGCGACCGCGATCGAGAGCCAGCGGTCCTCGCCCTGGCAATGATAGACGTTATGCGGCGCCATCGCCTCGTGCGCGTTGCCCATGCGGCGCGGTGCGTGGCCGTTGGCGGCGGCGAGCAGGGCTTCGCCGACCAGCGAAGAGGCAACCTCCCGCGCAGCGACATCGACATGAGCGCCTTCGCCGGTGGCGCGGCGGCGGTGCAGCGCGGCCATGACGGCGGCGGCGGAATTCATGCCGACCGTGTGATCCATGACATGACGCATCTCTACCGGCGGACCGTCGGCGAAGCCGGTGAGGTCGCTGAGCGCACCCCAGGCCCCGAACAGCGGCGCATAGCCGGCGAAGTGCGAATCCGGTCCTTCCTGTCCGCAGGAGGAGACGGAGAGCATGACGATGTCGGTCTTGACCGCCTTCAGCGCTTCATAGCCGAGCCCCAGACGGCCGATCACACCGGGACGAAAGCTTTCGGCGGCGACGTCGGACACCGCGACGATGCGCTTGGCGAGCGCGATGCCTTCCGCCTTCTTGAGGTTGATGCGCACCGACAGCTTGGTCGAGGCGACCTGATCGAAAGTCGCGGGCCCCATGCGGCCATAGACCGGATGCGGTTTGCGGAAGGCGTCTGGGCGCATGGCGCTCTCGATCTTCACCACTTCCGCGCCGAGCTGCGAGAGCAGGTTGGTGCAGAACGGCCCGGCATTGTGCACGGTGAAGTCTGCGATGCGGATTCCTGCGAGCGGTTTCATGCCAGCGCCTCCGTGCGGACTGCTTCGCCGAGCGCGGG
>DASWWL010000104.1:0-2926 GCA_036400975.1 Novosphingobium sp. | reverse complement strand
AAGGGTGACGGGCCCACCATGGGTCGTTGCCGGGAAATCCTCTGACGCCTTCACGTCAGGTGGGGACCATATGTGCCAGGCCAGGGCCCAGCCAGGGACAGCCCCCAAGGATTGCTTATAGCCTCAGGGATGTTCAAACGGCTCGTGCCGGGCAGATCCCGTCGCGCGCTATCTAGGGCCTGCGGGCTCAGCCCTCAAGAGCGGCGGCGAGATTTTCGAGACGCGCGGCAATCGCATCGAGGCGCCGAACCGTGCCGTCCGGGGCGGAGGGGGGCGATGCCGAAGGCGTGTGGGATTTGAGTTCGTGTACCTCGTCGGCCAGAAGCAGGGCCGCGAACAGCAGCATGCGCGGCTCGCTCTGGCCCGACATGTCGCCCATCGAAGACAGCTTGGTGTTTATCGTATGGCCAAGGCTGGTGACATGGCTTTCTTCACCCTCCGCGCAGGCGACGGTGAAGCTGCGGCCTCCGATCGTCAGAGTGACGTTGCTCATGGCGCTTTCCCTGCAAGCAGGGCGTCGAGCTGGCGCAGGGAGGCGGCGACGGAACCGCGCAGGCGGTCGTGGCGGGCCTGCAGTTCTTCATTGCCGCGGGAAGGGCGCGCCGTGGCCGCTTCCAGCCGTGCCAGCGCCGTTTCGATCCGCGAAAGCGCCTGTTCCATCGATGCCCCGTCCATACGGCATGGCTAGCGCAATTTCACCGTGGTGCAAAGCACTTGGCCCGGCTTGCCGGTTCCGACCGCGAAACCAGGGCTTCGCGACGCTTGACTCGGCCCGCGACTTGACCTTGCGCCGCCTCCCCCTAAAGGAAGCGGCACGAATCGACCGCGTTGTCGCTGCCTCCAGGAGCCTTGCCGAATGAGCCTAGAACCCTCCCGCCTGGGACCTATGGCCAATGCCATCCGCGCCCTGTCGATGGATGCGGTCCAGGCGGCCAATAGCGGACATCCCGGCATGCCGATGGGCATGGCGGACGTCGCGACGGTGCTTTATTCCAGGTTCCTCAAGTTCGATCCCTCGGCCCCCCGGTGGCCTGATCGCGACCGTTTCATCCTGTCGGCCGGCCACGGCTCGATGCTGATCTATTCACTGCTTCATCTTACCGGCTACGCGCAGCCGACGATGGATGACATCCGCAATTTCCGCCAGCTCGGCAGCCCTTGCGCCGGCCATCCCGAAAACTTCATGCTGCCCGGCGTCGAATGCACGACCGGACCGCTGGGGCAGGGCCTCGCCATGGCGGTCGGTTTCGCCATGGCCGAGCGTCATCTCAACGCCGGTTTCGGCGACGATCTCGTCGATCACCGCACCTGGGTAGTCGCGGGTGACGGGTGCCTGATGGAAGGCATCAATCACGAGGCGATCGGCCTGGCCGGGCATCTCAAGCTTGGCCGCCTGATCGTGTTGTGGGACGACAACAAGATCACGATCGACGGCGACACCTCGCTCTCGACCAGCGAAGATATTCCGGCGCGCTACCGTGCTGCAGGCTGGCACACCGAGTCCTGCGACGGTCATGACGCGGCCGATATCGAGCGGGCCATCGCCGCTGCCCTGGCGGACGGACGCCCCTCGCTGGTCGCCTGCCGCACCGTCATTGGCAAGGGCGCTCCCAACAAGCAGGGTAGCCACAATGTTCACGGCAGCCCGCTCGGCGCCGATGAGATCGCCGCCACGCGCGAGGCGCTGGGCTGGAACGCGGCGCCGTTCGAAATTCCGGCGGACATTCTCGCCGACTGGCGCGCGCTGGGTCAGAAGGGGCGGGATGCGCGGGGCGCATGGGAAGATCGCCTCGCCGCCAATGCCAAGGGCGCGGAACTTGCCCGCCGCATGAACGGCGAATTGCCCGCCGACGATGGGGCCAAGGCCTACATCGAGGGTCTGATCGCCGATAAGCCGAAGGTCGCGACCCGCAAGGCGAGCGAGATGGCGCTGGAGGCCTTGACCGTCGCTGTTGAGGAACTGGTCGGTGGATCTGCCGACCTGACCGGTTCGAACAATACGAAAACCAAGGCCACGCAGCCATTTACGCCGGAAAGCTACGGCGGCCGTTACGTCTATTACGGCATTCGCGAATTCGGCATGGCGGCTGCGATGAACGGCATGGCGCTGCATGGCGGCATCGTTCCATATGGCGGCACCTTCCTCGTGTTCTCCGATTATTGCCGCAACGCCATCCGTCTTTCGGCGCTTCAGCACACACGTGTCGTCTATGTGATGACGCACGACAGCATCGGCCTGGGCGAGGACGGCCCGACGCACCAGCCGATCGAGCACGTGATGAGCCTGCGTGCGATCCCCAACCTGCTGGTGTTCCGTCCGGCGGACGCGATCGAGACGGCCGAGGCTTGGGCGCTGGCGATTCGACAGCCGGATCGTCCCTCGGTACTGTGCCTCACTCGCCAGAACCTGCCGGCGGTGCGCGCCGATGGAGAATTCAAGAGCGCCAGGGGCGCCTATCGCCTCAAGTCGGCCGAGGCCGCCCGCAAGGTCGTGCTGGTCGCGACCGGTTCGGAAATCGAGCTGGCGCTGGCTACCGCAGCCGCGCTGGAAGCGGATGGGATCGGCGCCGATGTCGTTTCGATGCCGTGCTGGGAGCTTTTCGCCGAACAAGACGCCGCCTATCGCGCCGATCTGCTGCCCGCCGATGCTTTGAAGGTCTCGGTTGAGGCCGGCGTCACGCTGGGCTGGGAACGCCATGTGGGCAGCGACGGTCTGACAATCGGCATCGATACGTTCGGCGCTTCCGCTCCGGCGGAAGTGCTGTTCAAGCATTATGGATTTTCTGCGGACGCCATCGTTCCGCAAATCAAGGCTAAACTGAACAACTAAGCAGGAGTTCTTCATATGGCGACGAAGGTTGCGATCAACGGTTTCGGACGTATCGGGCGCAATGTCGCGCGCGCTATTCTTGAGCGTACCGACCAC
>DASWWL010000103.1:0-11520 GCA_036400975.1 Novosphingobium sp. | reverse complement strand
TGGCGATGGATGCAATAGGATTTTGAAAATAATTATAATTTTAATATGAAATATATTGCTCATATATACTTATATATCGACATATATATTTAAAATATATAATGAAATTAATGCATATTTTTCAGGAAATATTGTGAATTTTTTGGAGATAAAATCAGAAAATCAATTGGGTTGATAACTCATTCTTATGGTGTGTTGACATTGATATTAATCAACTTGACAAGATATTATGATGAATATTGACATGTTTGGATTGATTGATATCGATAAGAATGTCCGTGCACGCCGCGAGGTGAGATATGGATCGTCGGGGAAGAATTACGCTTATTGACGGCGACCCTCGCCGTAGGGCCAAAATATCGCGGTTTTTTCTGGGAATACAATTTCATACCGAGCCCTTCGAGCATGAATCGGAGCTGGAGGATCATTGGCCAACTGATGGTCATATCGTGGTTCACGATTCAGGTGAACGTGTCGCTCATCTGGCTGCCCGTCTTCCGGCCATGGGCATCTGGTTGCCGATAATCGCTTACAGCGAGTCATTGCGACCTGACCGAATTGTCGATGCGATCCTTGAAGGGGCCGTTGATTATTGGATGTTGCCGTTCGATGAAACGAGCGCCAGGGCCGGCTTGGAGCGGGCGCGTGAACGCACTGCAAGCTTCGGTTCCACAAGGTTGCGTGAGGCTGACGCCCGGAGCCGGGTCAAATGCCTGTCTGCCCGAGAACTGCAGGTGCTCGCCGGCATGGTGTCTGGATTGCAAAACCGTTCGATTGCGGAAAAGCTGGGAATAAGTCCGCGAACGGTAGAGATTCATCGGGCTCACTTACTGTGCAAGCTCAAAGTAAAATGCACGATAGACGCAATCCGCATCGCATTGTATTCATCTTTATCCTTGGAAGAGGTTGGGAATGATGCCTATTCTGAAAGAATATCTATTGGTAGCTTAGCGTGAAAGTGGCGGCAGCTTGAACCGTTCCCGGAGTTGCGATGCCGGTACTATAGTACTGGACCGTCAGCGGAATGGACGAGGTCGAACTCGAAGGGCCGACCAGCCACTGGTTCGTTGTGCCCGCTACCGCAGAATCCGGTCCGTAGTTGATCGCGCTCCCGTTACTCCGCAATATCTGAAGCTTTACGTTTCCAGCAGTTGCGCTTCCTTTCAGCGACAGAAGCGTTGACGTGTTGGAAGTGTTCGTTGCGTCTGTAAGCGTCACATAGACACTGGCGCCAGAGTTCGCGCAATTAAGAGGAATTGTGAATCCAGTCGCTCCTGCGATCTGACCCGTAGATGCAAGCCTTTGAACGGACACCGATGGCAGATTAACCGCGATGGAGGGGTTGATGACCTGGCACGTGATGCCGGTCACCGCACCATTGCTAGCAGTCACGGTCAGCGTCTGGGCGCTAAGGTTCAGGATGCCGCAGCCCAAGCCGATAGCAGCAAAAGTCAAATTGACGCTTGGGAGTGCATTCAGCGTTCCCGATCCGACTGGTCCGGTAACGATCAGATCGGCATCGACTCTTGTCAGTGCGCCAGGAGCGTTCAGAGACAGCGCCAGACTCGCCTGGAGCCCTGGCGTGATCTGTGTACGGGTTGCTCCGTTGTAATAGTAGAGATTGACGCCCAAGCCTGGCACGCCGGTGGTGAAGGTATTGCCGTTCGCCGGTGAGCCGGAAAGAAAAAGCGCCGTAACAAGGCAGGTTCCGCCGATGCCTGCAACGGAGATCGTGGAGGTCGATGTTGCGAGTACGGTGCCGACGGCCTTGTCCCGCGCCGTTGTGTAAGGGCCGCCGGGATTGAGCGGAAGGCTCGTGGGGCTTATGACGATTGAAATGGCAAGGGCGGATGAGTTGACGCCGATCCCCAGCAGTAAAAATACTGCTGCCAGAATGCTCTTGCACGAACTCAACAAATACAGAAATTTGGTCAATGAGCCCTCCTGGCGTCAGACGGGCAATGCAGTGATGTGAGGTTCCGGCTCCGCCAGAATCGTGTCGGACACATTGCTTCGACACACAGCGTCCAGTTTCACTATCGGCGGATTGCCCTTTCTCGAAGGGGGCAGCCGGTAGCTCAGGCGGCATCGGCTATCGTCGGAAGAGCCCCATTGAACTAGCAGTGTGCCGGCATCCGGGATGGCTCGCAGAAATATTTGCCCATTCTGGCCGACAATTCCGATCTGGGCCCGCGTTTCGTCCAATACGTCAGCGCCAAAAGGCACAGGAGAGCCGTCGGACAAGCGCCCGGTGATCAACACGCCCTGGCCGCTAACCGTTTCAAACTTCAGCATCACTACTGCGTTTGCGCGCGGAGCAGTCTGCTGCCGCGTGTTCTTCAATTCGACATCGAGCGCGAGTTCGCGTGGATCGAGGTCTATTTCGTTGAGACGGTAAGGGACGAGATAAGGAACCACAGCGTATCCGGCGCCATCAACTCGTGCGCCGCTCGCCGCGCTGACGGTAGCGCCTTTTGCGCCGGGCGCCTCGACGAGACCGACCGTGTCGCCCAGTTGATTGGCAAGTGTGACGCCTCCTGGATGCACGACGAGTCCACCGCTGGCGCCGAAGGAAAGCTGGTTGAACGCCGTGCTCCTGCTTGCGCTGGCCGAGAGCGTCGCAAACGGCGCACGATAACCGGCGCCGATGCCGAAGGCGGTCTTTCCTTGGTCCAGGTTGAGGTTCGCGTTGTAGTTGAATTCTTGGTCAGCGCCGAGGGTTCCGGCGAGCGATATCTGAGCGCCGGTTTGAGAGTGTCCCTGCGATCTGTCGTTTACGAGATTTGCAGTTACGCGGGGTGCATTGAGGCCGCGGTTGAGGGCGAGGGAGAGCGAAAGCAATACCCGGTCTTCAGTTTGCCGCGTGGCGTCGTTGCGCTGCCGGCCATAGGACAATCCGTAGTTCAGATTGAGATCGCCCAACTTGGCCACGTTGCTGTATCCAGCCTGCACCTGCAGTCGGGATCCGACCTCGTCCCAATAGCTTGTGATCGACCCATTCAAATATAAGCTCCCCCGCGTTCCCCCTAAATTCTGGCTGATATTGGCCGCGATACGATCTCGCTGTCGCTGGATGTATCGCATCGCGACTTCGCCGGTGCCGGTTGCCTGCCGGGCCGCCAGAGCGTCATCCATAGCCCAAAAGCCGCTCGAGGAATGGCGGTAGGCGGCGACGGAAACATTCGTGAGAATTCCCGGAACCACCTTGCTGTAACTCAACCGGACGCTGTAGCCTTGATCGACGTTGAGCGGTGTTATGTGCGCTTCGGCAACGGTTGCATCGAGTGCGATCGCGCCAAGCGGCGTATTGAGTGCTGCGCCGATCAGGCCCGAGGCATAACCGGATGCTACGGCGACGCCCGCGTAGGCGGTTATATTGTTCGTCGCCCCGTACTGCACAGTACCCTGAAAGAAACGACCGGAACTTCTCTTCCCGTTGAGGGTCAAGTCGCCCGCAGCGATACTGTAACGCAAAACATGCGGACGCAGCAGCCCAACGAGCGAGGCGTAACTGACCGTAAAGCTCTGCTGCGTGCCATCGGCCTCGAGCACGGTAACCAGCAGATCGCCGCCATAGCCTGTCGGGTAAAGGTCATCGATTTCGAAGGGGCCCGGCGAAACAGCCGTTTCCAGAAGTAGTGTGCCATTTTGCGTGATCCGAACCCGGGCGTTGGTTCGCGCGGTGCCTCTTACGATTGGCGCATAACCCTGCTGTGACTCTGGTCGCATGCGATCGTCGCTTGCGAGCATGATTCCCCTGAAGCCGAAACTGTCGAACACTGCCCCGTCGCTGAAGGTATCGCCGATCGTCAGGGTGCTCTTGATGCCGGGCAAGTCGCGTTGCAGATAGGCCGCGACATTCTGGTAGCGCCACGAACCGTTCGTCCCGCTCAGCGAGCCGCGTTCGCGAATATGCCAATTGCCAAGGTTCATGCCGGCCGTCAGCCCGGCGTAGACGCTGATAGTGTTCGTGCTTGAACTTTCCACGCGAAAAACGCTGGTGTCATAGGCAAGGGTCACGGACGGCACGCCCTTCTGCCAGCTTTCCGGATTTACAAAGCCTCGGGCTTTACGCCGGAGCATCGCCTGGGGCAGGCTGATGGAAAGCCGGAGAGCCGATTGGTCGAACTCTACCGAGGTGCCGGGGATCGTTCCAATGAGATCGGCGCAGAGTGCGCTTTCCAGCCCGACGCGTGTAGCCGCCGGCAGCGCCGCAAGGTCGGCTTCAATACGGGAAAGGATTGCGCTGTCGATGCAAGGCGCAGCGCTGGCGCTGCTGGTCATGGGGATGAAATCCACCATTGTCCGCGCGATCCACTGACCGTTTACGGTGAGATCCACCATATAGCTGCCGGGCAAGACCGGATTGCCCCTGGCAAAGCGGGTGGCGTCGATCTTCTGCCCGGTGCCCTGCAAGAAATCCGAATTGAATTCTACCGACGTCAATTCTGACGCCGTCTTTGCCCGAGCAGGTGATGCTATCGCGGTCGCGACAAGAAGGCCAAGCGATACGCACCGGCGCTGAATGGGCCGGACGAATCTTGTGTCGTTCCTCGCCGGCATTCTGGAGCAATCAAGATGTGACGCGCGCCGCGGCTTCGCCGCTGACGATCGCGCCGAAATCGTTGACGAAGCCATATTTGACGGTGATTTGGCCCGTCGGGAGCACCGTCGATTTTGACAGCTTGAATTGCTGGGTCGCGAAGGGAGCCAGCATGCCTGGCTTACCCGTCAAGGTCTCGCCCCCTGCCGACAAGTCCGCCTGTGCGAATGAGACGTAGAACGGTGTAGGATTGTGCGCTTCCAGGACGAATCCATTGTCGCATCGGGCGACGGTCCAGCTTACCAGTGCGGCGGCGCCGTCTGCGTTACCGCGGAGTTTGGCGGGACGAAAGAAAAGCTTCAGGCGGTGTCGAAACGCCATTTCCAGTCGGTTCGATGAATCGGGAATGCCGGAGATGCGTGGAGGAATGTCGAGCACGTTCAACCAGAATACTGTCTCTCGATCAGAGGGCAGCGGCTCCTGTGTGTATATCAGGCGGAGCGTCTGCGCTTTGGCCGGATCGAGGCGAAACAGAGGTGGCGTAAGAGCGAAAGGCACCTGGGTATCGCCAGGCCGAACCGCGGGGTCGCCAGCATCAATCCAGATTTGCACCAATGAAGGCTGATCTCCGGCATTGTGCATGCTTACCGAGACTTCGCGCTTGGTTGATATGTATACAACGCGAGTGCCGTCTACCACGACGCTGGCTTGGGCGGTCTCGGCGGCTAATGTGCAGGCCGCCAACAGCACAAGCGAAGCCTTGGCGTGCATGAGGCGAAAAGTGGCCATGACCCGAGCTCCCGTTTGGCCGAATATTTTAATGTCGCTTGAGCATCCTCAGTGCAGTCCAGCTGGGTTACATATTGCGGACTACAAATAGGTCAGCGAATAAGTCACCGACGTCGTGACGGATCCCGATGTGGTCGCACCCGTCGCATAGTACTGGGCAACGTAATTCAGGGTTCCGCCGGTGACGCTTGGACTCGACGTAGTGGTGATGCCCGTCGTGGTGGCCTGACCGCTACTGCCTACCACGATCGGTACGCCCGCTCCTGTCAGCAGTTGAACCTGGACGTTACCGGCCGTTCCGCCATTGATTAGATTGCCGGTTACAGTGTCTACAGTGGGGCCCGCCTCAAAATAGGCATTCACGGTTTTCCCCGTGGTGCAACCCGACAAATTCAATGTGAAGATCGTTGCTCCTGCTACGACCCCGCTGCTTGGCAGGCTCAACTTGGAAATGGCGGGGAGCCCGACCGATCCATTGGCGGATGTATTATTGACTTTCACCACACAAGTCGCGTCCGTGAGCGAGCCGGTGAAGGAGATGGTTCCATCAGATCCGTAAGCAGAGCTTGTGGAAATGCCAAATAAGGCAAGTGCGTAAGTGGCTGCAAAATGATTCTTAATTTTCACTTTCGATATCCTCGCCAAATCGTTATCCGATAAAATATTCCAAATGAATTTAATATCGGTACAATTTCTATTATCGATAGTTATACCATTGCGTCATGATCGCGTGGTTAAGGGGCATTAGTAATCACTACTTATAGGTATCGGTACGTAGGGGGAATTAAGGTGCGGGCTCTATCAAACCTATAAGGCAGATGGCGCCAAGCGCTGTGGATGCGGGCTATGCCGCGCAAATCTCAAGCCTTGGACTGATAACGCCCTATGTATCAGTTGAAGCGCTTGCCGCTCCGGCCCCGCGATAAGACGACATTGGGAAGGCGAGCCGCATTCGCGACACCGCACCGGGATATTCGGTCGGCACGAGTGGCAAGACTGTACTCCCAGTGCTTACCGCAATGAATATGAGGATTGGGCCTTCCCGGTCTCACTGGTTGGTGCATGAGCCCACCTAGGCACTTCATGTCGGACGTGTGCGGTGCTAGGCGGCGCGCATGCTCAATCTTTCCGACATCACCGTGCGCCTGGCGGGGCGGACCATCCTCGACGGTGCGACCGCCATGCTGCCGCCGCGTGGGCGGATTGGGTTGGTCGGCCGCAACGGCGCAGGCAAGTCGACGCTTATCCGGGTGATCGCCGGCCAGTTGGAGCCGGACAACGGTGGCGTTGATATGCCGCGCGGGGCGCGGCTCGGTTATATCGCGCAGGAGGCTCCGGCTGGTGCGGGCACGCCTTTCGAGACGGTGCTCGCGGCCGATACCGAGCGCGCCGCGCTGATGGCCGAGAGCGAGACCACCGAAGATCCCGATCGTCTGGCCGAAGTGCATGAGCGGCTGATCGCCATCGATGCCCATTCGGCGCCGTCGCGCGCGGCGCGCATTCTTGCGGGTCTGGGCTTCGACGAGGAGGCGCAAGGGCGTTCGCTCGACAGCTTTTCGGGCGGCTGGCGGATGCGCGTGGCGCTTGCCGCGCTGCTGTTCTCGCAGCCCGATGTGCTACTGTTGGACGAGCCATCGAACCATCTCGATCTCGAGGCCGTGCTGTGGCTTGAGGATTTCCTGCGCGCTTATCCGGCAACGATCCTGCTGGTCAGTCACGAACGCGATTTCCTGAACAATGTCGCCAATTATATCCTGCATCTGGGGCGGGGAAAGCTTACGCTCTATTCCGGCGGCTATGATGCCTTCGAGCGGCAGCGTGCGGAACGTCAGGCGCAAGTCGCCTCGGCCAGGGCGCGTCAGGAAAACGAGCGCAAGAAGTTGCAGGATTACATCGCCCGCAACGCCGCGCGAGCTTCTACGGCGAAGCAGGCGCAATCACGGGCGAAGGCGCTGGCGCGGATGCAGCCGATCGCCGAGATGATCGACGATCCGACGTTGAGCTTCGACTTTCCTAGCCCCGACGAACTGCGCCCGCCGCTGATCACATTGGACATGGCGAGCGTGGGCTATGGTGACAGGCCGGTCCTGCAGCGCCTGAAACTTCGCATCGATCCAGAGGAACGGATCGCGCTGCTGGGCCGCAACGGCAACGGCAAGACGACGTTGGCGCGGTTGCTCGCGGCGCAGCTTGCGCCGATGGACGGTAGTATGACGGCTTCGGGCAAGATGCGCGTCGGCTACTTCACCCAGTATCAGGTCGAAGAACTCGATCGGGACGACACGCCGCTGCAGCACATGACGCAGTTGATGCCAGGGAAGACGCCGGCCGCAGTGCGCGCGCAGCTTGGCCGTTTCGGATTCTCGGGCGACAAGGCGACGACCCAGGTGGGCAAGCTTTCGGGCGGCGAACGCGCGCGGCTGGCGCTGGCGCTGATTACCCGCGACGCCCCGCATATGCTGATCCTCGACGAGCCGACCAACCATCTCGATGTCGATGCGCGCGAGGCCTTGATACAGGCGCTCAACGCGTTTTCCGGGGCGGTGCTGATCGTCAGCCACGATCGCCACATGATCGAGGCGACCGCCGACCGGCTGGTGCTGGTTGATCGCGGAACCGCGCAGGAATTCGACGGCACGATAGACGATTACATTGCTTTCGTGCTGGCGAAGGAGCCGGACGCGGTGCGCAAGGACGGCGCGAAGGGGGAGGGCGCGCTCAACGGCAAGGACAGGCGCAAAGCGGCGGCCCATGCCCGTGAGAAGGGACAGGCTTTGCGCAAGCGCGCGAAGCAGGCGGAAGCGGAACTGGCGCGCCTTGCGGCGGAGCGCAGCGGGATAGACCAGGCGATGTTCGACCCGAAGGCCGCGACGCCTGCATTGGCCAAACTGACCATGACCGAATTGATGAAGCGGCGCGCGGCCATCGAGGCGGAGATAGAGACGGCGGAAATCGAATGGATGGAAGCGAGCGAGGCTCTGGAATCCATAGTCGCGTAGACGGCCATTGTATCTGCGGCGGATGAGGCCTATGCGGGCCAGCTTCCGCTGCCGCGCTTCGCGCGCCTCGTGCAGCTGCACAAGCAAGAGATCATGACCTTCAACATAGAATCCGCGCTTCTTGCCGAAGCGCTAGCCGCTCGTGGATATGCGGCCCCTACTCCCGTCCAGGCCGCCGTTCTGGAACCCGAGGCCGAAGGCCGCGATCTGATCGTTTCGGCACAGACCGGTTCGGGCAAGACGGTGGCCTTCGGGCTCGCAATGGCTCCGCAACTGCTCGACGAGAGTGGTCGGGCGCGCCGTTCCGAAGCGCCGCTGGCGCTAGTGATCGCGCCGACGCGGGAACTGGCGCTGCAGGTCAGCCGCGAGCTGGAATGGCTTTATCAGGCTGCCGGTGCGCGCGTCGCCACTTGCGTCGGTGGCATGGACGCTGCGAAGGAAAGGCGCGCGCTTTCGCATGGACCGACAATCGTCGTCGGCACGCCGGGCCGTTTGCGCGATCATCTCGAACGCGGTGCCCTGGAACTGAGCGGCCTTGCAGTGGCGGTGCTCGACGAGGCCGACGAGATGCTCGACATGGGTTTCCGCGAGGATCTGGAGGAACTGCTCGACGCCACGCCCGAGGGGCGGCGCACTCTGCTGTTCTCCGCCACCATGCCCCGGCCGATCGTTTCGCTGGCGAAGCGTTACCAGCGGGATGCGCTGCGCATTTCTACGGTGAGCGAGGATCGCGGTCATGGCGACATAGAGTATCAGGCCATGGCGATTGCCCCGGCTGATATCGAGAACGCGGTGGTCAACCTGCTGCGTTTCCACGAGGCGGAGACGGCGATGCTGTTCTGCGCGACGCGCGATAACGTCCGCCATCTCCACGCCAGTCTGACCGAGCGCGGTTTCGCTGTGGTCGCCTTGTCCGGCGAGCACAGCCAGAACGAGCGCAACCACGCGTTGCAGGCGCTGCGCGACCGCCGCGCCCGCGTCTGCGTGGCGACCGATGTCGCCGCACGAGGCATCGATCTGCCTGGTCTGTCGCTGGTGGTCCATGTCGAGATACCGCGCGATGCCGAAACATTGCAGCACCGTTCCGGCCGCACCGGGCGCGCCGGCAAGAAGGGGACCGCGATCCTGCTGGTGCCCTATCCGCGGCGGCGTCGCGTTGAATCGATGCTGCGCGGCGCGCGGATCGCGGCCGAATGGGTTTCTCCTCCTTCCGCCGCCGACATTCGCAAGGCCGATAGCGGACGCCTGATGGCGACCCTGCTCGCGCCGGTCGAAGTGGACGAGGCCGATCGCTCGCTCGCCGCCGAACTGCTCGCGCAGCGGAGCGCCGAGGATATCGCCGCCGCCCTGGTCCACGCGCACCGCGCGCGACTGCCGGAGCCAGAGGAACTGCTGGGCAGCCAGAATGCGCAGCAACGGCAGCAGGATCGCGGGCCGCGTCCTGGCTTCGAGGATACCGTCTGGTTCCGCATGAACATCGGGCGCTCGCAGAATGCCGACCCGCGCTGGATATTGCCGCTCATTTGCCGTCGGGGCCATGTCAGCCGTACCGAAATCGGCGCAATCCGCATCACCGCGCAGGAAACCATGTTCGAGGTTCCCGTGGCCGTAGCCGATCGGTTCCTCGCGTCGGTGCGGCGCACATCGGAAGAAGATGACGGCGTCGAGATCGCACCTTTCGACGGCAAGCCGCGCGATGAATCCCGTCGCGCCCGCCGCGAGCCGGGTAGTCATCCCGGTGGACCGAGGCCGAAAAAGCCTTTCCATCGCGATGCCGAACGTCCCGGCGGGCCGCCGTCGGGCGCGCCCGGCAAGAAGAGCCACTGGCGTAAGAACAAGGAACGGCCTCGGTGATCCGCGTCCTGGTCGATGCCGACGCCTGCCCGGTGAAGGAGGAGATCTACAAGGTCGCGCTGCGCCATGCCGTGCCGGTCACGATCGTCAGCAACAGTCCCATCCGGGTGCCGCAGCATGACCTGATCGGCCGCATGGTGGTGAGCGACGGCTTCGACGCGGCCGATGACTGGATCGCCGAGCGGGCAGGGGCGGGTGTGGTTTGCATCACCGCCGATATCCTGCTGGCCGACCGCTGCCTGAAGGCCGGCGCCATGGCGATCGCGCCGAACGGAAAGCCGTTCACCACGGCGTCGATTGGCGGCGCCATCGCGACCCGCGCGATCATGGCCGACTTGCGGGCGGGAGGCGATGCGATCGGCGGGCCGCCGCCTTTCTCGAAAACCGACCGCTCGCGCTTCCTCTCGGCGCTCGACGAGGCGCTGGTGAAGCTGAAGCGCGGAGGTTAGGATCATCCCATGGCCGAGAAATTCGAAAGACACCGCCAGCCGTGGACCGCGGCGGAAATTCAGAAGCTGCACACGCTGGCGAAGAAGGGCATGGCCCTGAAAGCCATCGCCAAGGCGCTGACCCGCAGCGAGGAATCGGTGAAGGACCGCGCCAAGGCGGATGGCCTGTCGATCGCGAAGCTGCGCTGAAAAGCGGATCGGCCGGAACGCGCGATGCGCCCGGCCGATCGTTCATCCTGCCATGTCAGGCCGGGATCAGAGGATCCACTGGCCGTTGTTCACCGGGATATGCGTGCCGGTGACGGGCTTTGCGAGGTCCGAGCACAAGTAGAACACCGTGCCGGCAATGTCCTTGGGTTCGGGCACCGAGCCCAGCGGGAACGACTTGTGCTTGTTGGCCAGCCATTCCTCGGGCGTGATGCCCTGCTGCTTGGAAACCTGTTTGGCCGCCTCGTTCAGCGTCTCGCCGGCGGTGGCGCCCAGAACCACGTCGTTGACGCGAATCTGCCAGGGGCCAAGCTCCTGCGCCAAAGAGCGCGTCAGGCTGTGGAGCGCCGCCTTCGACGCAGCGTAGGCGCCCATGCCCGGAGGCGCCTGGATGCCCGCGCCCGAGCTGATGAAGACCATCGAGCCGCCGCCGCGCTTGCGCATCTCGTAGGCCGAGGCCTGCGCGAGGGCGAGCGTGCCGAAGAAGTTGACGTCGAACACCCGGCGCCAGCGTTCCAGATCGGCGTCCACCGCCGGGCTCCAGTCGCCCTCGTCGTGGCCGTTCTGCACGAGGAAATCGACGCCGCCGAAGCGCTCGGCCGTCTGGCGCACCAATTCCCGGCAGCCTTCGAAATCCGTGATGTCGAGCGGGAAGACGAGCGGTTCGCGGCCCAGCTTG
>DASWWL010000102.1:0-44894 GCA_036400975.1 Novosphingobium sp. | reverse complement strand
CAATTCCTTTCAGTATGCCGCCGTCTCAGAGGGCGGGCACAAGCTTCCGGTCGAGGGCGATGCGTTGCATGGCCTTTTGCACCTTCTCGAAGGCGCGGACTTCGATCTGGCGGACGCGCTCGCGGCTGACATTGTAGACCTGGCTCAGTTCCTCGAGCGTCTTGGGATCCTCGATGAGGCGACGCTCGGTGAGGATCTGGCGCTCGCGGTCGTTCAGCCCCTCCATGGCTTCCACCAGCATGCTGTGCCGCATGCCGGCTTCCTCGGCATCGGCGACGGTTTCGTCCTGCAGCGGCCGGTCGTCGGCCAGCATGTCCTGCCATTGGCCTTCGCCGTCCTCGCGCAGCGCGATGTTAAGCGATGCGTCGCCGCCCATCATCATGCGCCGGTTCATGTTCACGACTTCGGTCTCGGACACACCGAGGTGCGTGGCGATCTTGCGGACGTCCTCGGGATGAAGATCGGCGTCCTCATAGGCGTCGAGGTTCTTCTTCATCCGCCGCAAGTTGAAGAACAGCTTCTTCTGCGCCGCGGTGGTGCCCATCTTCACCAGGCTCCAGGATCGCAGGATGAATTCCTGGATCGAGGCCTTGATCCACCACATCGCATAAGTCGCGAGACGGAAGCCGCGCTCGGGCTCGAACTTCTTGACGCCTTGCATCAGGCCGATGTTGCCTTCGGAAATCAGTTCGGAAACCGGCAGGCCATAGCCGCGATAGCCCATGGCGATCTTCGCCACGAGACGCAGGTGGCTCGTCACCAGTTGCGCCGCCGCTTCGGGATCACCATGTTCCGAGTATCGCTTCGCGAGCATGTATTCCTGCTCGGGCGCAAGCACCGGAAACTTTTTGATCTCCGCCAGATAGCGGTTGAGACTCTGCTCTCCACCCAAGGTGGGAGCGACGGGGAGGTTGCGTTCGTTGCTCATGTTCAACTCACCTGTCCTTGCATGTCGGCGTGCCGGCAAGGATCCTTTCGAGGCATCCTAATTGGCAGCCACAAGAAAAATATAGCACGAAATTCCGATTTCAGTGGCGCAATTCCTCTATCAATCGCCCAAGATCGGCTGGCATCGCACTGACAAAATGTTTCCTTTCCTGTGTAACGGGATGAATGAAGCCGAGTTCCCGCGCATGCAGCGCCTGGCGCCTGAAGCCCAGGTTTTGCAGAAGGGGCCGGATTCGGGGTGGGGTACGTCCATAGGCAGGATCCCCCAATAGCGGATGTCCGATTGACGACATGTGAACGCGCACCTGATGCGTGCGGCCGGTTTCCAGCCGGCATTCGATCAGCGCGGCGCCGTTCAGCGGTTCGATCGTGCGATAATGTGTGACCGCGTGCTTGCCCCTGCCGTCTTCGACCAGCGCCATTTTCTTCCGGTCATGGCTGGAGCGCGCGATCGCGCCGCGCACGGTGCCTGATGGCGGGACGGGCCGTCCGGCGACGACCGCCGCATAGACGCGTTCGATCGAATGGTCCGCGAACTGTCTGGCAAGGCCTTCGTGCGCGGCATCGGTCTTGGCGACGACGAGCAACCCGGAAGTGTCCTTGTCGATGCGGTGAACGATGCCGGGACGCGCGACGCCGCCGATACCAGAAAGCCGGCCCCGGCAGTGATGCAGCAGCGCGTTGACGAGCGTGCCGTCCAGATTCCCGGCCGCGGGATGCACGACCAGTCCGGCGGGCTTGTCCACGACGATCAGGTGTTCGTCCTCGAATGCGATGGAAAGCGGGATGTCCTGCGCTTCGGCTTGTGCGGGGGCCGCTTCCGGCACCATAATGCGAAACGGCGTGCCTTCGGCGGGCTTCGCCGATGCCTGCGTTATCGGTTGTCCGGCCAGCAGGATGCGGCCTTCGCCGAGCAGGGCTTTCACTCGCTCACGCGAAAGGCCGCTCGCTTCGGCCAGCGCCTTGTCGAGCCGTTGGCCGCCCGCGGGCACGACGCCTTCGATGATGCTTTCCCCCCGTACCACGGTTACAAGATGGGCATGGGGCTGACGGTGACAAGTGGCGTGATGGCAACATTGCTTGCGGAAGCGGACCATGCCGCTCCGCGCGAATGCTGCGGATTGTTGCTGGGGCGCGATAGCCGCATCGACGAGGCGGTGGCGACCGCCAATCTCGCCGATGACCCGCTGGTGCGTTTCGAGATCGATCCGGCGGCGCTGATCGCCGCCTGGCGCGCAGAACGCACGGGCGGTCCGCAAGTGCTCGGCTACTACCATTCGCATCCCCTGGGCTGTCCGGTTCCGTCGCCCACCGATTGCGAGCATGCCAGCGGCGATGGCCGGGCCTGGGCCATCGTGGCGGGAAGGAGCGTCGCATTCTGGCGTGATGCGCCGGACGGTTTCGAGGCGCTTCCCTATGACGTGGTAGATGGTTAAGGGAGAGCAGCCCCGACCAGCGACGGGCGAGGGAGGACTGTTTGCGCCGGACCATGTCAACCGAGCCTGCCCTCAGTCTGAATTATCAGGGAAATCTTCCAGCCATGAGCCATGATCCGCTCGAACTCGCCAGCCTGTTGTGCTCGCGCCTCTGCCACGATCTGCTGAGCCCGGTCGGCGCGTTATCGAACGGGCTGGAGCTTCTCGCGGACGAGAAGGATCCGGACATGCGCCAGCGCTGCTTCGAACTGCTGGAGCAGAGCGCCCGGATTTCGGCGGACAAGCTCAAGTTCTTTCGTCTCGCGTTTGGCGCCGCCGGCGGATTCGGCGAACTCGTGCCGACGAGCGAGGCGCAGGGGCTGATCGACGCGCTGGTCGGCAACAACGACCGCATCACGGTGAACTGGGCGCTTGCGAGCGACGCGCTGCCCAAGCCGGCGCTCAAGATGCTGCTGAACCTCGCGTTGATCGGTATCGAGGCGCTCGTTCGAGGAGGCGCGATAGATATCGGCGCGGAACTGCTGGACGATCATAGCGAGATCGTCATCCGCGCGTCGGGGCCGCGCATCGCCTTCGACCCGGTGATTGGCCGCGCGCTCGACGGTACGCTGGCGGAAGGCGAGCTTTCTAGCCGCACTGCTCCGGCCGTGATGTTGCAGCAGCTTGCGGCAAGCGCCGGCGGCGGGGTGCAATATGCGGTGAGCGACGATGCTCTGGTCATGGGGGCGGTGCTTCCGGTAGGTTGACGCCATGAACCGTTGGCTGGTGCACCGTGAGACGCCTTCGCCCAACTGGGACGAACGGGCCTTGCCGGTGTCGATGGTGGTGCTGCACTACACCGGAATGCGAACCGCCGGGGAAGCGCTGGAGCGCCTTGTCGATCCCGAGGCGAAGGTTTCCGCGCACTACCTGATCGACGAGGATGGCCAGGTCACCAGCCTTGTTCCCGAGGAAAAGCGCGCCTGGCATGCCGGCAAGTCCTATTGGCGCGGGATAACCGACGTGAATTCGGCCAGCATCGGCATCGAACTGGTCAATCCGGGGCATGAATGGGGATATCGGCCCTTCACTGACGCGCAGATGGGGGCCCTGCTGCCGCTGCTCGCCGATATCGTGAACCGCCACGATATCGCGCCCGCCAATGTTGTCGGCCATTCGGATATCGCGCCGGCGCGCAAGGACGATCCGGGCGAGCTGTTCGACTGGGATATGCTGGCCAGGCTGCGTCTGGCCCTGCCGGTCCCCAAGCCGAAGATGTGGCTGGTCTACGACAATCCCGGCGCCTTCTATCTTGCGCTCGAACGTTTCGGTTATGACATTTCCGACGGCCGGGCGGCGGTGCGCGCGTTCCAGCGCCGCTGGCGGCCGCACAGGATCGACGGCGAGATCGATGGCCAGATCGGTGGCCTCTTGTTCGAGCTGCTGTTGGAACGCGACATGGGGCGTGCTAGATAGCCTTGCGCGTCGGGGAGCCGGGCAGTCGCGTCATCGATTTTTCGATGCCGAGGAAAGTCCGGGCTCCACGAAACGAGGGTGGCGGGTAACGCCCGCCGGGCGGCGGCTTCGGCCGTGGTCAAGGGAAAGTGCCACAGAGAGTAGACCGCTAAGCCCGCAAGGGCCAGCAAGGGTGAAAGGGTGCGGCAAGAGCGCACCGCGCCTCCGGTAACGGCGGCGGCATGGCAAACCCCACCCGGAGCAAGACCGAATAGGGGCGGCGCGTCCCGGATCCGTCCGGGGCAGGCGGGTTTCGCGCCGGACCGCCCGGGTTGGTCGCTGGAGCGGCGCGGCAACGCGTCGCCGAGAGGAATGGCTGCCGGCGCCTGCCGCGTCCTTCATGGATACGGGCGGCGTCACAGAACCCGGCTTACAGGCTCCCCGACGCGCAATCGTTTCAGACAGTTTCCAGTGCCCTGACGGATACGGTGATCCTGCCCGTTTCCTCGCGCGCTTCGATCAGCCAGCGCCGGGTGCCTTCCAGCCCCAGCGCGGTCAGTCGTCCGGTCATGTAGGCGCCGGTATCGATGCCGAGCCGGTTGGCGCAGGCCTCCGGTTCCGGCGTAATCGTATGGCCATGGACGATGAAATGCCGGTGATCGGCGCGGCTGCTGAGGAAAGGCTCGCGGATCCAGCGCATGTCCGCGCTTGCCTGGCGGTCCAGCGGCAAGCCGGGGCGGATGCCGGCGTGAACGAAAAGATAATCGCCGATGACGAGACAGTCGTCGAGGTTGTGCAGGAAGGCGATGTCCGTTTCCGGAACCGCTTCCGCCATCAGCCTTTGCGCGGTGCCGAGAGGAGCGTTGTCGAACAGTTCGCGGTCGATGCCATAGGACAGCGCCGTTTCCCGTCCGCCGAAACGCAGGAAATGCTGGAACACGTCCAGGTTCTCAAGGCTTTCGAGGAACATTTCCTCGTGGTTTCCGCAAAGGATCCGCAAGTCTTCCGCATCGCTCCACGCGCGGGAGAAGGCGATCACGCCGGCGCTTTCCGGGCCGCGATCGATGAGATCGCCCAGCAGGACTACGGTAGTTTCGGCGGGAGCGCGCAGCGCGTCGTCTTCTCCGATCGCGCCGCGCAGTGCGGTAAGCAGGTCCAGCCGTCCATGGATATCGCCCACGGCATAGACCCGCCGGCCGCCGGGGATGGCCGGGCTTGGCGCACTGGGCATCAGGATATGGCGGATTGCGTCGAACATCGGCTTTTCGGAAGGTGAATCTAGGGCTTCCTGACCCTCCTCACAAGCAAGTCAATGTTTCTGAATTGTTGCAAAAACGCTACATAAACGTTGCTACATTTCATCTCAATCTCAATTTTGCTTGTGCGATGCAGCAATCGTCGGCAGCTAGGCCGCGCTAACGCAACGGGGCACGGCAAGAGGCTCCGGGCGTGCGCGCAGGACGGGACGAGGCATTCAATAAGAGGGATTCGACCATGCTTACGTCCATTCGCGGCCTGATTGCCGCTTCTTTGATCGCTGGTACTGCTCTGGCCGCTACTCCGGCCTTCGCTGACGAAACCGCAGCTCCCAGCGACATCACCGTTTCGGGTTACGTGCAGGGCGTGACCGACTACCGCTTCCGTGGCATCTCGCTGTCGGCTGGCGATTTCGCGATCCAGGGCTCGATCAACGTCAACCACTCGAGCGGCTTCTACGTCGGCACCTGGGTTTCGAGCCTGGAGCAGGACGCGCTCGACACCTACGGCAACGCCGAAGTCGATCTCTACGGCGGCTGGACCGGTAAGGTGACCTCGGGTCTGACCGCCGACGTCGGTCTTCTGTACTACGTCTATCCGAACGGCACCGGCCCGAACCCCGGCAACGTGTGGGAACCCTACGCCTCGCTGACCGCCGCTGTCGGTCCGGCGACCGCCAAGGTCGGCGTCGCCTACGCCTGGGAGCAGGACTCGCTCGGCGGTGACGACAACCTGTATCTGTACACCGACCTCAGCGCCGGTATCCCCAACACTCCGGTGTCGGTCTCGGCTCACCTCGGCTACACCGATGGCGCGCTCTCGCCGAAGCGTCTGACGCTGCAGAGCACGGGCGGCGGCTTCGACTGGAACATCGGCGCGACCTTCAACATCACGCCGAAGCTTTCGATCGGCGCGACTTATGTCGGCGTCGAGGGCAACTCGATCGACGGTTTCTCGAACGATGCCGTCGTCGGCACCCTGAAGCTGTCGTTCTAAGCGACGTTTCGAACGCACAAGGGAAGGCCCGGCTGGGAAACCAGCCGGGCCTTTTCGTTATCTGAGGTAGAAATCCACGGTCGTGACGACCCGCACCTTCTTGTAGGGTGTGTCCGACACGCCCCAGCTTCCGCCGGAATCGCCATCGCGAGCCGTCACTTCGAAATAGCCTTGCGTGGCTTTTCTGATGGTGCCGACCGATGTGCCGCTATCCTTGGCGAACTGTTCGGCCGAGGCTCGCGCGTCCCTGGTCGCCTCCGCCACCATCGCCGGCTTTATTCCGTTCAGTTTCGTGAAGGTGTAGGCCATGCCGGAGCCTTCCTCCAGCACTACGCCGCGCCGGACGAGTTCGAACTGGCGTTTCACGGCTGCCTGAGCCCGCTTGATGTCGGTGCTGCGCAAGGTCATGCGTTGGCGCACGGTGAATTTCGAGACGCCGTTGTCGGTGAACTGCGAGACGTTGACGCCCGTCGGGGCGAGCGCATCGGCTGGAAAGCCGAGTTCCGCAAAGAAGCCGCGGATCGTCGCGGAATTGCGCTCGACGCCGGTTTGCGCGGTTTCGAGATCCGGCGCCGTGGCGGAATAGGCTATGGTCCAGGTGGCAAGGTCGGCGGTGACGTCGCGCTCGGCGAGGCCCCGCACAGTGACCGAGCGGTCGGCATCCTTGGCGCGGACGAGGCCGTTGCCGAGCAGATAACCTCCGATCACGACGCCAATGGCGAGAATGCCTGCGCTGGCCAGCCAGCGGCGTGTGATGCCGTCGTATATGAACGGGGTGGCGGGACGATACTCTTCGAGACTATTGTCGGCCATTGGCGGTTCTCCCTGAATGGTTCGGCATATCTGCATGCGCTATGCTGTAGGGGCGATGAACCGTTCTTTATGAGCGACGAATAGATAAGGAGGCGTTATGACCCGTTATCTCCACACCATGATCCGCGTCGGTGATCCTTCGGCGACATTGCGTTTCTTCGAACTGCTCGGCATTCGCGAGGTTCGCCGCGCGGAGAACGAGAAAGGCCGTTTCACGCTGATATTCCTTGCCGCGCCGGGGCAGGAAGGCATCGCGGAAGTCGAACTGACGTACAATTGGGATGAGAGCGCGTATGACGGCGGCCGCAATTTCGGCCATCTCGCTTATCGCGTGGACGACATTTATGCGACCTGCCAACGTCTCGTCGATGCAGGGGTGACGATCAATCGCCCGCCTCGCGATGGCCATATGGCTTTTGTGAAGACGCCGGACGGCGTCTCTATCGAATTGTTGCAGGACGGGCATCTCGAGCCTGCAGAACCCTGGATAAGCATGCCGAACATTGGAACCTGGTAAGCTAGGCGTTCTTTTCAGGCGAGAGGCGCAGGATCGCGAAGCCTAGCAGGGCGGAGGCGAGCGATCCCGCCAGCACGCCGAGCTTCGCTTCTTCCACGAGCAGAGGGTGGCCGGGGAAGGCGAGGGCGCCGATGAACAGGCTCATGGTGAAGCCGATGCCCGCGAGCGCCGCCACGCCCCATGCCTGAAGCCACGTCGTTTCCGTCGGCAGTTCAGCGAAGCCGGTCCATTTGGCGACGACAAGCGCGAGGAATATCCCCATTTGTTTGCCGATGAACAGGCCGAGCGCGATGCCCAGCGGCAAAGCCGCAAAAAGGCCCGAGAAACCGATATTCGCCAGGCTGACGCCGGCATTGGCGAATCCGAAAAGCGGCACGATCACGAATCCGCTCCAGGGCACCAGCGCATGTTCCAGCCGCAGGAGCATGGAATCGCCGGTCTTGCCGATGCGCAAGGGGATCGTGAAAGCGGCAAGCACGCCTGCGATCGTTGGATGAATGCCGGAATGCAGGACGCAGAACCATAGCGTTCCAGCCAGAAGGAGGAAGGGCAGGCGTCGTGAAGTCCGGGCAAGGTTAAGCGCGATCATCCCGGCCAGAACAACGATGGCGGCGGCCAGCCAGCCCAGTTTCAACTGCGCGGTATAGAACACGGCGATAATCGTAACCGCGCCGAGGTCATCGACGATAGCGACGGTCAGAAGAAACAATCGCAGGGAGCCCGGCACGCGGTTTCCGAGCAGTCCGACGACGCCCATGGCGAAAGCGATGTCGGTCGCCGCTGGAATGGCCCAGCCGCGCTGGAGCGGCAGCGCGGTGCCGGCGACCGCGAGGTAGATAAGCGCGGGGGCGACCATGCCTGCAAGCGCAGCCGCCACCGGCAGACGCCGCCGGGCGGGGCTGGATAATTCACCGTCCAGAATCTCGCGTTTGATTTCCAGTCCGACGACGAAGAAAAACACGGCCATGGCCGCGTCGTTGATCCACAAGTGCAACGTGTCGAGTTTTGCGACGGGGGTCCAGTCGAGCGGCGCATGAAACAGCGCATCGTATTCAGGCGCGAGTGCAGAATTGGATAGTCCCAACGCCAATGCCGCCGCGCATATCAGGAGGATTCCCGCTCCGATTTCGCTGCCGCGCAAAAAATGTGCCACACTTGCTATCCTGCTGGAAATGTATCGCTTTTGGATCATGTTTGACGGTTCCTGGTGCAGGGCATGTTGCAAGCGCGAGATTGGGGTCATAGGGCCGAAGGCAGGGCATTCAGGGGGGAAGCAAACGGATGTTTGCGACCATTGTTAGCATATTGCCGCAGTTTCTTGAGATATTGCGGGTGATCGAGCACGAGCTTCTGCTATTTGCGGCTTTCTGGTTCATTATCGGCATAGTGGATGAACTGGCGATCGATCTGGTCTGGCTCTGGTTGTGGTTCAGGGGCCGGACGCAGGATCCCGCCTTGCCTTCCGCCTTCGAGCACAGCCCGCTTGGAGGTGATATCGCCGTCTTGGTCCCCGCCTGGCGTGAAGACAAGGTGATAGGCGCCATGATCGGTCACGCGCTTCGCGTGTGGTGCCAACGCGAACTTACGCTCTATGTCGGCTGTTACGCAAATGACGCCGCAACGATTGCCGCGGTGATCGCAAGCGCGGACGGTGATGCGCGATTGCGACTGGTGATCCATGATCGTCATGGGCCATCGACCAAAGCGGACTGCCTTAATCGGCTTTACGCCGCGCTTTGCTTCGATGAACAGCGCAGCGGGCGGATGTTCGCCGGTGTGGTGCTCCATGATGCCGAGGATATGGTACATGCCGCCGAACTTGCCCTGATCGATCGGGCGCTGGAGCATGCCGAGTTCGTGCAGATCCCGGTGCGGCCGCAGCCGCAACCAGCTTCGCCATGGGTCGCGGGGCATTATACGGACGAATTTACCGAGGCTCACGCCAAGTCGCTGGTCGTGCGCGACGCGCTGGGCGCGGCGATCCCCGCCGCCGGTGTCGGCTGCGGCTTCGCGCGCGCAACGCTGGCGCGGATCGCGGCGCTTCGCGACAGGCAAGGCGGCGTCGGGCCCTTCGCCGAGGAATGTTTGACCGAAGACTACGAACTCGGCTTGCTGGTTTCGCGGGTCGGTGGACGCAGTCGCTTTCTTCGCGTGCGTGATGCTGCCGGCAGTCTGGTCGCCACACGCGCTTACTTTCCTTCCGATCTCGATGCTGCGGTGCGGCAGAAGGCGCGCTGGATACATGGCATCGCGCTTCAGGGCTGGGATCGCCTCGGTTGGCAGGGAAGAGGCGTCGATTTGTGGATGGCGCTGCGCGATCGCCGGGGACCGATGATCGCTCTGGTGCTTTTCGCTGCCTATGTCCTGCTTGTCATCGAAGGCATCCTCTCACTGGCCGATCTGGCCGGCTGGCGACGCTCTGGCGGGTTGACGCCGTCGCTTGAGTTGATGCTGACTGTGACCTTCGCCGGCTTCGTCTGGCGTTCATTCTGGCGTTTCGCTTTCACCGCGCGCGAATATGGCTTGGCCGAAGGGACGCGTTCGCTCCTGCGGACGCCGGTCGCCAATTTCATCTCGATCCTTGCGGGTCGCCGCGCCCTTTTCGCGTATATACGCGTGCTGCGTGGCGAGGTCGTTCGCTGGGACAAGACATTGCACGATGATCATCCGGCGCTTGTCGCATCGGGAGCGATGCGATGATCGGCTCTCGTGTGTCTAAAGGTCAACCGCTGGTTGCGCTGATGCTGTTGATCGGTGGATGGGCGGCGGCTCGTGCTGCCTCATGGGATGCCGGGCGACCTTATTTTCCATTTGCGCCTCCAGCCACCGAACTGGTCGCGGCGGCGGTTGGCGATGCTTCCTTTCGACCTGTTGCGAGGAGCGTCGCTCGCGGGCATCCGGAAAAGGCATCCTCTGTCGCTTTCCCGGCTCGATCGCCAGTAATGGCACTTGCGCCTTTGTCGATCGCGCCCGGATCACGTACGCTTGCGGCGTATCGCGGTCCGCAAGTAGTCGTGCGGGAGCATTCACAGGGTCTGACAGGTCTGCTCATGCCACCACAGCCGGTGGCCCCGGCGCCGCAATCTCCAGTGCGATCTTCGCTGCGGCGCCGATGGTCTGGCGACGCGTGGTTGTTGATGCGTGAAGGTTCCGCACCGGTGTTTGGCGCTTTGCCGCCGACTTACGGCGGAAGTCAGACCGGCGGGGTCTTGCGCTTTCGCTTCGTGCCGGAGGATGCGCATCGTACGTCGCTTTATCTGCGCGCCACTTCCGCTCTGAATGGCGTCGATGAGAAAGAGGTGGCCCTCGGTCTGTCGGCAAGGCCTGTCGCGACGCTACCCATCGTCACGGCGGCCGAAATGCGGGCTACGCGGCAAGGCAACCGCCTGTATCTGCGGCCATCCGTTTTTGCCGTAACGGAACTGCCTCCTTTTGCGTTGGGACATGGCTTCTCAGGCGAATTCTATGCCCAGGCAGGGTATGTCGGCGGCAACTCCGCAAGCGGGTTTGTCGATGGCCAATTGCGCGTGGATCGGCGGGTCGTCCGGCTTGGGCGTGCGGAACTTCACGCCGGCGGCGGCGTATGGGGCGGAGCGCAGAAGGGAGCATCGCGGCTCGATGTGGGACCGGGAGCGACCTTGCGCGTTGCGGGTGCCGGAAGTGGCGCGGTGCGGTTGGGGGTCGATTGGCGTTTCCGCGTCGCGGGCGATGCCGCTCCGTCTTCCGGTCCGGCGCTGACGGTTTCCGCAGGATTCTAGGCCGCTGCCTTTTTTCCTGCACAAGGCTGGGCTAGTCGGTAAGTCCAGAAAATGGATGTCTACCTCCCCATCGCCAACCTTTCGGTCAACGGCCTCGTCATCGTCCTGCTCGGCGGGTTGACTGGCGTGCTTTCGGGATTGTTCGGAGTTGGCGGCGGTTTCCTGACCACTCCGTTGCTGATCTTCTACGGCGTCCCTCCGACAGTGGCGGCCGCGTCCGCCGCCAGTCAGGTGACGGGGGCCAGCGTATCGGGCGTCTTCGCCCATTCGCGGCGGGGTGGTGTCGATGTCCAGATCGGCACGGTCATGGTTGCGGGCGGGATATTGGGCACCGGCATCGGCGCGGTGCTGTTCCGCCTGCTTCAGCAACTCGGCCAGATCGATACAATCATCAATATCCTCTATGTGCTTCTGCTCGGCTCGATCGGAGCGCTCATGGCGAACGAGAGCATCCAGGCGTTGCGCGCGGAGCGTTCCGGCGTTCCGATCCCCGCGCGCAAGCGGCGGCACCATCCGCTCGTCGCGAGCCTGCCGATGCGTTGGCGCTTCTATCGTTCGGGCCTGTACATCTCGCCGCTGGCTCCGCTGCTGCTTGGCGTCGTTACGGGCATTCTTACCATGCTGATGGGTATCGGCGGCGGTTTCGTGCTGGTGCCGGCGATGCTCTACATCCTTGGGATGAGCGCCAACGTCGTGGTCGGCACATCGCTGTTCCAGATCCTGTTCGTGACAATGGCGACGACGATGATGCACGCTCTCACGACCAAGGCGGTCGATATCGTGCTTGCCGTGCTGTTGTTGTTCGGCTCGGTCATGGGCGCGCAGTTCGGTGCGCAGTTCGCCCAGCGCGCGAGCCCGGTGAAGCTGCGGCTGGTGCTGGCGGTTGTCGTGCTGCTCGTGGCTTTGCGTCTCGCGCTCGGGCTCGGCTACCGGCCCGACGAGATATATACGGTCGCTCCTCTATGAGGCTGCTTCTGGCCCTGATGGCGTTGTTCCTGCTCGGGGGCGCGCGCGATCCGATACTGGTGCCCGAGGTTTCGCAGCACGAGATCCAGGTGCGCCAGGGCTTCACCGGCACCGAGTTGCTGCTCTTCGGTGCGATCCTCAATCCGGAAGGCACGCGAGCCGGCCGCGACTATGATATCGTCGTGGTGTTGAAGGGGCCGACGCAGTCGATCGTGCTGCGTGAAAAGCAGAAGATAGCCGGCATGTGGATCAATGCCGCCAGTTCCGAATTCCGCTCGGCGCCGTCGTTCTACGCACTGGCTTCCTCGCGTCCGATCCGCGAGATCGTCGATGACAAGACTGCCGCGATCTACGAGCTCGGCCTGCCCTGGCTGCAGCTTTCCCCGATCGGATCTATCGATCCCAAGGCGCAGGCGCGGTTCGCCGCCGGCCTGGTCGATCTGAATGCGCGTGGCGGCCTTTATCAGCAGGACCAGCATGGCGTGAAGATCAACGAGCAGGTGCTTTACCAGGCGCGTATTTCGCTTCCTTCGAGCGTGCCTACCGGGGCCTATACAGCCGAGACTTTCGCTATCGCCAAGGGACGTGTCGTCACTTCCGCGATCGCACGGGTGGAAGTGCGCAAGCTTGGCTTCGAAGGGGCGATCGCGCGTTTTGCCGACAGGAACGCATTTTTCTATGGTCTCCTGGCAGTTGCCGTCTCCGTTGGGATGGGATGGCTTGCCGGTCGTTTGTTTGCTCTCGTATGATTGCGCTTAGGTCAAAATTAACATCGCGCGGTTAGTGAATCCGGGGGAAGGCCCGGAGTTTGGCGATGTCTGACATGAGCAGGAACGGTTTTGAGGAAGTGCGCCCCGCCACTCCCGGCGAGCTTGCGGCGGAACCTGGCCTGACGGTTCTGGATAATGCCGGCAAGCCGATCGGCGTCGTCCTGGAGGTCGCTGGCGCGGGTAGCCAGATCGCGTTCGATCTTGAGCGCCTTGTCCAATGCTCCGCCGACAGCGACCCCTCGATCGCGCTGGCCGGGCAAGTCGGCAGCCAAGTCAAGATCCGCGCCGGCAATTCGTGGCTGCTCGCCAGCGTACGCAACCAGAAGCAGGAGAACCAGGCGTCAGGGGGAGTATTCGCCGCAGTCGACTTTCTCGGCGAGGGTGAGCAGGAGCGCCTGACGGGCCGCATCCACAGCTTTCGCCGCGGCGTTACCGGCTATCCGATCCCCGGTGCGCTCGTTTATCCGGCGACCAGCCAGGATTTGCGCCAGATATATGCCAGCGATGGCCGCGCCAGCATCGAAATCGGCAATGTCTACCCGACAAAGGACATCCGCGCGGGCCTCTACATCGATGCGTTCCTGGGTAAGCATTTCGCGTTGCTCGGCTCGACCGGCACCGGCAAGTCGACCAGCGCCGCGCTGATCCTTCACCGTATTTGCGACATGGCACCCCAAGGCCATATCGTGATGGTCGATCCCCACGGGGAATATGCTTCGGCATTCCGCAACACTGGCATGATCCTGGACGTATCGAACCTGCAGATGCCGTACTGGCTGATGAATTTCGAAGAACACTGCGAGGTGTTCATCAATTCATCGGGCAGCGAAAGGCAGCAGGATGTCGAAATCCTGTCCAAATGCCTGCTTCAGGCGCGGATGAAGAACCGTCTTGCCGAGCAAATGGGCAAGATCACCGTAGATGCTCCGATCCCCTATCTCCTCTCCGACCTGACCAATATCCTGCAGACGGAAATGGGAAAGCTGGACAAGGCGGGCACGAGCGCGCCCTACATGCGGGTGAAGGCCAAGGTCGAGGAGCTGAAGTCCGATCCGCGTTACCAGTTCATGTTCTCGGGCATGCTGGTGGGCGATACCATGGCGGACTTCATCGGTCGCGTGTTCCGCTTGCCGGCGGATGGCAGGCCGATTTCGATTATCGATGTTTCCGGAGTGCCGTCGGAAATCACATCGACTGTGGTCGCTGTGCTGAGCCGGCTGATATTCGATTTTTCGATCTGGGCGCGCGAGGAAAAGACCCGGCCCGTATTGCTCGTCTGCGAAGAGGCGCATCGTTACGTTCCCAGCGAAAGGAACATCGACGGCTCCTCGGTCGGCAAGATCTTGTCACGGATCGCCAAGGAAGGGCGCAAGTACGGCGTTTCGCTTGGTCTTATCACGCAGCGCCCTTCGGATCTTGCCGAAGGCGTGCTGTCGCAATGCGGCACGATCATCGCGATGCGCCTGAACAACGAACGCGATCAGGCCTTCGTCAAGGCGGCGATGCCTGAGGGCGCGCGCGGCTTCCTGGATTCCATTGCGGCGCTCAAGAATCGCGAATGCGTCATCTGCGGTGAAGGTGTTTCGATTCCAATTCGTGTCTCATTCGACGAACTGGAAGAGTTCAAGCGTCCAACCTCGGAAGACCCGTCCTTCGCTCAGCTCTGGACGCAGAACGGCGGCGAGGAGGAAATGGTCATGCGTACCGTCCAGCGCTGGCGCGCGCAGGGCCGGTAACGTGCGCTGACACTGGGAATAAAGTTTTGAGCGGCAGGTTATGCCGCCAGCGCGGGTTGGAAATGCGCCTGCTTTTTCCGCCAGCCGCCAAAATTGTAGGATAGCAGCGTCAACACCAGCAGCATGATCGAGCCGACGGGATAGGACCACCAGACCGCCTCGATGCCCAGCGATGGATAAGTTAGCCAGTAGAAACCCAGCCGGGCGGGATACATGGCAATGACCATGACGATGAGTTGGGTCACGACCACGCCGTAGGATCGCATCGTTCCGTTCAGAACCATGACGATACCGGTCAGAACGAAGGTCCAGGTCCCGATAAGCTGCACATGTTCGGCCAGAGTGACGGCGGGGCTGCCATGGCCCAGGAACAGGCCAAGCAGCGGTGCGTCGAACAACAGGATGATCATGGCCAAGCCGCCGGTCACGAAGATGTTCGTCAGCACGCCGGCGCGGGTCACTTCACCCACGCGCGCATGATCGCCCGCGCCCATGCTTTGGGCCACCATCGCGCTCACGCCGGTGCCGATCGAAAAGGCGGGCATCTGAATGTAGTTCCAGATCTGCAGAACCGCGGCATAAGCTGCCGCTGCCGTCAGCCCCTCGCGGTTGACCATGCCGAACATGAGGATGCCCGCCGCGGAGGTGATCATCGTCTGCGCGCCCATCGGCAGCCCTTTGGCGACGATATACGACAACTCTGCACGATCGGGGATGAGATAGAGGAGCTCACGGCTCTTCAGGCGCAAGGGAAGGTCGCGCCAGTAGATCCATGAGACCATCACCGTGACGCCGGTGAACGCGCCTATCGCATTGGCCAGGGCCGAACCGCCAATGCCCATAGCCGGGACCGGTCCCCAGCCGAGAATGAACAACGGATTGAGAACCGTCCCCACCACCGTGGACAGGATCATCGCATAAAGCGGCGTCTTGGCGTCGCCCGCGCCACGCAGACCCATCGACACGACCATGGAAGCCGCGCCGAACGGCAAGCTGATCAATACGATATGGAGGTAGATCAAGGCATCGTCGTGGATCGCTTGCGGTGTGCCGAGCACCTTCAGCATCTGATCGCCGAAGATGAAGCACAGCGTTGCGGCAGCCGTCGCCGCCAATGTGCAGAAGCCGGTGCCGCTGCCGAAGCTGCGCCGGGCACCATCGATGTCCCGCGCGCCGAAGCGCTGACCGATACGCACCGTGGCGGCCATGCCGCAGCCGAAGACGGCGGCGATGAACAGGAAGACGACCAGATTGGCGTTTGCTGTCGCCGCGACGGCGCCGCCGCCGATCAACTGGCCAACCCAGATCGTGTTGATCGTGCCGCCCAGCGTCTGCAGCAGATTGGCGATCATGGTGGGGATGGAAAAACGCAGCAGCGTGCTGACGATCGGACCTTGCGTCAGATCGCCTTCGCGGGGCCGGGCAGTTCCGGACCGATCCTCACCTTGGTTAGCATCTTTCACGTGCCTCTAGTGTCGCCATAGAGATGGATATGCAAGCGGTCGGTGAAGTTTATTTTGTTCATTTGACAAATATCGGCGAGCCACTTTGCGCGGCTGCGCAAGGTCGCTGGATCGCGGCCTTCCGGCATCATGTAGATACGGCTGCCCGGGATGCGATGAAGCGACTGCAGGGCAAGGACTTCGGCGGCATCCTCGGGGCTGGCGACTACGAATTTGAACACTGCCCGCTCATCCGCCGTCCAGGCGGCGAGACGTTCGGGGATCAAAGCCAGCGCGGCGGCATTACCGCTGTGCGCCAGCTTCGGACTGACGTTGAATTGATGCACCAGCGCATCGAGCGCGGGATGGGGCGCGATGGTGCCGTTCGTTTCGACCTCGACGTGCATCGGGGGCAGCAGGGCGATCATGCGGGCAAGAGCCGAGCCTTGCAGCAGGGGTTCGCCTCCGGTGATCACCAGCCGGTCGCCACCCAGTACCGCGATCCGCGCAGCGGCGTCCTCTTCCGAAAGCGTCACCTGATTGGCCTGGCGGTCGAAGTCCATGCCGTCGCGATGTGGGCGATTGTCGCCGGTAAAGCGCCAAGTATACGCGGTATCGCACCAGACGCAGGCGAGGTTGCAGCGCGACAGGCGGATAAAGATCGACGGACGGCCCATCGATAGCCCTTCGCCCTGGAGCGAGGCGAAAATCTCCGGCTCGCCGGGGGTCGTAGTGGCGAGAGTCAGTGACATGGATCCGCTCTCAATGCCTGGGCTTGGACGGGTTCGTGTCCCCGATCTCTATCAACCGGTCCGGCAGTTCGTTGATGTCATTCTCGTGCCGGGGGAAATGGTCCGCCAGCACGGATCCGACGCGCTCCACAGCTGCGATCAGCCCATCGGCAAGGCGACCCCGTTTCAGCTCCGCGAGCATCGCGGCCATGGCGTCGCCCCAGATTTCCGCGGCGACCTTGCCGGCGATGGCTTCGTCGGCGACGATTTCGGCGCGATGTTCTGCGAGCGAAAGATAGATCAGTATCCCGGTGCGTCCGTGCGTGCGTCGCTCCGCGCCGATCTTGAAGCAGGTTACGGCGCGTTCATGCACCCGCTCGTGGAGAATGGAGCGTGGAGTGAGCCAGAGACGGAGCGGACGGATCAACATCAGCAACCACATCGAGCCGAACTTGATGGCGAAAACCGTCGCGGCAATGCCCAGCACCATGCGCGGCGACCACTCGTGGAGCCATCCGCCGCTCATGCGCTCGTATAGGCCGAGATAGAATGCGGGCGCTATGACAAGGGCAAGAAGGGCCAGGAGGCCGACCGCCGCCGCCCAGGCCAGGGCAACGTCGCCATAATCGTCCGAGCATTCGGCGAGGATCGTCACGATCTCTCCCGCTGAATGGGCTTCTGCCGCGGCTACGGCGCCGCCGACTCTGTCGCGGTCGGCATCGGTCATGGAAAGGCGGGTGGCCATGCGCGTCTCCTACCAGCTTCCTGACGATCCGCCGCCGCCGAAGCTGCCGCCACCGCCTGAAAACCCGCCGCCGCCGAAACCGCCTCCTCCGCCGCCGAAACCGCCCGGCCAGATCACTACCGGAGGCAGTCCGCCGGCCCGATAACGCTGTCCGCCGCGCGCGCGGCGGATCATCGGCAGAACGAAGAAGAACAGAATGAAGAGGATGAAGAATATTACCGGGAACCCGCCGTTCGGTCCGTTTCCGGTATTTGCGGTGCTGCCGGCTTCTGCCGCGATGCGACGTGCTTCATCGGCGGGAAGGGTGAGTTGGGTGATGATCGCGTCGGCGCCGGCCTCGATCCCGCCGGCCATGTCGCCGGCCTTGAATTTCGGCACGATGGTCTGGTTGATGATGATCGAGGACAGACCATCGGTAAGCACGCCTTCCAGGCCGTAGCCGACCTCGATACGCAGCTTTCGTTCCTTGGGCGCGACGACAAGCAGCGCGCCGTCGTTGCGCCCTTTGTCGCCGATGCCCCATGCGCGCCCGAGCTGATAGCCGTAGTCCGCGATATCGTAGCCCTGCAGATCAGGAATGGTCGCAATCACGAGCTGGCGGCGAGACTGGGTTTCGAGCGCAGCCAGCTTCTGGTCGAGCCGGGCTTCGGCATCGGGTGGTATGATGTTGGCGGCATCGACGACGCGCCCCGTCAGCTTCGGAAATTGAAGTCCTTGCTGGGCAAGCGCCGCGCAGGAAGGAACCAAGGCGAAAAACGCCAGAAGCAGGGCCTGCAATTGACGGGGCAGGGGGCGTATCAGCCCCATCGGGCGTGTTCCTTCTTGCTCAGAGCTTGCCTTCAAGGCTGGGCGCGACTTCGGCGCCCGGCGTCGTCGCCTGATAGGGCACCATCGGCTTGGCGCCGTAGAACAACTTTGCGCCGATCGCATCGGGGAAGGTCCGGATAGTGGTGTTGTATTGCTGCACCGCATCGTTGTAGTCGCGAAGAGCGACGCGGATGCGGTTTTCCTGCCCTTCGAGCTGGCTCTGCAGCATCTGATAGTTGGTGATGCTCTTGAGCTCCGGATAGGCTTCGACGTTGGCGAGCAGACGGCCGAAACCCGACAGCGAACTGGAAAGCTGGCTCTGCGCGGCCTGGAACTGGGCCATCTTGGCGGGATCCTTGAGATCGTCGCCGCTGATCTGAATGCTCGTCGCCTTGGCGCGGGCTTCCACGACACCGGTTAGGATGCCTTTCTCCTGCTCGGCCGCGCCTTTGGCGACGGCTGCCAGATTGGGAACCAGGTTCGCGCGTTCCTGGAATGCCGCCTGTACGTCCGCCCATTTGGCCTTGGCGGCTTCCTCCGCAGTCGGCACCGAATTGACGCCGCATCCCGCGAGGCTGGATGCGACTGCGGCGGTTACGACGAAACGCCCGATACGAGCGAGAGGGAAAGCGGACATTCGGCCTTGGCTCCTCGATGATGCGTGGGCGAATGTAGAGCGGAAAGCGGGCGGTGCAAGGAGTCCGCTGTCATTGTGGACATGGTAGAGGCCGGCGCTTGTGGCGTTTCGGCTTCCGTGTCAGTTTCTTCGGCAAGTGCCCCGAGGAGAAGGTCGAGAGAATGTTGAACGAATTCAAGGCATTTATCCTGCGTGGCAACGTGCTGGATCTCGCCGTTGGCGTAATTATCGGCGCGGCTTTCGGCAAGATCGTGACCTCGCTGACCGAAAGCGTGATCATGCCGGTGGTCGGCTGGATCACGGGCGGGGTCGATTTCACGCGCTATTTCATCCGGCTGGGGCCGGTCCCAGCCGGATATGCAGGGTCGCCTACCGATTATGCCGCGTTGAAAGCTGCCGGCGTGCCGATGATCGGTTATGGTGATTTCATCACCCAGCTCGTCAATTTCCTCATCGTGGCCTGGATCATCTTCCTGCTGGTCAAGGCGGTGAACAAGGTTGCAGCCCAGAAGGAAGCCGAAGCCGCACCGGCTGGTCCGAGCGAAGTCGAGCTTCTGGCGGAAATCCGGGACGAACTGCGCAAGCGGGGGTGATCTTTGTTCGTGCCGGTAGAGGGATGGGCGATGCTCACTTCACATTAAGGTGGCAATGCCTATATGGGGCCTGCCGGTTTCGGCCGGCTATGATGATAAACTGCGGCGTGCAATAGGCGCAGCGGACCCGGGGGCAGTACCCGGCGGCTCCACCATTATCACTTCGGGAAAGCCGAAGGCCCTGTTGTCGCAGGGATAATGACGGGGCCGAACCAGGATCGACGTGTGTTCAAAAGCGCTGTTTTCATCCGGGCTGAGTAACCCGTTAAAGGCTCAAAACTCATAAGTGCCAACGACAACGAAGCACTTGCTCTCGCGGCGTAATTCTAGGGGCTAACGCCCTGAAGTTACAAAGTTAGAACGCGGTTGGACCCACCGGGCAACAGAAGCGGATTCCAGCGGTTCGGGGCGCACCGGGCAACAGAAGCGCCCCACTTCCTCTCGATCAGTTCACGCTCTTTTCAGTTTCTTGTCTGCGTTCCTGCTCGTAGCGGAGGCAGTCGAGGATTTTGGCGCCTGCCATGAACACGGCGGCGGTGCACGCGAGGAACAGGAGCTTGCCGCCAATGCCGGGGAAGCGTTCCAGATAGATGCTGCCGCGCTCGCTTGCGCCCAGGGCAAGGGCGTAGATGATCAGGAAGGCCTCCAGCCGGGTCTTGATCACGAACAGCCGGGATATCTTGCGGAACATGCTTAACCTCATCACCGGCATTGCGACGCAATCACCGTGCCAATACCTTAATCCCGCTGTATTCATTGGTTAAGCCCGTTAAGCATGTAAAGCAGTCCGACATTGGGACGCGTGCGGTCGGGCATGCGCGATAGCTGAATCCGTTATCCGCTGGTTGCCAGAAAGTAGATGATCCGCCATAGGCTGGCCTCCCTCCCCAGGGCTGGTTGGATTCTTGCCGCGACACGTCCAGTGTGCGCGGCGCAACGCATGGCGAGGCGAAATGACGGACAGGATTGAACGGTCGGGGCTGCAGATCGACACGGCATTGGCGCATTTCCTCGAGGAAGAGGTGCTCGCGCCGTTGGGCAAGGATGGCGATGCCTTCTGGTCGGGCTTCGCGGCGCTTGCGGCCGATTTCGTGCCTCGCAATCGGGCATTGCTGGCAAAACGGGACGCGCTGCAGGCGCAAATCGATGCATGGCATGTGGCCCGCACCGGTAAATCGATCGATCCGGCCGAGTATCGGGCCTTCCTTGCCGATATCGGCTATCTGGTGCCTGAACCGGGCCAATTCACGATCACGACAGGCAATGTCGATGCGGAGATCGCCATGATGGCCGGGCCGCAATTGGTGGTTCCGGTGCTAAACGCGCGTTTTCTTCTGAACGCCGCCAATGCCCGCTGGGGAAGCCTTTATGACGCCTGGTACGGCACCGACGCGCTCGATGCGCCTCCGGCGCGGCCAGGGAGCTACGATCCGGAGCGCGGTGCGGCGGTAATCCGCGCCGGGCGCGCCTTTCTGGATAGGGTCGTTCCTCTCGATGGCGAAACCTGGGCCAACTGGGATGGGGCGAACGACCCATCGTTAGTCCAGCCCTCGCAGCTTGTCGGGCGAAAGGATGGCGGTCTGCTGCTGCGAAATAACGGCTTGCACATCGAACTGGTGCTCGACCGCAGCCATCCGATAGGCGCAAACGACGTCGCAGGCGTCGCCGATATCATTCTGGAATCCGCGCTGACCACGATTGTCGATCTGGAGGACTCGGTGGCGGCGGTCGATGCTGCCGACAAGCTTGCCGCATATCGCAACTGGCTGGGCGTCATACGTGGTGATCTGACGGACACGTTCCAGAAGGGTGGGCAGTCACTTACCCGCTCGCTGGCTGCCGATCGAAAATGGAGGACGCCGGAGGGCGGAGACTTGGTCCTGCCAGGCCGCAGCCTGTTGTTCGTGCGTAATGTCGGCCACCTGATGACCAATCCGGCAATCCTGTTGCCGAACGGTGACGAAATCCCCGAGGGTATCCTGGATGCGGTGATCACCAGTGCGATCGGTGCGCATGATCTTGGTGGATTGGGCAAATATCGCAACAGCCGGGAAGGCGGCATCTATATCGTCAAGCCGAAGATGCACGGTCCCGAGGAAGCCGGCTTCACCAATGCCTTGTTCGATGCGGTGGAGAATCTGCTGGGCCTGCCGCGCCATACGATCAAGGTTGGTGTAATGGACGAGGAACGGCGCACCAGCGCCAATCTGGGCGCGTGCATCGCGGCGGTGAAGGAGCGTGTCGTCTTCATCAATACCGGTTTCCTCGATCGTACCGGTGACGAAATCCATACCTCGATGCAGGCAGGGCCGATGATCCGCAAGAGCGCCATGAAAAGCAGTGCGTGGATTTCCTGCTATGAAAAACGCAATGTAGCCATAGGCTTGTGGCATGGACTTTCAGGTCTGGCTCAGATCGGCAAGGGTATGTGGGCGGCGCCTGACCGCATGGGTGCGATGATGGTGGAAAAGGTCGCGCATCCCAGGGCCGGGGCGAACACCGCATGGGTGCCGTCGCCCACGGCCGCGACTTTGCATGCGATGCATTATCACGAGATCGACGTTTTCGATGTCCAGCGGGAGATCGCCGGGCTGCCGGTGCCTGGTCTTGACGAGCTCCTCGAGATTCCCTTGGCGCAAGGCGTGAACTGGTCCGAGGTGGAGATTCGCGAGGAACTCGACAATAACGCGCAGGGCCTCCTCGGGTACGTCGTGCGATGGATCGATCAGGGCGTCGGTTGCTCGAAGGTTCCCGATCTCGGTGATGTGGGCCTGATGGAAGACCGTGCAACCCTGCGTATCTCGTCGCAACACATGGCTAACTGGCTGCTTCACGGCGTCTGTACACAAGCGCAAGTGATGGATTCGCTACGCCGTATGGCGGCCAAGGTCGATCAGCAGAATGCCGACGACCCGCTCTATGAGCCCATGGCTGGAAATTGGGATGAGAGCCTGGCTTTTCAGGCAGCGTGCGATTTGGTGTTCAAGGGTGTCGAGCAACCGAATGGTTATACCGAACCGTTGCTCCATGCCTGGCGGCAGAAGAAGAAGGGCGAAGGCGTCTGAGGCGTCTTAATGGGTTTCCGCGTCAATAGGCGTGGATACCACCATTACGCGCGCCAACAGGATCGGATGATGATCGTTTTTAAGAATGACTGGCGTTGGCACGGTTTCCGCTATTGCATTGGAAAAAGGCACAAGACCAAGACCTAGAACAAGAGCGCTGGCAGCAAGGCTCATGATAGCGGCTTTCATCCAGATTTCTCCTCTACGCCGGGAATGGCGTTGTGAGGGGCATAAGCGGTGAAGGTCGCACAGATGTGCCGGTAGCGTGTGACTTTGTCCGAAAGTGTATTCTATTGTAATGAGGTCAGTCCGGCACGTCGGCCGCGACCGGTTTCTTGGCGGTGGACTTGCGCTTGGGCTTGGCGGCCGCTTCGGCGCCGAGATCGCGTTCGGGTGAGGTGAAAACGTCTTCGCCCTGAGCTTTCTTGCCGATCGTATATTTGTAGATCACATAAGCGGAGGCTCCGGCCAGGGTCCAGCGAAGCAGTTTCATTCCAATTTTTCCTCTAAATTAGAAAATACCCAAATCGCTCCGCATTGCGCCTGTGTCCAGCCCCCTGGTTAGAGTTTCCCAGCCAGATGGACGAATTCATCGATGCTCAGAGTCTCGGCCCGGCGTTGCGGATCGATGCCCAGATGCTGCAATGCTTCCAGTGCGCCGGGTAAGCCCTTCAGGCTTTGCCGGAGCATTTTTCGCCGTTGTCCAAAGGCCGCCTCCGTAACGCGTTCCAGCGTCCTTGCAGAGACGCCTGCAGGCATGTCGTCCGGAACTACATGAATAATCGCAGACATGACCTTGGGCGGTGGTGTAAAGGCGCTGCGATGGACTTTCATCGCCAGCTTTGGGCGGCTGCGCCACTGCGCCAGCACTGCAAGGCGACCATATGCGTCGGTGCCGGGCTCAGCGACAATGCGCTGCGCGACTTCCTGCTGAAACATCAGCGTCAGCGACGACCAGGCGGGTGGCCAACTCTGCCCTGAAAGCCAGCCCGTGAACAGAGCGGTGCCGACATTGTAGGGCAGATTGGCCACGATGGCGTAGGGTTCGTCGAACAAGGTTGCGGGATCGACCTTCAGCGCATCTCCCTCGATCACGCGAAGCTGGCCGGGAAAGGCGGCTCCCAGTTCCGCAAGGGCGGGTAGGCATCGGCGATCCATTTCGACCGCTGTTACCCTGGCGCCGCCGCGCAGCAGCGCCCGAGTAAGGCCGCCGGGGCCTGGGCCGACTTCCAGGACGGATCGTCCGTCTAGATTGCCGGGGATTGCGGCAATGCGATCGAGCAGTTGTTCGTCGAGCAGGAAGTTCTGGCCCAACGCCTTGGAGGCAGACAAGCCGTGACGCGCGATTACTTCGCGAAGCGGCGGGAGTGTCATGCCCGCGTCCGGCGCGCGGCGCATGAGCCGGCCATACGGATCGCGGCGATCATCGCGCCCGCGTTGGCGAGGCGCTTGCCGGCGATGGCGAACGCGGTGCCATGGTCGGGTGAAGTGCGTATTATAGGCAGGCCGAGCGTGACGTTGACCCCCGCGTCGAAATCGAGGGCCTTTATCGGGATCAGTGCCTGATCGTGATACATGCAGATCGCGACATCATACCCGCCTCGTGCGTGTGGGGCGAAGAGCGCGTCGGCCGGATGAGGACCGCTCGCGTCGATGCCCACCGCGCGCAAAGCCGCAACGGCTGGGGCCACCGTGCCTTGATCTTCGTCTCCAAAGCGGCCGTCTTCTCCTGCATGGGGATTGAGCGCGGCAATGGCGATGCGCGGTGTTATAAGCCCAAAGTCACGACGCAGCCACTCGGCGACTATCCGCGTGCGGCGTTCGATCAGTGCGCTAGTGACGAGGGCGGGGACTGCCGCCAGCGGGACGTGCACGGTCAGCGGTACGGTCCGTAAACTAGGCCCCGCGAGCATCATCACCGCGTCTTCCGCTGGAACGCCGCATGCCTCGGCGATGAACTCGGTCTGGCCTGGGTGAGTGAAGCCGACTTCTGCCAACCGCGATTTGGCGATGGGCCCGGTGACAATCCCCGCTGCCAGACCTGCGATCGCCAGCTTTGCGCCCTCGGTCAGCGAGGCGAGAGCGAGACGAGCGCCGGCGGGCTCCGGAACACCGGGCTGGTATGCGCCATCTTCTTCGCCGAAAATCGGCAGGGCTGCGGGGAAGACCGCTAAAGCTTCCGCGGGATTCGTGATCCGCTCGACGACCAAATCCAATCCGCGCACTGCGGCAGCCGCTTTAAGAAGACCTGCACCGCCGACCGCGAAGAAAGGCGTCAGGCCTTCCTCTTCGCGACGTGTCCATGCTTCGACGATGAGTTCCGGGCCAAGGCCTGCCGGATCACCGAGCGAAACGGCAAGAGCCGCCGGCATCAGTTGTATTCGATGATCGCGTCGCGGCGGAGGTCACGCAGATAAAGTTGCGCGCGCTTGTTGACGCGATCGTCTTCCATCTGCGCCATCAACTGCTCGAAGTTCGGGCCGCTTTCCATCTTGGGATCGTCGCGTCCGCACAGCATGAGCACGCGCACGCCGTCCTTGATCGAGCCGAAGGGTGGAGAAGCCTCACCGATCGAGAGTTTGAGCATCGCATCCTGCAGCGGCCCAGGCAGGTCGCGCGCGCGAACCTGATCATTGGCGACGACTTGCGCGCCGAGACCTGCGGCGACAGCATCGACAGCTCCGCAACCCTTGGCCTTTTGCATGGCGCCGGCGAATTGACCCGCGCGCCGGGTGGCGTCGGCTTCGGTGGTCCCGGGCGGAAACGAGATTGAGATCTGTTTCAGTGCGAGGATCGCGTCACGCGGATCAGTGGTCAGCACCTGGCGCTTGTCGATCAGATAGATGATAGAAAAGCCTCCCGGCACTTCCACCGGGCCGACCAATTGGCCTGGCTGTAGTTCCCGCGCGGCGCTCGCCAGTTCGGGAGGAAGCTGGGCGAGACGGATCCAGCCCAGGTCACCGCCGACCGCCGCCGTAGATGCTTGCGAATACTGCCGTGCGTAAGCGACGAAGCTGCCGCCTTGGCGCAGTTGCTCGACAATGCGATTGGCGTTCTCGCCCACCTGCTGGCGCGCATCGGGCGTCGCGGCGAGATAGATCTCGCCGATCCGGTATTCCTCGGTGCCCTTGGCGGCCTTGAGCCGTTCGAGCATTTCGTTGACCTCTTCGTCGGAGACATTGACGAAGGGCTGGACGTTGCGGCGTAGAAGGCGTTGCCATGAAAGCTCGCCGCGTATCTGTCGTTTCAGCGAGGCCGACGAGGATCCTACACGCGCCAGATAGGCGTCCATCGCGCCCATGTTCTGGTTGAAATTCTGCTGGGCGACCTGGGCATAAGTCTGATCCACTTCCTGATCGCTGATCGTGATGTCCGAAGCTTTCGCTTCCTGAATCTGAAGCGTTTCGTCGATCAGGTTGCGCAGAACCTGCAGGCGCAGGCGCTGTTTTTCCTCGGGACTCACCTTGTTGTCGTTCGCGGCAAGGATCAGGGCCAGCCGCTGATCGACGTCTGTGCCGGTGATGATATCGCCGTTGACTACCGCTGTCGCACGTCGGACGTTAGGGTCGTTCGCGCCGAATATCTTCACGTCGTCAGGAACGGAGATCGTTCCCTGCGGTGTGTTCGGGCTTTCGGTTGCGACGTTTTGCGCCGTCGCGACGCCGAACCAGCAGGCCGTGGTTGCCGCGACAATAGCCGCTCCGCCCATCATGGTTTTGCGAACGTTGATCTTCACCGTGATGCTTTTCCTGTTTTCGGCGTACGTGTGTAGCGCCCCACATCCTCGTCTGGTGGCCGACGGCTTAACCAATACTGAGCGAAGCGCAAACCCCGATTGCGCGTAGAAGCGCGATCTTCCCCCGACGATCAGCGGAAGCCGAGGTTGCGGAACGCGAAGTAGATCTGGAAGCTGTTGCCTCGCCTGGCATCGCCAGTGGTCACATAGTCCCGTCGCCATGTCAGCGCCAGTTCGAGGCAATCATCGCGGTAAGCGGTGCCAATGCGCGTCCGGATCGGCTGAAAACCGTCCGAAGTGTTCGATGGATCCTCGTTGCGATCGGTGAGATTCAGCAAGGCCGATCCGAACAAAGACCAGTAGCGCGCAAATGCGACGCGTCCGGCGACGCGCAGTTCCTCGCGATCCTGCAAGTCTTCCAGCCCCGTTGCGATGTCGCGATTGAGGCGGACGTAACCGACTTCGGCATATGTCCTGTTGTCGCCGATCGTGGCGTCGAATTCGTTACGCCGAAAAGCGAAGCTGTCCTTGTCGATCCGGAAACGGTGCGTGAATTTGACGAAGTCGCGATAGCGGACTTCGGTGCGGCCGACGATGTCCGAAGTGCGGCCGGAAAGCCCGGTTCCGTCGGGCAGGAGCGTCTGGTCGTTTGTCAGGCGATAGGACTGGCCCACCGTGGTCTTGATGCGCCAGCGCGGACGCTCGAACTGCCAATCGAAGCCGTAAGTGATCCGTGCGCCGTCTTCGACCCTGTCATATCCCGGAAAGCGATTGAGCGCGAAGAGATTGCTATCCTCAAGATCGACTGCACGGGCATCCTCGTTCGGCACGGCGAGGTTGCGGATGCCAGGACTGGCGACCAGCTGGATGCGTGGCGTGAGCGTTTGCGTGCCGCCGAAAATCTGACCGATCAGCGGCCATTTCACGTCTACGGCTGCGGTTGCGATGCCGCGCGCCTGCCAACCCGGATTGCCGCGATAGATGGCCGTGCTGGTAAGGGCGTTGTCGCCAGAATGGTAGACGTCGCCACGCACCAGCGCGGTCAACGTGACTTCCTGCCCCATCCCGGTGATCCGCCGAAGATCCCAGCGAGCGCCCGCGAAGGCGCGCTGCGTATCCTGTCCGTCCGATCGCATGATGGCCAGACTGTTCGCTTGAAGTTCGAGCCGTCCGCCGACCAGCGGATCGGTGAAACGGCGGCGATAGTCGATCGCTGGCAGAGCCACGGGCACCTGGCCTTGGTTGACGCCGACGCGCATCGTTTGCGTTGCCCAGCCGGCGATGCTCAGGTAGCTGTCTTCGGTGATCCGTTCGGCATCGACGAATGAACGCAGCCTGTCATCGCGGCTGATATCATAGCGGCGCAGGAATGTGCGGTCGGTCGCACGCCGGACGGAGGTCGTCACGCTCCAGTTCGGGCTGAGCTGGAAGCGGCCATTGGCATAGACGTAACCACGGAAAACCTTGTCCGGCCCGGATGGCTGCCCCGACACCGAAATGCGCTGGCTGCGTGTCGCATAGCCGGTGATCTGATAAGCGCCGAGGCTGTTCAGTTCGCGATACTGTGCCGAAATCATCGGCGGCGCCTTGGTGTAAAGGTATGCGGTGGCGGTCAGATCGCGGTTGTCGCCCAGGCGCTGATAATAACCTTCGCTGATCTCGACGCCGTTCGAGGGTGTGAAGCGGGTATCGGGGATCAGCGGCCCGCTGATCGGCCTGCCGTCGGTTGTCAGCACCAGCCCCGGCAATGGAAGCAGCCGAATGCCGAAGAGCTCGAGTCGGGCGCCGCGAAAACGCACGCGTTTCTCATCGGGATCGTAGACCACCTGTGAAGCGGTAATGCGCCAGCTTGGTTTTTTGGGGCAGCCGTTTTCGTCCTCAACCTCGCAGGCGGTATAGGCGGCGCGGGTCAGGACGATGTCGCCGTTTTCGATTCGCTTGCCGGATTGCGCGGCAAGACGGCCCCCTTCGCGTAGCGCGAGGAGCATGTTCTCCATCGCGCCGGTCTTCAGTTCGTCGGTCAGTTCCACGCGATCGGTGAAGAGCTGATTTCCATCTGCATCCACCAGCCGGATGTTGCCGGAGGCAACGATCTGGCCGGTTTCCTGGTTCCATGTCACCGTGTCGGCACGCACCGACTGACCTTCGCGCCGCAGCACCACATTGCCGCTGGCGATCACCGAATTGTCGTTTTCCCTATATTCGATCTGATCGGCCTCGAAGGCGATCTGCGATCGTTCGCTCGTGTCCGACGCGGTTGTGGTCGTGGCGGACCCGTTCTGCGCCCATGCAGGCACGCCTGCGAAGGCAGTGAAGGCCGCCGCCGCCGCGACGAAACGCCATGGACGCAAGCGGAAGGAACAGGCTTGCAACGTGGGCCACGGGGCAGGGAGCATGGCTTGCCTATCGCATTGCCCGCGCTTAACTGCAATGAGCCCTTTCGGCGGGCAGGCCCTATTTCGGCACGACCGAGGAGAATCCATGCGAATCCAGTTTCTTGATGCCGCCGCGACCCCCACCGCGCGCCTGGTCGCCCGCGTCGTGAATCAGGATGCCATTCCCGCTGACCTTGAGCCCTTGCTGGTAGAAGGCGCACGCGCAACCCGTTTTTCGGGCAAGCCTGGGCAAATCTTCGAAGGCTTCGTCGAGCGTGGCGCACGCCTGGTACGGGTCGCGCTTGCCGGTATCGGCGGCAGCGATTCGGAAGATCGCAATTCCGCGATCGAACGCGCCGGTGCCGGATTGGTCGCGCGTTTCCTCACCTCCGGCGAGGAAGAACTGGCTTTCGATCTTGCCGGCTCGGGCCTTTCCGTCGTGGAAGTGTCCGCCTTGCTGCTTGGTGCGCGGCTGCGCGCATGGCGGCATGACGTCTATCGCACGAAACTGAACGATGAGCAGAAGCCCTCCTTGAAAACCCTCTCTGTAGTCGGCGCTCCCGAGGGCGTGGAAGCTGTCTGGGAACGAGATGCGGCCTTGGCGGAAGGGGTGGAGTTCACTCGCGAACTGGTCGCTGAACCGGCCAACATCATATATCCCGAAAGCTTCGTTGCCCGCTGTCAGGATCGCATGGCCGGGACGGGCCTCAATCTGCGTGTCCTTGATGAAGTGGAGATGCAGGCGCTCGGTATGGGGGCGCTGTTGGGCGTCGCACAGGGTTCCGAACGGCCCGCGCGGCTGCTGGCGATCGAATGGAAGGGCGGTCCTGCGGGCGGCAAGCCGATGGCCTTCGTCGGCAAGGGCGTGACTTTCGATACGGGCGGTATCTCGATCAAGCCCGCTGCCGGCATGGAGGACATGAAGTGGGATATGGGCGGCGCCGGCGCGGTCGCGGGCGCGATGCTCGCCATCGCAAAGCGCAAGGCGAAAGCCAACGTGGTAGGCATCTGCGGATTGGTTGAGAACATGCCCGATGCCAAGGCGCAGCGTCCGGGCGATGTCGTTACTTCGATGTCGGGCCAGACAATCGAGGTCATCAACACCGATGCCGAAGGGCGGCTGGTGCTGTGCGATGCGCTGACATGGGTACAGCGACAGTACGGTCCAACCGCGATCGTCGATCTGGCTACCCTGACGGGGGCAATGATCGTCTCGTTGGGCAATGAGTATGCGGGCATCTTCTCGAACGATGAGAATCTCGCCGGCAAGCTGATCGCCGCGGGCAAGGCGTCTGGCGACCAGCTCTGGCGTTTTCCGCTGGCTCCCGCTTACGATCGCATGATCGATAGTCCGATCGCCGACATGAAAAATGTAGGTCCGCGCTTCGGCGGATCGATCACGGCGGCGCAATTCCTCCAGCGATATATCGAAAACGGCACATCCTGGGCGCATCTCGACATCGCCGGCATGGTCTGGGCCGACAAGCCCGGCGCCACTTGGGATAAGGGGGCGACTGGCTATGGCGTGCGTCTGATCGATCGCTATGTGCGGGATAACCTTGAAGGCTGATGCGCGTCGATTTCTACCAGCTCAGCCGAGATCCGGCCGAGGCGGTGCTGCCGCTGATTGCGCGCAACACGCTGAAGGCGGGAGAGAGGCTGCTGGTCGTTTCGGCTGACGGCGGTCAGCTCGATAGGGTGAGCCAGGAGCTGTGGGGCAGGGTGGCGAACAGCTTCCTTGCGCATGGCCTGGCTGGTGGAGAACATGACGCGCGTCAACCTGTCCTGCTTTCGGAAGAAGCCGTCCCGGCGAACGGTGCGCGCTATCTGGCGCTCGCCGATGGCATCTGGCGCGAAGGTGCGACGCCTTTTGCACGGACGTTTCTCTTGTTTGACGAGACAACGCTGCAATCTGCGCGCGATTGCTGGCGGATGCTTGGTGAGCGCGATGCGGTGGAACGGCGTTTCTGGAAGCAGCAAGGCGGACGATGGGTTGAAGGACCCTGAACGCTCTTGCGTTCGGTGGCTTGCTCCATCGCTATTTCCCGGCTAGGGGCGCGGCCACTTTTCCAACAGCCATACCATTCGCAAGGAATCCATCATGGCGGTCACCCGCACGTTCTCGATCATCAAGCCCGACGCCACGCGCCGCAACCTCACCGGCGCGGTCACCAGGATGCTGGAAGAGGCCGGGCTTCGTGTCGTCGCTTCGAAGCGCATCCATATGACCCGTGAGCAGGCCGAGGGCTTCTATGCGGTGCACAAGGAGCGTCCCTTCTTCGGCGAACTGGTAGAGTTCATGATCTCGGGGCCGGTCGTCGTGCAGGTGCTCGAGGGCGAGGACGCCGTGAAGCGCAATCGCGACATCATGGGCGCCACCAATCCCAAGGATGCCGCTGAAGGCACCATCCGGAAAGTGCACGCCGAGAGCATCGAAGCCAATTCGGTTCACGGTTCCGACAGTGAGGAGAACGCGGCTATCGAAATCGCCTACTTCTTCAAGCCCGAAGAAATCGTCGGCTGATAGACAGGCGTCCTGCCGCATGAAGGGCCGCTGGAGCGATCCGGCGGCCTTTTACGTTTGCGCCGCATGGGGCGCGGTCTTATCTTGCGCGAAAGGAGAATTGCGATGCTAGGCATGGGCGAGGCAGGCGAGGCTTGCCCCTTCGAGTTCAACTTCGATCCCGACAGCTTCAAACCGGGCGATACCGTCAGCTATCGCGTCACTGGCAGTCTACAGGGTTTTCCCTTCGTCGGAACCTTGGTGGAAGTGCATGACGACTATGTGATTGTCGCGGCGGATATCGACGATCCGCAGCAATACTATCGCGCCACGCGCGAAAGCCGGCCACTGGTGGACGAAGGGTTGATCTGAGGCTGGTTCCTAGAACTCGTCTGCCGCATCCATCAATGCTGTAAGCCTCTTGGGTGCAATGCTGCGCCAGCTTCGTGCCAGCCATTCGTTGATCGCATCCCAGTCGCTTCCACCGATGTCGAGGCGGATGGCGATCCAGCCGTCGCCGAAATAGGCGGGACGATAGTAGCGATCCGGATCCTGCTCGATCAACATGGTCTGCTCGTCGGGGCCACTAATCTTCACCAATAGCGCGATTTTGCCATCTCCGTGATGGTCGCGGGAGAGGTAGGCGAACTTCTTGCCTTTCATGATGCCGAAGCAGGGCATCCCGTGAGACACCACTTCGTCTGTCTCGGGCAGGGTCAAGGCGAGTTCACGTAGCTTTTCGAGGATATACTCCGGATCGCTCTCACGCGTGACCAGCTTGGCCAGCATTCGTGAATAGAGCTGATGTTCGGCGATCAGGACGCGCGCGGCCAGGCTCTCGGCGGTGTCGCCGGGCAGGATCGCTACCGGGGTCTGGCCGAGGATCGGGCCGTCATCGAGTTCGGCGGTGACGAGATGTACTGACACGCCACCATGACTGTCGCCGTTCGCGATGGCCTGTTCGTGTGTATGCAGGCCCTTGTACTTCGGTAGCAGCGAGGGATGCACGTTCAGCATCCGGCCTTCCCAGCCGGCAACGAATTCCGGTGTCAGGATGCGCATGTAACCGGCCAGCGCGACGTATTGGGCGCCGCTGGCGCGAATGGCCGCATCCATCGCCTTGTCGTGATCCGTCCTCGCCATGCCCTTGTGGGGCAGAGCAAAGATAGGGATGCCTTCCGCTTCCGCCAGCGTGAGGCCTCCCGCATCGGGATTGTTGCTGGCGACCAGCACGATCTCATAGGGGCAGTCGGCGGCGCGGCTGGCATAAAGCAGGGCCGCCATGTTCGTGCCGCTGCCGGAAATCAGCGCGGCGACCTTGGCACGCTCAGGCAATATGGGTCGCGCTCCAGGGTGCGCGGGCGCTCCATACCTCGTTGCTGCCGGTGACAGTGCAGCCACGATCGCCGGCGCGGATGTCGCCGATGCGGAACACGGTTTCACCTGCTGCCTCAAGATCCAGAAGCACGCTGTCTGCCATATCGGGAGCAACCGCCAGCACCATGCCGATGCCGCAGTTAAAAGTGCGCGCCATCTCTTCGGGCTCGATGTTGCCCTGCGCCTGCAGGAAGGCCATCAGGCGGGGTTGCGTCCAGGCATCGGCTGAGATGTGCGCGTGCAAGCCCTTGGGCAGGACGCGCGGCACGTTCTCCAGCAGGCCGCCGCCCGTGATATGGGCGAGGGCATGGACGCGCCCACCGCGAATCAGCGGGAGCAAGCTCTGAACGTAGATGCGTGTTGGTGCGATCAGGGCGTCGATCAGCAACACGTCGGGATCGAACAGGGCGGGGCGGTTCAGCTTCCAGCCCTTGTCCGCGGCAAGACGCCGAACCAGCGAATAGCCATTCGAATGCACACCGGAAGAAGCGACGCCGAGCAGGACGTCGCCTTCGGCCACCTTATCCCCGGTCAATTGTTCGCCGCGCTCGACGGCGCCCACGCAAAAGCCGGCGAGGTCGTAATCGCCCGCGGCATACATGCCGGGCATTTCCGCAGTCTCGCCGCCGATCAGTGCGCAGCCGGCTTGCTTGCAGCCTTCGGCGATGCCGGCGACGACGCGCTCGGCCACGCCGTTGTCGAGCTTTCCGGTAGCGAAATAGTCGAGGAAAAATAACGGTTCTGCGCCTTGCACGATCAGGTCGTTGACGCACATCGCGACCAGATCGATACCGATGTGGTCGTGCCGGTCATGGTCGATAGCCAGCTTGACCTTGGTGCCTACCCCGTCATTGGCGGCGACGAGCAGCGGATCCTTGTAGCCCGCCGCGCGCGGATCGAAGAAGCCGCCGAAGCCTCCCAGGTCTGCATCCGCGCCAGGGCGGGCGGTCGATTTGGCGAGCGGAGCGATAGCTTTCACCAGTGCATTGCCGGCGGCGATAGAGACGCCAGCCTGTTCGTAGCTATAGCTTCCAGGGGACTTCTTTTCGGACATGACGCAGCGCCTATCGCTTTCGCGCTTGGATTTCCATCGCCGTTTGGGCAAAAGGCGCGCGGTTTTCCCCTGATGACACGCGCAATCCTTTCCCAAGCCCTGCGGACCTACCGCCCCGGACCCGCCGCGCAGCTTGTGCTCGCGCTTGGTACGGCGCTTGCCGTGGCGCTTATCGCCATCGGTCCGGACAAGCTGATCGCCCAGATTGAGGGTGAACGGGGCATCGCGCCGGTGGCTAGCACCACTGATATCCAGGTCACTGGAATCGAGGTCAACGTTACCGGCAAGAATGCCGAGGAAGCGCGAGCCGAGGGATGGAAGCTGGCGCAGCGCAAGGCCTGGGAAGCGATCAAGGGCCCGCAGATGAGCGATGGCCAGATCGATGCAATGGTTGCCGCCGTCGTTATAGAACGTGAGCAGATCGGCCCGCGACGCTATGTCGCGAGACTGGGCGTGATATTCGATCGCACCAAGGCGGGGCAGTTTCTGGCGGGCGCTGATGGCGGTCCACGGCAGCGCTCCGCGCCCATGCTGGTCGTCCCGGTGCTGTATTCCGGCGGCGTCGCGCAAGTTTTCGAGGTGCGCGGCGCATGGCAGCGCGCCTGGGCCAACTTCGGCACGGCGGCGAGCCCGATCGACTATGTTCGTCCCGTGGGCGCGGGAGGCGAGTCGTTGTTGCTCACCGCCGGCCAGACCGGGCGGCGCAGCCGCTTGTGGTGGCGTGGGATACTTGATCAGTTCGGTGCTTCGGACGTTATCATGCCAGTTGCGCATATCGAACGGGAGTGGCCGGGTGGTCCGGTAAAAGGCACTTTCACTGCGCGCTATGGCCCCGATAACACATATCTCGACAGTTTTACGCTCACCGCTCCCGACGAGAGGGGGGTGAGCAAGATGCTGAACGAAGCGCTGGTGCGGATCGATCAGATCTATGCCAACGCACTTTATAGCGGCCTGCTGCGACCTGATCCGACGCTCTATGCCGATCAGCAAACCTTCTATGCCGCGCTGGCGGCGGTGCAGGCCGCCGCGAAGGCGAAGATCGATGCGCCGGAATCTGTCGATGTCGCGGTGCTGCCGGGGGCCGTGGCCAGTCAGGCGCCCGTGCAGCCAGCTACCACCACGACGCGCAGCTACACCATCCAGTTCGCTTCGCCCGACGCGGCTGCGGTGGACACGGCGCTTGCAGCAGTGCGCGGCGCGCCTGGGGTGCAGGGCGCGGCGACGACGAGTATCGCCATTGGCGGCACTTCGGTCATGAGAGTGACTCTGGCCGGCGATCTTGACGCCTTGGCGGCGACGCTGCGGGCGCGGGGCTGGCAGGTTTCGGCCGGAAGCAACGCTCTCAGCATCCGGCGTTAGTTCGGCCATGTCTCAGATCGCCCTCCCGCTAGCCGCCGCCGGCTCGGTTCCAGCCCGTATTCTTGTCGGTAACGACAATGCTGCGGTTCTTGCTGCTTGCGAACGAACGGAAGACTGGCCGTTTGGCACCGCCGTCCTCTTCGGGCCGCCGCGGTCGGGAAAGTCCCTGCTGGCGCGCTGGTTCGTCGAGGCGGGCAAGGGCCAGGCGATCGATGGAGCCGACACGATCGACGAGGCGGATCTGTTCCATAAGTGGAACAGGGCCCAGGAAAGCGGCACGCCTCTCTTGCTGGTCAGCAATGCGCCCCAAGGGGACTGGAAGATTGCATTGCCCGACCTCGCTTCGCGGATCGGGGCGGCGTTTCACCTCGCTATCGCGGAACCGGACGATGTGACGTTGGCGGCGCTGATCGGTTTGCATGCGGAACATCGCGGCATCGTTCTTGACGAAACTGCAACCAGCTATCTTGTACCTCGGCTTGAGCGTAGCCACATGAGCGTGGAATTGCTGGTCGCAGCGATCGATCGGCTGAGCCTGGAACGCAAGCAGGCGCCGACGCTGTCCATATGGCGTGACGCGCTGGAGGAACTGGCTGGGGATAGTCGACCGCGCTTGCTTTGAACGGCCACAAATGGGAAAATGGGGCGATGTTCTCACAGTTGATCGCATATCTGGACTCGATTGTCGCGCGTGATCCCGCGCCGCGCTCACGCTGGGAAGTCCTCCTCTACCCGGGTGTATGGGCTGTGGCTTGGCACAAGCTGGCGCATCGCCTGTTCCGGGCGCGGCTATTCTTCCTCGCGCGTGCGGTCAATCACTGGTCGCGTTTTCTCACGGGGTTCGAAATCCATCCCGGTGCCAAAATCGGCAAGCACCTGTTCCTTGAACATGGCTTCATAACCATCGGCGAGACGGCAGTGATCGGTGACAATGTCACGATCTACCCTTGCGTCACTCTGGGCGGCACCAATCCGACCAACGGCAAGGGCGGCAAGCGCCACCCGACGCTGGAGGATAATGTGATCGTTGGTGCCGGGGCACAGATACTGGGGCCGATCACCATCGGTCAGCGTGCGCGTATCGGCGCCAATGCCGTCGTGACGGATGACGTCCCGGAAGGCGCGACCATGGTCGGCGTCAAGGCCCGCTCAACGCTTGTCGCCGCCGAGACCTGGGCGAAGGAATTCATGCCCTACGGCACGCCGTGCAAGGAGCCTTGCGAGCCAGGCGGTCAGCGCTTCGAGGATCTCGAAGCTGAGGTTGCGATGCTTCGCAAGCAGGTGGCGGAATTGCTCGCCGAGCGTGAGCTCACCGAAACGGCCGCGCGCAAGCGTACTCGGAGCTGACGCAGTATGGCGTCAGGCGGAGCGGGGGTGAGCGGTTCGGGTGCCACCGTGATTGCCTTTCCCTCCGGTAAAACGCTTCAGGTGGGGTTCGATCGTATCGAACTGCAACGCATTCTCGACCTTTATGGCCGCATGGTCGCCGCAGGCGAATGGCGCGACTATGCGATGGACTTCGGCCGGGAAGCCGCCAGCTTCTGCGCCTTCCGCCGCGCCGCCGACCGCCCCCACACCCGCATCGAAAAGCGCCCCTCCCTACGTGCCCGCCAGGGCATGTGGACGCTGTTCGGGGAGGCTGGCCAGATACTCAGGCGTGGGCATGAACTGGCCGGCGTATTGTTCCCGCTGGAGCGGCGGCTGCTGAAGGCGGTGGAGGATTAGAGGCGGGTAAAGCGTTGGAGGTTGGGTGGCGCTAGGACGGCAAGCGTATCAAATCGTTAAGTGGCGTGATCGCGGCATGGAATATTCAAGACGACCGTAAGTGGACACGCCATTCCTGAAAGGGTCCCATTCGTCAGGATTGCCGCACTTATTTCGTCTTCGCTGTCGCCAGCATCGTCAGTGCGTGTTGCGCCTGTTCCATGCCGGAGCGAATGGGGGCATCGTTGCTGCGGTCGACGATTTGCTGCCAGGCGGCGGCGAAACCTTCGAGCGTGCGGTCGTCTTCGGATAGCAGGACGCCCTCATTCATCGTGATCCAGGCACTTTGGTAGACGCCTGCGCCTGCTCCGACGATGGCGTTGGTCGGGGCTTCATCCGAAACGAGATAGAGTGCGGCGGGCACTACGCTTTTCGCGTCGAATGCCTTGAACGCTTCATCGGGGAAGATGTCTTCCGTCATCCGGGTGCCTGCAGTTGGCGCCAGCGAGTTGACGCGAATGCCGTATTTGGCGCCTTCGAGATAGAGTGTCCTGGCCAGGCCGACGAGACCGAGCTTCGCCGCGCCGTAGTTAGCCTGCCCGAAATTGCCGCCAAGCCCGCTTGCCGAAGTAGTCATTAGAATACGGCCGTAGTTCTGCTCGCGCATGCCTTCCCAGACCGCCTTGCTGGCGAATGCCGCGCCGAAAAGATGGACCCGCACTACTGCCTCGAAATCTTCGGGCGCCATCTTGGCGAAAGTCTTGTCACGCAGGATACCGGCGTTGTTGATGAGGATGTGCACGCCGCCCCAGGTCTCACGCGCGCGCGTGACCATGGCTTCCATCTGGGCGTAGTCGGCCACATCGCCGCCATCGGCGATCGCTTCCCCTCCGGCCTTCCGGATTTCTTCGACGACCTGAAGCGCAGCGTCGGAATGCCCGGTGCCATCACGCGCGCCGCCGAGATCGTTGACGACGACCTTTGCTCCCCGTCGCGCCAGTTCCCGCGCATAGGCACGGCCGAGGCCGCCGCCAGCTCCCGTGACGATCGCTACCCGGCCTTCGAACGAAATCGTCATGCGGTGTCTCCGATTCGCCGCTCTGCGTGCCTTTCGGCAATACGAAGGTCGATCGCATGGCGAGAAGACGCATTCAAGATATCGGGATTTGCATTATTTCTGCAGTGTTTCCTGTGCATTTCCATGATGTTTCACTTTGATCGTCTCGGAGTGGTCATAAATGTCAGCAAAGTGTCATGAAACTGACCTAGGTCCTTCGCGAAATCGTCACATACCCTACGAAGGGAAGTCGCAAATGAAGACCAGCCAGATCCGAATTTCAACGACTGCGATAGCTATAGCGCTGGGGTGGGCACTGCCAGCCAAGGCCCAGTCCGCGGATGCGGCGGCTGTCCACCAAGAGCTGGCTGCGATGCGGGCACAGATGCAGCAGATGGCGGCGCGCATCAATACGTTGGAAAGCCAGCTTGCGGCTACGCAGGCCAAGGCGGATACGGCGACAGCCGCGGTCGCAGCGGCGCCCGTTCCCAGCACAAACGCCAAGCCGGCTACCGATATTACCTGGGATGGCGCGCCGAAGCTCGCCACCAAGGACGGCTGGTCATTCAAGCCGCGCGGCCGGTTGCAGGTGGACGTCGGCAGCGTGGATGCGCCCAATGGCATCGCCTCGCGCAACAGCTTTGGCGTCGGCACCGAGTTTCGCCGCGCTTACATCGGCTTCGACGGCACCATTCCCGGAGGCTTCGGCTATCGTGCGGAAGCGGACCTTGCCAATAGCGCTGTCGATCTGACGGATTTGTATCTGACCTATAAGGCTAATCCAGACATCACTCTGACCGTCGGCCAGCAAAAGCCGTTCTGGGGCATGGAGGAAATGACCTCCGATCTTTTCACCAGCTTCATGGAGCGGGCCGCGTTCAGCAGCGCGTTCGGCTTTGAGCGCCGGGTAGGCGTCAGCGCTACTTACAGCGGCAAGACCCTGATGATGCAGGGCGGGATATTCGCGGACAATGCGAAAGATCTGACAAGCGACAGTGATAACAGCTACAGCATCGACGGCCGTATCGTGTTCATGCCCAAACTAGCCGGCGGTACACTGCATATCGGCGGGTCGGCGCATTACCGGCGATTCAATGACCTGGCGCATGTCGGTGCATACAGCGCGCGGCCTTTCATTCATACGACCGATGCGCGGCTGGTGAACACCGGCACGGTGATGCTGGTGGAGGGCGAGCGCAGTTTCGGAGCAGAACTGGCCTATATCCATGGACGCTTTCATGCAAGCGCCGAAAGCCACTGGTTCACCGCCATGCGTTCCGGCCTCGCCGATCCGACATTCAATGGTGGTTATGCGGAAGTAGGCTATTTGCTGACGAACGATGTCACGGCCTACAAGGGCGGGGTCTACGACCGTATCCGGCCTAAGAATCCCGTCAACAAGGGGGGTATCGGCGCTGTGCAGGTCAACGGCCGTTACGAATGGCTGGACTTGTCGGATGCCGGCATTGTCGGTGGACGCCAGCAGATCGGTGGCGCTTCGTTGTTGTGGATCCCCACCGACTATGTGCGCTTTATCCTCAATTACGGCCATATCTGGGTGGACGATGCTTTCCTGCCGGCAGCAGGCAAGCGGGATTATCAGGCGGATGTCATGGGCGTTCGCGCGCAGTTCGACTTCTGATTGCGGCGAATCCGGGGGTGGTCGCGTCGCATGCCTTGCCCCCGGGTCGAGTCGAGGCCATAGGCTCGGCTCGATTCCCGCATTCTTTGCGAAAGGCCCGGTGATGAAAGTCCGCGTTCATGTCAGCCTCAAGAATGGCGTGCTCGATCCGCAGGGACGCGCAATTCAGCATTCGCTCGAGGGGCTGGGCTTCGCCGGCATAAAGGATGTCCGCGCCGGTCGGTTGATCGAGCTGGAAGTTGACGAAACTGTCACCGATGCTGCGTTGGACGAGATGTGTCGCAAGCTTCTCGCCAACATGGTGATCGAGAACTATCGCGTCGAACGGGTGTCTGCATGAGCGGGTTCCGCGCCGCCGTCATCACTTTCCCGGGTTCCAATTGCGATCGGGATATGGCCGACGCGCTGGAAAAGGTTTCCGGAGAGAATCCTTTCCGCGTTTGGCATGGCGACGCCGAACTGCCGGACAACCTGGATTTCATCGCGCTGCCCGGTGGCTTTTCCTATGGTGACTACCTTCGTTCCGGCGCCATGGCCGCGCGCAGTCGGATCATGCGTGCGGTGGTCGAGGCCGTAGGGCGCGGTGTTCCCGTACTCGGTGTCTGCAACGGCTTTCAGGTATTGACCGAAGCCGGGTTGCTGCCCGGCGCATTGATGCGCAACGCTGGCATCCGCTTTGTGTGCCGTGAAGTGCCGCTGGTGGTGGCAAACGGACAGTCGTTGTTCACCGCAGGCTATGAGCAGGGCAGCCGCATCACAATTCCGGTCGCGCACCATGACGGCAATTACTTTGCCGATGATGCAACGCTCGATCGCCTGGAAGGTGAAGGGCGCGTGGCCTTCCGTTATGCCGAGCCGGTCAACGGCTCGGCTCGCGACATCGCCGGCATCCTCAACGAGTCAGGGAACGTCCTGGGCATGATGCCGCATCCCGAACGTATGATCGAACAGGCTCAGGGCGGCGTTGATGGCCGCGCGCTGTTCGAGAACGTGGTGCGCGGGCTGGTGCGGGTTTAGGCGACCGAACCGGTCTGCAACCCAAGCCTGGCGAATAGCTGCAGCGTATCGTGCGCCGGCATGGGCCTGCCGAAATAGTAGCCCTGGATGTTGCGGCAACCGAGTTCCCGCACGACGGCGAGTTCATTTTCGGTCTCTACGCCTTCAGCAGTGGTCGACATCTCGAGACTGTCCGCCATTGCGACCACTGCCCGGATAATCGCAAGGCTTTCGGCATTGCCTTGCGCAGCGCCCTGGACGAAGCTGCGATCCACCTTGATGGTCGAGAAGCGCAGCCGCCTGAGATAGCCGAGCGATGAATAGCCGGTGCCGAAATCGTCAAGCGATACGCCGCAGCCGAGGGCCATGATCTTTTCCAGCGAGTCGCGCGCAAGCGTCGCATCACGCAGGAATATGCTTTCCGTCACTTCGACGTCGAGCCGGTTCGCGCTCAGGCCGCTGTTCGACAGGGCACCGACTACGCTGGCGGTGAAATTCGGGTCGAGCAACTGCTCGCCGGATACGTTGACTGCAACCTTTATATGCTCGGGCCAGTTTGTCGCTTCCCGACAGGCTTCGCGCAGTACCCATTCTCCGATCGGCACGATCAGGCGCGTGTCTTCCGCCAAGGGAATGAATTTCGCGGGGCTGACGAAGCCATGCTCGGGGCTGTTCCAGCGCAGCAGGGCTTCGAAGCTGACGATGTTTTCGCCATGGGCAGCCACGACGGGCTGGTAATGCAGCTGCATTTCGCCCCGATCCAGGGCGCGGCGAAGCGAGAACTCCAGCCGTCGCCGTTCCTCGGCATGGGCGTGGAGTGCAGGCTCATATGTATAATGAGCGCTGCCGCCTTCCTCCTTCGATCGATAAAGCGCGAGGTCGGCATTGCGCATCAGCGTCTCAACCGTCGATCCGTCGCGCAGACCCACTGCCGAACCTATGCTGGCGCCCACGTATAGAGTGTGATGATCGATCTCGTATGGCTGGGAGAGGCGCTCGATCACCTTGTGCGCAATATGATCGACACAACCCAGGTCGGATGCGTCACGGATGACGATTGCGAATTCATCGCCGCCCAGGCGCCCGCATACCTCGTTGGCGCTCATGAGTTCCTTGAGCCGCTGGGAAACGAGCGCCAGCAACTGGTCGCCGATCATGTGGCCCAGCGAATCGTTCACCGCCTTGAAGCGATCGAGATCGATCATCAGGAATGCGCAACGGGTTCGCCATTTTTCGGCATAGCCTAGCGCATCGGCAAGAGCTTCGTTCAGCATCATGCGGTTAGGTAGGCCGGTGAGCGTGTCGTAGCGTGCGAGATAGGCGATTTTTTCCGCGCTTTCCCGCTGCTCGGTAACGTCGGAGCCGACGCCACGAAAGCCGTTGAACACGCCATTGTCGTCGGTCTTCGGCGTTCCGGATAATTCCCACCACCGCTGTTGGCCGTTGATCGTGACGCGCACGAGCAGATTGGAGAAGCTTTCCCGCCGTTTCAGCCGTTCCGCCAGGTCATGCAGACTGGAGGGGAATTGTCCGGTTTCCCAGGCGCTTCCCGCGATCAACTGAATGAACGGCTGGCCTTCTATGTCCGCGGTATCCAGACCAAGCGCGAAGGCGAAGCGCGGCGAAACGGTGCGGACGCGGCGTGCGGGATCGATCTGCCACAGCCAGTCCGCCTCGCCTTCCTCGAACTCCCGGAGCAGGAGCGAAACGACTTCGTTCCTTTCTGTCATGCCGGCTTCTGCGAGCTTGGCAGTCAGATATCGCCGGGCGCTTTCAATCGCTCCGAAGCAGATGGTGAGCGAGAAGGCGAGCACCAGTAGAGCCATGTCCAAGGCGCCTGTCGCGAGGAAAAGCAGGATGGTCGCCCCTCCTACGATGCCTGTATGCATTAGTGTGGCCATCGGCACGGCAGGCAGAAGGATGGCCGAAGCGGTCATCAGCATTGCCAGGATGGTCCACAGCTTCAGCTGGGCTTCGGTGTCCAGGAACAGCGCGCAGCCTGCAACCGGCACAACCCAGACAAGTGCGTTCAGGATTGCGCTTTGGGTCAGGCGTTTCACTTCTTCGCGCGACATCCGGCGACGGTCGGCATCTATCAGGGGTGCGGCGATCTTGGAGCTGTAATGGAGCGTCGCCCCCAGCAGGGTGAGCCAGCCGAGGATGAAGAGGAAGTTTGTGGAGGCGAAGAATAGTGAGGCCGTGGCGAGAGCGGCCATGGCCTGTGCGATCAGCCGCGTCAGTGTCGCACGGGGCAGGGAGGAATATTGTATACCGCGCAAACGCGCCCAGTCACCCTCGCCGGGATCCGTAAGTCCCAGCACCGCCAGTACAGGCAGTTCTGTCGGCAGCGCGGGGGAGTTGGACAGTCCGTCGGTCACTCTGCCGATATATGCCGGTTTGGGTTATCGAGGAGTTACCGTTGCGAGGCGCGGCCACTCGCTTCGTCTCATTCCACAGTGACGCTCTTGGCGAGATTCCGGGGCTGATCGACATCGGTGCCTTTGGCGCAGGCGACGTGATAGGCAAGCAACTGGACGGGGACGGCATAGACCAATGGTGCGATCAAGGGGTGAATCTTGGGCATTTCTATCGTCGCGAGACAGCCTTCCCCTGCTTCGGCCAGGCCTTCGGCATCGGAAATGAGAACGATCTTGCCGCCACGCGCACGCACTTCTTGCATGTTGCTGACGGTTTTTTCGAACAGCGGGCCCGAAGGGGCGAGGACGATCACCGGCACGGCTTCGTCGATCAAGGCGATGGGGCCGTGTTTCATTTCCCCTGAGGCGTAGCCTTCCGCGTGGATATAGCTGATTTCCTTAAGCTTCAGAGCACCTTCCAGCGCCAGGGGATAGTCCGGTCCGCGCCCGAGATAGAGCACATCGCGAGCCGGAGCGATGAGATGGGCCATCGCCGCGATTTCCTCGTCGTGCGCCAAGGCAGCGTTGAGGCAGGCGGGCGTTTCGATCAGTTGCGCGACGACGTCGGTTTCTTCGGTCCGGTCCATGCGTCCCCGCTTCACCGCCAGATGCGCGGCAAGCGCGGCAAGCACCGCAAGCTGGCATGTGAACGCCTTGGTGGAGGCAACTCCGATCTCTGGGCCTGCATGGGTCGGCAGCAGTAGATCGGCTTCGCGCGCCATCGTGCTGGTGGGCACGTTGACGACGACGGCGATGGTTTGTCCTGCCGCCTTGCAATGGCGCAATGCTGCCAGCGTGTCGGCGGTCTCCCCCGATTGCGAGATGAACAGGGCGAGCCCGCCGGGTTCCAGCACCGGGTCGCGGTAGCGGAACTCGCTGGCGACATCGATATCGACGGGCAGGCGGGCAAATGTCTCGAACCAGTATTTCGCCACCATGCCGGCGTAATAGGATGTGCCGCAGGCGACGATAGTGAGGCGGTTGATCTTCGAGAGGTCGAAATCCATCTGCGGCAGCGCCACGCTCTGATCGACCTGACGGATATAGCTGCGCAGCGTCTGGGCGACGACGGTGGGCTGTTCGAAGATCTCCTTCTGCATGAAGTGGCGATAATTGCCCTTCTCGATGGCGACTGCCGAAGCGCCGGAGGAAACGATCTCGCGCGTAACGGGGATGTTGTCCTTGTCGAAGATCCGCGCGCCGTCGCGGGTAATGATTACCCAGTCGCCTTCTTCCAGATAAGTGATCTTCTGGGTCAGCGGCGCCAGCGCCAGCGCGTCGGAGCCGAGGTAGGTTTCGCCATCGCCATAACCCACGACCAGGGGCGAGCCCAGGCGTGCGCCGATCAGCATGTCGGGGCGGCGGCGGAACGTGATGGCCAGCGCGAACGCACCGCGCAATTGGGGCAGGGCTGCCTTGACTGCGTCTTCGGGGGAGATCCCGGCCTCGACCTGCTCGGAGATCAGGTGCGCGACCACTTCGGTGTCCGTATCGCTTTCGAACTTGCGACCGCGCGCGGTCAGCATCTCGCGCAAGGGGCGGAAGTTCTCGATGATGCCGTTGTGGACGAGCGCCAGCTCTGCCGTCGCGTGGGGATGGGCGTTTGCGGCCGTGGGGGCGCCATGCGTCGCCCAGCGGGTATGCGCGATGCCGATATGGCCAGGGGCGGGATCGCGCGCCAGCTCGCGCACCAGATTGACCAGCTTGCCTTCGGCGCGACGGCGGACAAGCTGGCCTTCGTGCACAGTGCACACGCCAGCGCTGTCGTAACCCCGGTATTCCATGCGGCGCAAACCATCGACCAGCCGATCCGCCACTTCTTCCTTGCCGACGATACCGATGATGCCACACATGGCCGAGGATGCCTTTGCTAGAGCGTATAGGGAATGCGGATACCGGGCATCGCTGCCGGGAAATCCTTGATATTGCGTGTTACCAGGATGGCTCCGTTCACTTGCGCGGTGGCGAGGATCAGGGCATCCGTCAATTTCAACCGTTGCCGATGCCGGATATCTGCTGC
>DASWWL010000101.1:0-8972 GCA_036400975.1 Novosphingobium sp. | reverse complement strand
CAAGCTGAACACCGTCGCGCTGAAGGGCGTGAACGAAAACGAGATACCCGAGCTGATCGCCTGGGCGCATGGCCGGGGCTGCGATGTGACGCTGATCGAGGTCATGCCGCTGGGCGAGGTGGAGGAAGACCGCTTCGATCATTACCTGCCGCTTTCGGTCGTGCGGGAAAAGCTCGAAAGCCGTTGGAGGCTGACGCCTAGCGGACATCGCACCGGTGGCCCGGCGCGGTATTTCGACGTGGAGGAGACGGGCGGTCGGCTTGGCCTCATAACGCCACTGACGAACAATTTCTGCGAGGGCTGCAACCGCATTCGCGTGACCGCGACGGGCCAGCTTTACGCCTGTCTCGGTGGCAACGAGCAGGTCGATCTGCGTGCGGCGCTGCGTTCGGACGATCCGGAGCGGGCGCTGCAGGGTGCGCTCGATATTGCGATGAAGATCAAGCCGGCGCGGCATCACTTCGTGATCGACCGTCCCGGCGGCGCGCCTGCGCTGGCGCGCCACATGTCGATGACGGGCGGCTAGGGCCATGAGGCTGAAATTGGTGTTCCTGGGGCGCCTCGAAGATGCCGCTGGCGGGGCCGAGCGGGAGGTGGTCGGCGCGGCGACGCTGGCTGCGGTGCTCGCCATGCTTGAACCGGCGCTGGCGGAAGCGCTGGCCATGCCGCGCATCCGCATGGCGCAGAATGGTGTGCTGGTCGCAGATCCTTCGCTGCTGGTGCTGGCGGATGGCGACGAGCTTGCATTCCTGCCACCGGTGAGCGGAGGCTGACATGGCGGCCGACGTCCGCCTGCTGGCCGCACCCTTCGATCCGGGCGCCGAGATCGAAGCCTTTACGGCCGCGCATCCTGAAGCCGGCGGGGTCGCGGCCTTTCTCGGAAAGGTCCGCGCCGGCGGAGGCGTGGAGGCGCTGGAACTGCGCCACTACGAACCGTTGACCTTGCCGGGGATGGAAGTGCTGGCGGCGGACGCCGAAGAACGCTGGCCGCTCGATGGTCTCCTGATGATCCATCGTTCGGGCGAGATGACGCCGGGAGACGCCATTGTTCTGGTCGCAGCCGCCGCTCGCCACCGCCGCGATGCTTTCGCCGCCGCCGAGTTCGCGATGGATCATCTCAAGAGTGAAAGCTGGTTCTGGAAGCGCGAGAAAGTGGGGGGTATCTGGAACTGGATCGAACCACGCGCCGTCGACTTCGATGACCTTGAGCGATGGCGCTAGGCTGGTGCCGTTTCAGTCCGGCATGCTAGCTCCGTAGCTTTCCGCGCAACCGCGCCAGCACGTCGTCTTCCTCGCCGACTATCGCCGTAACCTGATCGCGCGCGGTTGCTGCCGCATCGCGCTTCGAGGGATCGCCGCTTTCGGTCGCGGCGATCGCTTCGGCGGCGTAGATCGCGTCGAGCTCGCCCAGCGCGACCATGGCCTCGCTGCGCGAAGCTTCGAGATCCGCGAGCGCGACGCTGGCGACCGACCATGCCTCGCTGGCGACCGCCGCGCCGCTCGCGGCCATGACGCGTTGTTCTGCGTCGCCACGCCGCGCAGAGAACCGCTGGTGCGCATCACGCCCCTGATCGATCAGTTGCGCCAGTCGGGCAGCGAACTCGGGATTCGGCGCGGGCAGGGCCGCCGGGCCGGGCTGGGCAGCCACGACGTTGGCGCTGCCGCTGATTCGCTCGGCCTGACGGATGCTCAAGGATGGATAGTCGCCGCTCGCCGCGCAGGCACTTAGTGAGAGGGCCAGCACAAACGGGGCTATACAAGCATTGCGGCGTATCATGGATGCGCCATAGCATGCCACGCGTGGGGTGCGAGAGGCAAAGCTTGGCGGGCGAATCCTTGCCCCAACCGGTTGACACTCGCGGGGGCTTCGACTAACGGCACCTCTCTTTCCGGCCCCCGCCACCCGGCGGGCGTCCGGCGCGTCGCCCGCGCAGCCGATACTGTCGGCAAGCGGCCGGGGCGGCTGAACAGTTTTTGATAGGTGCAGGATACCATGTTCGCAGTAGTGCGCACGGGCGGCAAGCAGTACCGGGTTGCCGCCGGAGACAAGATCGCGGTCGAGAAGCTGGCGGGTGAAGCCGGCGACAAGATCACTCTGGGCGACGTTCTGATCGCCGGTGCCGACGGCGAGCTTGCCGATGCCGCGAAGGTCGTGGTTTCGGCCGAGATCATTGCGCAGGCGAAGTCCGAGAAGGTGATCGTCTTCAAGAAGCGCCGCCGGCACAACTATCGCCGTCGCAATGGCCATCGTCAGCAGATGACCCTGCTGCGCATTCTCGCCGTCGGTGATGAGCAGAAGAAGGCCGCCAAGAAGGCTGCTGCGCCCAAGGCTGAAGAAGCCGGCGCGGCCGAGTAAGATTTTCGGAGTAGTTCGACATGGCACATAAGAAAGCAGGCGGTTCATCCCGCAATGGTCGCGACTCCGCAGGCCGCCGCCTCGGCGTCAAGAAGTTCGGCGGTCAGGAAGTGATCGGCGGCAACATCATCGTGCGTCAGCGCGGCACCAAGGTGTATCCCGGCGCCAATGTCGGCATCGGTAAGGATCACACCCTTTTTGCCCTCGATGCCGGTCGAGTGCGATTCCATGACGGCAAGCTTGGCCGCAAGTACGTCTCGGTAGACGTGCCGGCAGCCGCCGAATAAGCGGATGGTCTTGCAAAGGGCCATCCTGACGGGATGGCCCCCGCCGGACTCCATGTCCGGCTGACAGAGGGAGAGGGGCCCGCCCCGTCTCCCTTTTTTCGTCTCTCCCTCGGAACGCCATCGTCGCTGCAGCGCTTATGTCGTGCGCCCCGACGAAAGCCGTAACCACAATGTCACGCGCAGCGCCTATGCGACGCTCGCGGGGCGGATGAGAGGAGAAGCACGATGTTCATTCGCAGCGAACGCCTGTTCCTGCGGCCCGCCTGGCCGGAGGATCTCGAAGAGACCTTCGCCCTGGTCAACGATCGGGCGGTGGTGCGCAATCTCGTCTCGGCCCCATGGCCGTACACGATCGAAGATGCGCGCGAATTTCTCGCCCGTCCGCGCGAAGCCATGCTGCCCAATTTCTTCGTCACGCTGCCTTCGGCCGAAGGGGCCAGACTGATCGGGCACGTCGGGCTGGCGCGCGATCAAGACGATGTTGAACTGGGCTACTGGATCGCGCCTGCATACTGGGGGCAGGGTTACGCGACCGAAGCCGCGCGCGCGGTGCTGAACCTGGCCAGGGTGCTCGGACACCGCAGGGTTGTCGCCGGTCACTTTACCGACAATCCCGCGTCTGGCCGCGTGCTGGAGAAGGTGGGCTTCGTCCCCACGGGCGCAAGGCGCATCCGTTACAGCGCGGGGCGTGGGGGCGTTGCGCCCGCGCTCGCCTATGCGATCGAGCTGGGCGAGGCCTGCAACTGCGATGACGAAGTGGATGCGATGCACGCCGCGTGAAGCGCGCTTACGTTTCCGGTCTCTATGCGAAGATTTCACGTAGAGACTGGAAGTTTACACCTTAATCCAGAGACAGCCACTTCGGCGTCAGCGCCTTGTCGATGTCTTCCACCCGCAGGTGATCGACCGCCAGTCCGAATTCGGGATAGGCCACGCGCCGCCGCGCCGGGTCCGAGCGGTCGAGCGGCACCACCACCAGCCGCCGGTTGACCTTCTGTCGCCAATTCATCCGCGCCGTGTTCTCCTGTCCGACATAGCAGCCCTTGGAGAAGCTCACGCCATGAAGTTCGGCGGCGTTGCATTCGAGCCAGAGAGTGGCGTCGCTGCCGAGTTCCTTCGCTCCCTCTGTGACGCCCATCGACAGGCGATGTGCGCGCCATTCCTCGTCGGCGCTTTCGTCATCGGGTTCGGCGGGGGCGAGCCAGCGCTCGCCCAGCGCATGCAGGCGCGGGTCCGGGGCGGCGCCGTCACCCTCGTGCGGGCGCCAATGCACGGCGACACCTTCGTCGCGCGCCACGCCGATCTTGCGGCGCAAGCGATAGAGCGAGAGGCGCTTGATCAGCGCGTCGGCGGCATCCGCCTCGCAGTCGATCAGCAGGTCTTTGCCGGAAGGCCAAACGATGAAGTCGAACAGGGCCTTGCCCTGCGGCGTGAGCAGCCCGGCCCAGACCGGCAGTGCTCCCTGAACGTCATTGGTGACGAGGCCCTGAAGGAATTCGGCGACATCCTCGGCGGGATCGAGCGGCGACAGGCGGATGATCGCGCGGCTGCGCAAACGGGTAGCAGGCATGGCTTCCAAGTGGGTGGAATCGCGGCGATTTGCAACGCTTACCGTGTGCAGAGATTGTCATGAACCTCGCAATGGGGAGATCAGGGCTTGATGCCAGCGTGCTACATCAATCCCGCGCTGTCCTCCCTGCTCGCGATGTGGCAAGGACGCGCGAATGAGCGACAGCACTCTCGTTATCCGCCAGCCTGACGACTGGCATGTCCACTTGCGCCGCGGCGACATGCTGCGTCTGGTAGCGCCTTATACCGCGCGGCAGTTCGCGCGGGCGGTTGTCATGCCCAATCTCTCGCCGCCGATCACGACGATCGAGGCGGCGGAACAGTATCGTTCCGACATCATGGCGGCCGCCGGTTCTGGCTTCATGCCGTTGATGACCTGTTATCTGACCGACCATATCGACGGCGCCATGCTCGCCGAGGGCCATGCGCGCGGGGTATTCACCGCTGCCAAGCTCTATCCCGCGCACGCCACCACCGGTTCCGCCCACGGCGTCACCGATGTCGCGCACATCCATTCTGCCCTCGCGGTGATGGAGAAGGCTGGCATGCCGCTTTGCGTCCATGGGGAGGTGACAGACCCCGCCGTCGATGTCTTCGACCGTGAGGCGGTGTTCATCGATCGTGTGCTGGATCGGCTCGTAAAGGACTTTCCCGGTCTGAAGGTCGTCTTCGAGCACATCACGACTGCCGAAGCGGCCGCTTTCGTCGAGGCATCCGGCCCGAACGTCGCCGCGACGGTCACGCCGCAGCACTTGCATATAAACCGTAATGCGATGTTCGCCGGCGGCCTCCGCCCGCATGCCTATTGCCTGCCTGTCGCCAAGCGCGAGTCGCACCGGCTGGCGCTGCGCAAGGCGGTCGCTTCGGGCAGCGCGAAGTTCTTCCTCGGCACCGATACCGCGCCGCATGAAATACACCGCAAGGAGATGGATTGCGGCTGCGCGGGCATCTTCAATGCGGCCTATGCGCTGGAAAGCTACGCTGCCGTCTTCGAGGAGGAAGGGGCGCTGCACTATTTGGAAGGATTCGCTTCCGAGCACGGCCCGCGTTTTTACGGCTTGCCGCTTAATGACGGCACGGTGACCCTCGACAGGATCGATCACGAGGTTCCCGCCCGGATTGAAAGTGGCGACATCGCGCTCGTGCCTTTCCACGCCGGCCAGACGCTGGGCTGGCGCTTCAGAGGGTAGCCGAGCGCTTTCTCAGCAGATCCCAACTGAACAGGGCGATCGCCGTCCAGATCAGCACGAAGCAGACGATCTGTACTTGCCGCAAGGGCTCGTGAAAGACGAAGAGGCCGAGGAAGAAGACAATGGTTGGTGCGATGAACTGGACGAAGCCCAGCGTCGAATAGTCCATGCGTCTCGCCGCCACTGCGAACATGAGCAGCGGAATGGCGGTTACGATGCCCGACAGCGCCAGGAGCGTGTCGGTGACGGGATCGACGCCCAGGCTCACGCCTTCGGGTGTGCGGGCATGCCAGGCGACTATGGCCAGGCCCACGGGCATCAGCATCGCCGATTCGATCGTCAGTCCCGGCAGTGACCCGGCTGATACGAATTTGCGGACGAGGCCATAGGCGCAGAAGGTGCCGGCAAGCGCGAGGCTGATGCCCAGCATTTCCCGCGCTTCCCATGCGAGCAGGGAGACGCCCGCTCCTGCGATGGCCACCGCCGCCCATTGCAGCCGGTTGAGCCGGTCGCCGAGGAAAAGCGTGCCGGCCAGCACGTTGACCAGCGGATTGATATAATAGCCGAGGCTGGCCGCCAGTACATGTCCTTGCGCGATTGCGGAGACATAGACCAGCCAGTTCCCGCCAATCAGCAGTGCGCTGGTCAGGAGAAGCAGGACCGCCCGGCGATCGCGCAGCGCTTCGATCACCTGGGGCCCCTGCCGGCGCAGCGCGACGATGGTCAGGCATATCGGAAGCGTGAAAATCACGCGCCAGCCCACGAATTCGAACGGCGGCACATGGCGCAGGAACATCAGGTAGAGCGGCAGAAGGCCCCAGACGACATAGGCTCCGATGGCATGGGGTAGGCCGCTCGGCCGTTCGGGCTGGGGTTCGTTCATCGCGTTTTCGTTCCGGTTCGGGCCGTAGACGGACGAGCAGGGTGCGGCAAGGCTCGGTCCGTCTGATGTTTCCGCACGGCTCGCCGCATTCCGGGAAAGCTGACCAAGGCGTTGTCATCCGTTCATTTTCATCCTCGTAAACATGAACACATCGAGGCAGCAAAAACGCCAAGGGCGATATTAGGAGAACAATCATGAGGAAACTCATCACCCATGCCGGTCTGGCCGCGGCGGCCGCGGGCATCATGTTGACCGCCGCTCCGGCAGTCGCCGCGACCGCTTTCGATGCTCCCGTCGCGTCGCACGTCATGACCGGCGCTCCGGACAGCGCCAACAACTGGCGGGATCGCGAATACCGTGAGTATCGGGGTGACCGCTATTATGGCAATCGTCGCGACCGCGGTTATCAGGGTCGCGCCTGGCGGGGTCGTGACGGCCGCTACTATTGCCGTCGCGACAACGGAACCACGGGCTTGCTGGTCGGCGGTGCGGTGGGTGGCCTGATCGGCAACGAGGTCGCCGGCCGTGGCGACCGGACGCTCGGAACCATCCTCGGCGTGGCGGGCGGCGCGTTGCTGGGCCGCGAGATCGACCGCAGCGGGTCGCGTTGCCGCTAAGGCTTCGCTGACCGCATGGTCCGAAGGGCGTCATCCGGGAGGGTGGCGCCCTTCTCTCATGGAGCAAGCAAATCTCAACCAATCGCAGGCAGAATCCGGCGCTCAACCGGAGAGTGTCATGCCGAACTGGGGAAAGCCCGTCCTGCCGCTCGTCGCCGTCCTGGTGGCGCTTTCAGCTTGCGGCGGGGAAAACAAAACCAAGCCTGAAGCCAGGCCTCAAGACCCGGCGGTGACGAGCGCCCTGGCCGACCAGATCATGGTCGATCCCGATCTTGTGGACCAAAGCCGCGCGGATGCCGCGATCGCCGTGGCCGGACCGCCTTCGGCACCGGTGCCGCCGGAACAGACAGGACCGGAAGCCGTGGCGGCGGCAAAGGCCGATGCGGCGCGGCTGGTGGGCGGCGCGATCAGGCCGGCGCCTGCCCCGGTGAAGGGCGGGGCGGATGCCCTGATCCGCGATGTCGCGACGGCCGCGCAGTTCGCGGCTTCGGCGAAGACCGGAAACGTCGATTGCGCAGGCAAGGTCGAATACTCGGCGCGCTGGGCGGCCATGTTGCCGGCCCCCCTTGCGGTATATCCGCGAGGCGCGGTGCAGGAGGCCGCGGGCACGGATGCCGACGGTTGCCGGTTGCGTGTCGTCCACTTCGTCACGCCGGTGGCGGCCGACGACGTCATCGCCTTCTATTACACGCGGCTCGCCGCCGCCGGCTATAACGCGCGCCGGCATGTCGATGGCGATGCGCAGGCGCTCGGCGGTCGCAAGGGGGCGGCCGCCTACATGATCCAGGCGCGAAGGAAGGCGGGCAGCGCGCTCACCGAGGTGGATCTGGCGACGAGTGGCGGTTGACGCGCAGCTTGCTCCAGGTTTTGTCGTTACATCGCTATTCGCGCAGGCCCATGCCGATCATCGCGCGGGGCTGTTCCATTTCCGACGACGAGACGGGATAGGCGCAGTAATCGGCGGCGTAATACGCGGTCGGGCGGTGGTTGCCCGAAAGGCCGATGCCACCGAAAGGCGCGGCGGGCGTCGCGCCCACGGTTGGCCGGTTCCAGTTGACGATGCCCGCGCGGACATGCGCCCAGAAGCGGTTGTAGTCCTGCGGACCGCCGCCGATCAGTCCGGCGGCGAGGCCGAAGCGGGTGCGGTTGGCTTCGGCGATGGCCTCGTCGAGATCTTCGACGCGGATCACCTGCAGGATCGGGCCGAACAGTTCCACGTCCGGACGCTCGCCGACCCCCGTGACGTCGATGATCGCGGGCGAGAGGAAGGGGAGCGTATCGTCGGGGCGGACAAGATGCTTGATCGCGCGTCCGCCGTTGCTCAGCAGATAGAGGAAGCTTTCGGTCAAGCCGTCGGCTGCGGCGTTGTCGATGACCGGACCCATGAAGGGGGCGGGGTCATCGAACGGGGCCCCGGTGATGATGCGATCGGCGATCTGTTTCACCTCGGCGATCAGGCTGTCGTGCATGGATGCCTTGACGATCAGCCGTCGCGTTGCGGTGCAGCGCTGGCCGGCAGTGGTGAAGGCGGACTGGACCACGAGCGCGGCCGCGTCGCTGACCTTGGGTGTGTCGATCACGACGAGCGGATTGTTTCCGCCCATTTCCAGCGCAACGATCTTGTCGGGACGGGCCGCAAGCTTGCGATTGATGGCGATGCCGGCATGGGCGGAGCCGGTGAACAAGACGCCGTCGACGCCTTCGTGCAGGGCCAGGGCCTGCCCTTCGGCGGGGCCGCCTGTCGCCATCTGGACGATTCCGGCGGCGATCCCGGCACGGTGGAAGCACCGCACCATGATCTCTCCGCTCGCCGGCGCCTTCTCGCTCGGCTTGAAGATCACGGCGTTGCCGGCGATCAGCGCCGGGATGATGTGGCCGCCCGGCAGCAGCGTCGGGAAATTGAACGGGCCGATCACCGCCATCACCCCATGCGGCTTGTGGCGCAGCGCGGTGACGCCCTGCATCGCGTTGTCGTGCTTGCGTTGGGCGGATCGTTCCGCATAGGCCCGGATCGAGATCTCGACCTTGTTGATCGTGGCCTCTACTTCCGCATTGGATTCCCATAGCGGC
>DASWWL010000100.1:0-4314 GCA_036400975.1 Novosphingobium sp. | reverse complement strand
GCGTGATGCTGCCGGCCGTTCGCATAACAACTCACACGCATCCACGCCCGTACTGCCGGGCACATACCACTAGCGCCGGCCGCACTGCCCGTTCGCTGCTCTCTACCTCATGGCGCACACCCGGCCTCGCCAGCGGGCGATGACGCACGCCTGCACTACACACGATCGGCAGGCGATCAGCGCTGTCGTTCGGTGACTGGTTGCACCACGGGGCGGGACACGTAGCCGGTTTCGGGCTTGGGACGCGCGCTGTCGCGGGCGGGCTGCGATGCAGCGGCCGCTGGCGGTTCGGCATCGCCGCGCAAACTGGCCATGCGCTGATTATAGACTTCGACCGTTGCAGAACGTGCCGGGTAGCGGCAGCCTCGTGCCGTTCCGACACCTTTCAGAAAGGAACGGCGGGCGATTCCCGCCTGGATCGCATTCTGCATCATGCGCTGCTGCTGGTTGGCGCCGGAAATCTCCCGAATGACGCCGCGAAACGGGATCAGCGAGCCGACGACCGACTGGGCTACGCGGCCTGCGCTGGTGCGGCGGGTGCCATCCTGCGGCATGTCTATGTCGTCGCCCAGCACTGCATCGAGTTCGCCCACAGCTGCTGCGATCTGCGTGCATTTTCCGAGCCCTCCCAGCGTGTAGGGGCGTTCTTGCGCTGCAAGGAGCAGGGCTGGAATCTCGTCTTTCTTGAGGTTGAGGTCGGTCACGGGGGTAGTCGCCACATCGGCGGCGCTGACGTCCCGCTCGGTCACGGGTTTTTCCGGTTCTCTCGCAAGGACGGGAACGGTGAAGAGGACGGCTGACAAGCTCGCCACGGTCACGATACGCATGCTTCCCTCCAGAACGACGACCGCCGCGTCCGACGGCGGTCCGGCTAGCGCCTCAGGTCGGAGAACGTATCGCAGTCGTCCTCGTTCCCGGAAGCGAGTCCCCGGCGGAGCCATTCCATCCGCTGCGCGCTTGAACCGTGAGTGAATGCCGCTTCGACCGGGCGCTGTCCGGCGTTCCGCATCAGCGTGTCATCGCCGATCGCATGGGCGGCCGTCATGCCTTCCTCGACGTCGCCTTGCTCGATGCGGTCCTTGTTGCGCGCGGCCCAGACCCCGGCATAGCAGTCCGCCTGCAGTTCCATGCGCACCTGCAGGTCGTTCGCGCGCCGTTCGTCCCGCGTCTGCAGGCTGCGGATCTGATCGGAAAGCCCGGTCAGCGTCTGGACATGGTGCCCGTATTCATGCGCCATGACATAAGCCCGCGCAAAATCGCCCCCTGCGCCAAGGCGCTGCTCCATCTCACGGTAGAAATCGGTATCGATGTAGATGCCGTTGTCGCTGGGGCAGTAGAACGGTCCCATCGCGCTCTGTGCCGCGCCGCAGCCGGACTGCCCCCTTTGCGAGTAGAATACCAGCTTGGGCTGGGAGAAGCGGATGTTCGACTTTTCGAATATCGGACGCCAGGTCTGATTGAGCGAGGACAGCGCGTTGCAGGTCTCGCGGCTGAGGGCATCGACGGTGCAGCTTTCCGTGGCGTTGTTTCCGCCTTGGGTTCGGCTGGCCGGTTCCGACTGCTGCTGCGCCTGCTCGATTCCGCCCAGCATCTGCGTGGGATCGACGCCGAAGACCAGCGCCGCGATCAGCGCGATCACCAGCGTGCCGCAGCCGATGCTGCCGCCCTTCATCCCGATGGGAAGCATGCCGCCGCGCTGGTCTTCGACATTGACGTCGCGTGGATCGAAATCGTCGAGCCGCATGGCCATGCTCCCTTTGTCTGTGCCGGGCTTGCGCCGGTCCTCTCGCAAATGCGAAACAGGAGAGTACCTTCAAAGCCCACGGAGTCGAGAATGTTCCTTGCCGGCAAGCGCGCCCTGATCACTGGTTCGACTTCAGGCATCGGCCTTGCGATTGCGCGGGCGCTGCGGGCCGAAGGCGCGGAGGTGGTACTCTCGGGTTTTGGCGATGCCGATGCCATAGCCAGCTTGTGCGCCGAACTGGATGCCCGGCATGTCGTGGGCGATTTGTCCCGGCGTGACGGTGTGGAGGCGCTGATGGCGGGGGCTGGGGATATCGATATCCTCGTCAACAACGCCGGAATGCAGCACGTCGCGCCGATCGAGGAGTTTCCGGTCGAGAAGTGGGACATGATACTCGCCCTCAATCTCACGGCCGCTTTCGATACCAGCCGACTCGCTGTGCCCCACATGAAGCGCGCGGGCTGGGGGCGCATCATCAATGTCGCAAGCGCGCATTCCCTCACCGCTTCGCCGTTCAAGTCCGCCTACGTGGCTGCCAAGCATGGCCTGGCGGGGCTTACCAAGACCCTGGCGCTGGAGCTTGCGACCCATGGCGTGACCGCCAACTGTGTCAGTCCAGGCTATGTCTGGACCCCGCTCGTCGAGAATCAGATACCCGATACGATGGCGGCGCGGGGCATGACCCGAGAACAGGTGATCGACGAAGTGCTGCTGGTGCGGCAGCCCACGCGGCGCTTCGTTCAGCCATCGGATATCGGCGAAATGGCGGTGTTCCTGTGCAAGGATGCAGCAGCTAACGTCAATGGCGCCAATCTGAGCATGGATGGAGGTTGGACGGCTGAATAAGACGGAAGCAAAACGTTGCCGAAGTGTTGCAGTGCGGCGAGAACCGCTTGCTTTACTGGTGTTAAGCTTGCCGACACCTTTCCATCGTGTAGGTTGGCGCGATGAACAGGGGCGGGGCCGCGATAGTCCGTTGTATTGCTGCGATTTGCGCGGCGGCCATGGTCGTTTCCGGGGTTTCCGCAGCGCAGCGGAGCGACCGTGCGCTGGAAGCGCAACTGCTGGATCATATCCGCATTCTGGCGAGCGACGAATTCCAGGGCCGCGAGCCGGGCACCGAGGGAGAGGCGCGCACGCTGCGCTATCTCGGGCGCGAATGGTTCGAGCTTGGGCTTGTATCGGGCACCAACGATCCCGGTGACGAATGGTTCGCGCCCGTTACGATCGTCGCGCGCGAACCCGATTATTCCTCTGCGCTGTTCAGCCGCAAGGGACGCAGGCAATATGTGCCCGGCGACGCCGTGCTGATGCTGACTTCGGGCAAGCGCAGCCTCGTGCGCGAGGCGCCGCTGCTGTTCGTGGGCAATGGCAAGGGGGCGATGCCTTCGCGCAACGAACTGGCCGGGCGTGTCGCGCTGCTGCTCGACGGCGGGACGGAAGACAGCGAAAGACAGAACGCGCTGCTTGCGGCAGGCGCTTCGGCGGTGCTGACCGTTCTCGATGGCGAACGCACACTGGAAAGCGTCGCGGCGCGGCGGCGGCGTTCGGGCTATGCTCTCGCCAGCGATGAGCTTGGTGGCGACCTTGAAGGCTTCATCACCCCTTATGGGATCGACCGCCTGCTGCATGGCGGCGGCCGCACGCTCGACAGTCTGAAGAAGGACGCCGCGCAGCCCGATTTCGTGGCCCAGCCCCTCGACATCACCGCCACGCTCGAAGCGACCACGCGCGAAACGACCATCCGGACGCACAACCTGATCGGCAAGCTGCCCGGTCGTCGTCCCGATACGGGCGCGGTGCTCTTCGTGGCGCATTGGGATGCCTTTGGCTCCTGCGGAGAACCGCCGGCCGAGGATCTGATCTGCAACGGTGCGATCGACAATGCCAGCGGCCTTGCCGCTCTCACAGAGATTGCGCGGCGCCTGTCACGCGGGCCGCAGCTTGATCGCGACGTCTATTTTCTGGCCACTACCGGCGAGGAACTGGGTCTGTTGGGCGCCCATGCCTTTGCCGAGAATCCACCGATTCCGCTCAAGCAGATCGTCGCGGCCTTCAATATAGACAGCGTCGCCATCGCTCCGGCGGGCAGCGCCATCGCCATCGTCGGGCGCGGCATGACTCCGCTGGATGCGGGCATCGCCCGTGTCGCGCGGCAGATGCGGCGAAGGCTGGTCGATGGGGATGCCGCAAATGCCTATGTCAAGCGGCAGGACGGCTGGGCGCTGCTTCAGCATGACATTCCCACGGTGATGGTCACCAGCGCCTATTCCGACCTGGCGCGGATGGAAGCGTTCTTCGATGGCGACTATCACCGGCCGAGCGACGATCTGCGCAAGTCCCCGGAACTGGGCGGCGCGGCCGAGGACGTGGCCTTCCATGTCGCGCTGGCCCGTTATTTCGGGGATGCGCGGCAAGTGACTCTGGGGCGGATGTGACTCTTTCAAGAAGGGCTGGCACTCGCGGGCAGGCTTGATTACATGGGCCGCCACGAATCCAGATCCGCAGAGGCATAGTGGCGCACATCGAAATCCCCCTCGGCCTGACCTTCGACGACGTATTGCTGCGTC
>DASWWL010000099.1:0-10611 GCA_036400975.1 Novosphingobium sp. | reverse complement strand
ATGTCTATGGCCCGCTCGGCGCATGGCTGCCGACGCTTTACCCGGTGCCGGTACGCTACAGCGGCATTTCGGTGGCGTTCAATGGCGGTGGCATCGTCGGCGGCGCGGTGACGCCGGTGCTGGCGCAATTGCTCGCGGCGGAAGGCCACGGCGCGCAGGCGGGGCTGCTGCTGTCCGTCGCGGGCGTGGTGACACTGATCGGTGTCAGCCTGTCGCGTCCTTCAAGCGCAGGAGCGTAAGCCGCGCCTTGCCGACGCGACGCTCGGCCACAGGTTCCAGCGCGCGGATCTTCGGTTCCTCGTCAGCGGCGGTTTCCAGGCTGACCCAGGTCGCTTCACCGATCCATCCCAGCCGCGCCAGCTTGTCCAGCGCCACCGCGCCCGCGCCGCTGTTGTAAGGCGGGTCGAGCAGGATCAGGTCGAGCGGCTCCTTCGCCGGGCCGAGCGCCAGCACCGAGCTGGTCCGCACGTCGCAAGCGGATTGCGTCCGCAGCGCCGCGATGTTCTGGCGCAGCGCGCGGATCGCCGAGGCATCCTGCTCGACGAAAGTGCAGCGCGCCGCCCCGCGCGACAGCGCTTCCAGCCCGAGGGCGCCCGAACCGGCGAACAGGTCCGCGACATTCAGCCCCCCGAAACCGCCGAGGCGGCTGACCAGCATCGAAAACAGCGTCTCGCGGGTGCGGTCGGCCGTGGGGCGCGTGGTGTCGCCCTGCGGCGCCGCGAGCTTGCGGCCGCGCCATTCGCCGGCGATGATCCTCACTTGCGCGGGCCGTTGTTCTTGGAGCCGGGCTTGCGGAGGCCGGCATTCCTCGGCCCCGTTCCGCCGGGACGCCCCTTGCCTTGCGCCGGCTGGCGAGGCCGTCTGGTCTCAAGACCGGCCTTTTCGGGGTCGGGCTTCCTCGCAAGCGGCTGCTTCGCCACTCGCTGACGCTGCTCCGGCTCGCGCGCCGGCCGTTCGGAGCGTGAACGTTCTATCCGCGCCCGCGCTTGGTCCTGCGCTGAGCGGGGGGTGATCTCGCCCGAACCCGGTGTTTTCAGACCCTTGCGGAACCGCTCGACGTCCACCTGCCGAATTTCGACAGCGGCGCCGCGCGGCAGGTCGAGCAGTTCGAAGGGGCCGTAGGAGGTTCGGATCAGGCGGCTGACCTCCAGCCCCAGATGTTCGAGCACGCGGCGGACTTCGCGGTTCTTGCCTTCGGTCAGCGTCACTTCGATCCACTGGTTGCGCCCGGTCGAGCGCTCCATGTTGGCGTCGATCTTGCCATAGCGCATGCCGTCGATCTCGATCCCCTCGATCAGCTCCTCGAGCTGGGCCTGGGTCACCGTGCCGAAGGTGCGGGCGCGGTAAGTACGGGGAATGCCCGTGGACGGCAGCTCCATCGCGCGTTTCAGCTCGCCATCGTTCGTCAGCAGCAACAGCCCCTCGGTGTTGAAGTCGAGCCTGCCCACCGGCATCAACCGGGGTGCGCCCTGCGGCAGCGCGTTGCGCAGCGCAGTGTAGATCGTCGGCCGCCCGGCGGGATCGCGCTCGGCGGTGATGAGGCCGGACGGCTTGTGGAATGCGAAAAGCCGCGCCGGCTCCGCCGCCTTCACCGCCTTGCCGTCGACCGATACCCCCTTGAGGTTCGGCAGGATCGTCGCGGGCGTCGTGACGACTTCCTCGCCGATCTTCACCCGCCCTTCGGCGATCATCCGCTCCACCTCGCGCCGCGAGGCGATGCCCGCGCGGGCTAGCAGCTTGGCGATGCGCTCACCGGCCCTGGCGCCGGAATTTTCGGGGGTGGACATGGACAGCGCCTTAGCGGGGCGGAGAGAGTGCGTCAAAACGCAGAGGGCGGCTGGAGATGTTGACGCGGAACGCATAGCGAAACTCATGTCAGTTATTGAAAATTATATTTTACTATCAGTATTATAATTGGCATCCGCCGGTGGATTGTGTGACCTTTCGTTTTTTGCGCCGGCTGGCGGTGCGCTTCTCGAAGCGTTTCGGGACATGCGATGCTTATCGGATGCAGGACGGCGGGCACGGGCGATCGGCTCCTTAAACGAAGCTTGGACTGAGCGGATGGTGACGGAAAGATAGAGGGCGCATAGTAGCGTGTTTCGCCGATGTAGGAAAATGCCCGTGCCTGTCTTCAGGCCCGTTCCTTCCTTTGCGCCAGCCAGCGCGACCATAACGCGGCCACGCGCTGACCATGGCGATCTTCCAGGAATTCGGCATCGATCACTCGATCGGTGCGGAAGCTGCGGAAGTCCTCGCGCAGCTCGCACCATGCGATCAGCAAGCGGGTCGTCTCGAAATAGCCGACCTTGATGGGCCATATCGATCGGTTGGAGACGCCGTCATTTTCATCGCGATAGGTGATGCGCAGCTTGCGGCCCGCATGAATCCATTCGCGGGTTCGCGCGATGTCGAGCCCGTCGGGCTTCGCGCGCGGCAGGGGAGGCGTGCCGGTCGCGGGTTCCATGACGTAAGGGCGCAGGTGATCGGGCACGGCGGTCGCGATCTTGGTCACGAGGTCGTGCGCCGCCTTGGCCAGTACCGGATCGCCGCGTCCGGCAACCCATTGCGCGCCGAGCACCGCCGCTTCGATCTCGTCGCGCGTGAGCATCAGCGGCGGCATGTCGAAATCCGCATCGAGCATATAGCCGACGCCCGCCTCGCCCCGGATCGGCACGCGCTGGCCGATCAGGTCCGCCATGTCGCGATAGACCGTGCGCACGGACACTTCCAGCTCGCGGCCGATGGCCTCGGCGGTCAGCGGATGCCGCGCGCCGCGCAGGATCTGGATAATCTGGAAGAGGCGATCGGCGCGCCGCATTGCTCCTGCCATAATGCTGTCAGTAGGGGCGGCCTATAGGGGGCCTCGAGAAGTTCCTCAACGCCGACGTCAAGGAGATACGCGATGATCACCCTCTACCACGCCCCGCAGAGCCGTTCGAGCCGGATCATCTGGCTGCTTGAGGAACTGGGCCAGCCTTATGCGATCAAGCCCGTCTCGATCTTCCGTCCCATGCTGGGCGCCGGCGATCCCGATCCCGCCAATCCGCATCCTGACAAGCAGGTGCCCGCGATCGTCGATGGCGACATGCTGATCGCGGAATCGGTGGCGATCGTGTTTCACCTTGCCGATGTCTATCCGGCCGCCAAGCTCGCGATCGAGGCGGGTGATCCGCGCCGGGGCGAATATCTCACATGGCTGGCCTGGTATGCCGCCGCCATGGAGCCGGCGATGTTCGCGGCCTTCGGGCAAGAACTGGACAATCCGATGAAGAAGCGCGGTTATGATGCCGTGGTCCGCCGGATCGAGGGCGCGCTGGCCAAGGGCCCTTATCTGATGGGCGATCGGTTTACTGTCGCGGACTTGCTGGTCGCCAGCGCACTTGCCTTCGCCCGTCAAGTGTTTCCGGAAAGCGCTGCGTTCGACGCCTATCTGGAACGTTGCAAGGGACGCCCAGCCAATCGCCGCGCGGAAAAGCTCGACGATGCGGAGGGGGTGCAGAATCCGGCCTGAGCGCCGGATCCACCGGTTCTCGCCGTCGCAGGATCGTGCGGCGATCCCTCTTCAACCTGTGCACTATCCGGCCGGGCACCCTAGCCATGGCGTGAAATCGCGCTAACCCTGCGCGGATTGCCAGTGTGGGAGGGCGCGTGACTTCGATGGAGACCGAACGGCGCCGCAACCTTGCGGACTCGCTCAAGCCCTATCTTGAAAGGGAATCGCTCGCGGCGTTCTTCCTCGGCGTATCCTCGGGCTTTCCCTATGCGATGATCGGCGCGACGCTGACGACGCGGCTGGCGCAGGACGGGATCGACAAGAAGACGGTCACCGCCTTTACGCTCGCGTTCCTCGTCTACAACCTAAAGGTGTTCTGGGCGTGGATCGTCGATGGCGTGCACCTGCCGCTGCTTGGCCGCATGGGGCAGCGGGTGTCGTGGATGCTGGTGGCGGGGCTGCTGGTGATCGCGGCGGTGGTGAACCTCGCGCTGGTCGATCCCCAGGCCGACATCGCCTGGACGGCGACCGCCGCGATCCTGGTCGGCGCGGCGGGGGCGACGTTCGACATCGTCATCGACGCCTACCGGATCGAGACGCTGAAGCCCTACCAGCTCGGCACCGGATCGGGCATGTCACAATACGGCTGGCGGATCGGATCGGCCGGGGCGGGTGCACTGGCACTGATCGTCGCCGCGCGCAGCGGCTGGAGCGCGGCCTATATCGCCTGCGCCCTGTTCGCGCTGCCGGCGATGGTGACGGCGCTACTGCTGGGCGAACCGGCGCGCCACCGCGAGCCGACCGCGCGCAAGGGCCTGCCCGAGGTATGGGCCTCCATCGTCGGCCCGTTCGTCGAGTTCTTCCAGCGCAGCGGCGCGCTGCTGGTGCTGCTGTTCATCCTCGTCCACAAGATTGGCGATACGCTGGCGAACCTTACGTTCCGTCTGTTGTTCGACGACCTCGGCTTTTCGAACGACGAGATCGCGATATGGGACGTCGGCGTGGGCTTCTGGGCTTATCTCATCGGCATCTTCATCGGCGGGGTGGCCTATGCGCGGCTGGGCCTGAAGCACTCGGTACTGGTGGCGCTGGTGCTGATGGCGGTATCGAACCTTTCGTTCGCGGCGCTGGCGGCGGCGGGGCATTCGAACCTCGGCATGGCGGCGGCGATCGGCTTCGAGAACATCGCCTCTGGCTATGGCGGGGTGGTGGTAGTCGCCTATTTCTCGGCGTTGTGCGACTTGCGCTTCACCGCTTCGCAATATGCGCTGATCTCTGCGGGGGCGAGTGTGGTCGGACGCTTCCTGACCGGTACGACAGCGGGCGCGCTGATCGAGGCGCTGGGTTATGTGAACTTTTACCTGCTTACCACCCTGCTGGCCCTGCCGGGAATCGCGCTGTTCTGGTGGATGGCGCGCGTCGGCCTGATCGATGCTTCGATCGGTACGGCGGGCGAGGACGCGCCTAGTCCGGAATCTCCCGGTTCCGCCTGAGCACGTCGCCCGCGAGATAGAGCGAGCCTGCGATCAGCACGTCACCGCCCTGCGGCAGCGCGTGCAGGGCTTCCTCGACATCGGCGAAACTGCGCACCGGCAGGTTGGTATGCGTGGTGAAATCCTCCGGGCTATGGGCGTCATGGCCGGGTGCCGGAACGACGGATACGGAGGCCAGCCTGTCGGCCAGTGGAGCGAGGATGGCGGCCGGATCCTTGTTGGCCAGCATGCCGATGACGAGGTGGAATGGTCTTGCGTCAGCATCTGCCGAGAAGAACTTCGCGATTGCCGCGCCGGCATCGGGATTGTGCCCACCGTCGAGCCAGACCTTGCGGCCCGGCGTCAGCGCCGTGAGCGGGCCATCGCCCAGAAGCTGCAGCCGTGCCGGCCAGCGCGCGTCGCGAATCCCTTTGGCCATCGCCTTGGGTGAAACCGTCACCGCGTCCTGATGCCGCAGCATCGCCACCGCCAGCGCGGCGTTGTCGGCCTGATGTGCGCCGGTGAGAGAGGGCAGGGGCAGGGTCAGCTCGCCTTGCCTGTCGCTATAGGCGATGTCATCGCCTGTCTCGGCGAACCAGTCGAGGCTGCGCATGGCCAGTCTGGCGCCATGCTTTTGCGCCTCGGCGATCACGGTCTTGGCGATAGCCAGCGGATAGGCTTGCGTAACCAGCGGCGCGCCCGGCCGGGCGATGCCCGCCTTCTCGAAGGCGATGCGCGAGAATGGATCGGCTGGCGTGCCCTCTTCGGGGCGGAGCAGGAAGGCCTCATGATCGATGCCGAGCGACGCGATGCCGCAGGCGGCGGGGCTTTCCAGCACGTTGGTCGCATCGAAGCGTCCGCCGAGGCCGACCTCGATCACGCAGGCATCGGCGGGATGGCGCGCGAAAGCGAGGAATGCGGCGGCGGCGGTGACTTCGAAGAAGCTGGGACCAAGATCTGCGCCCGCGTCGAGTACCTCGCACAGCAATGCCGCAAGCTCGGCATCAGAAACGAGCTTGCCGGCGATGCGGATGCGTTCGTTGTAGCGCACCAGATGCGGTTTGGTCGCGGCGTGGACAGTGAGCCCTTCCGCCTCCAGCATTGCGCGCAGGAAGGCGCAGGTCGATCCCTTGCCGTTGGTGCCCGCGACATGGAACGTGGGCGGCAGGCGCTTTTGCGGATCGTCCAGTCGGACCAGCAGCTCCCGAATCGTTTCCAGCCCGAAGCGCCCCTGCGGCAACGACAGTGCGCCGAGGCGGTCTAGCTGGGCCTGGACCTCCGGATCGTCGGAGATGGCGAAGTCGCGCATCAGCGCGCGGTGTGTACCGCCTCGGCCAGCGCGCGCGTGGCCTCGCGGATGGGACCGGCGGCGTTTGCGCCGTGCTTCGCCACGACCTCGACGAGCGCAGAGCCGACGACCACGCCGTCCGCCACCCTGGCGATGGCGCTGGCCTGTTCGGGCGTGCGCACGCCAAAGCCGACGGCGATCGGAATATCGGACGCGGCCTTCAGGCGCGCGACCGCTTCCTCGATCGAGCCGAGCGCCGCCTGCTGTTTGCCGGTGATGCCCGCGACCGAGACGTAGTAGAGGAAGCCGGACGATCCATCGAGCACCGCTGGCAGCCGTGCGGTGTCCGTCGTCGGCGTGGCGAGGCGGATCAGCGATACGCCTGCCGCGCGCAGTGCCGGGCCAAGCTCGGGATCCTCCTCGGGCGGAATATCGACGCAGATCACCCCATCGATTCCGGCCTTCGCGCATTCGGCGGCGAACCAGTCGGCGCCCCGGATCGTCATGGGATTGGCATAGCCCATCAGCACCAGCGGCACTTCAGGGTGCCGGGCGCGGAAATCGGCGGCGATGCGCAGAATGTCGGCCGTGCGCGTGCCCGAGCCCAGCGACCGCAGGTTCGCTTCCTGAATGGCAGGGCCATCGGCCATCGGATCAGTGAACGGCATGCCCAGCTCGATCACGTCCGCGCCGCCCTCGACCAGCGCGTCGAGGATCGCGGGCGTGGCCCCCGCATGCGGATCGCCGCCGGTGATGAAAGTGACGAGGGCGGGACGGCCCTTGGAAAATGCGGCGGCGAGGCGAGTGGTCATCGGAAAATCAAAGCTCCACGCCCAGCGCTTCGGCGACGGTGAAGATGTCCTTGTCGCCGCGCCCAGAGACGTTGACGACGAGCAGCTTGTCCGCGTCCAGCCGCGCGGTCAGTTCCGGAAGGGCGGCGAGGGCATGCGAGCTTTCCAGCGCGGGGATGATGCCTTCGAGGCCGCAGCAGAGCTGAAACGCGTCGAGCGCCTGCCTGTCGGTGATCGGCAGGTATTCCACGCGGCCGCTTTCGTGCAGCCAGGAATGCTCGGGACCGATGCCGGGATAGTCGAGCCCCGCGCTGATCGAATGCGCCTCGGTGATCTGGCCGTCCTCATCCTGCAGCAGGTAGGTACGATTGCCGTGGAGAATGCCGGGGCCGCCCCCGGTCAGGCTGGCGGCGTGCTGGCCGCTGTCGATGCCGTGGCCAGCGGCCTCGATGCCCACCATTGCGACTTCCGGGTCGTCGAGGAAGGGATGGAACAGGCCGATCGCATTCGATCCGCCGCCGACTGCCGCCACCAGCATGTCGGGCAGGCGACCTTCGGCCTTGAGCATCTGCGCGCGCGTTTCGGTGCCGATCACGCTTTGGAAATCGCGGACCAGTTCCGGATAGGGGTGCGGACCCGCCGCCGTGCCGATGATGTAGAACGTGTCGTGGACGTTCGCGACCCAGTCGCGCAGCGCCTCGTTCATCGCGTCCTTAAGCGTTTCCGCTCCGCTCGTCACCGGTCGCACTTCGGCGCCGAGGAGCTTCATGCGGAATACGTTGGGTTTCTGCCGCTCCACATCCTTGGCGCCCATGAAGATGGTGCAGGGCAGGCCGAAGCGCGCGGCGACGGTGGCGGTGGCGACGCCGTGCTGGCCTGCGCCCGTTTCGGCAATGATCCGTGTCTTGCCCATGCGGATGGCCAGCAGGATCTGTCCGATGCAGTTGTTGATCTTGTGCGCGCCGGTGTGATTCAGTTCCTCGCGCTTGAAATAGATCTTCGGACCTTTTCCGGCGGGTGCGCCGTCGCGGAAATGCGTGGTCAGGCGCTCGGCGAAATAGAGCGGGCTCGGGCGGCCGACGAAATGTTCCAGCAGATCGTCGAATTCCTTGCGGAAGGACGGATCGGCCCTGGCCGCTTTGTATTCGCGTTCGAGATCGAGGATCAGCGGCATCAGCGTTTCGGCGACGTAGCGTCCGCCGAAGCGGCCGAAATGGCCGCTCTCGTCGGGTTGGTTGCGAAAGCTGTTGGCGTTGGCGGGACCGGTCATGATGGTGCTGGCGTTGGCAGAGCGGGCCGGTGAAGTCCAGCTTTTCGACCTGAACGAAGCAACGATGGATTTGTTGCGTATATGTCACATATGTGACGATTTCTGGCGTTTCTGAACAACAGGTTCATTTACGTGACAGGTTCGGGCCCCTAGAGGCCGCCTTCCCTCGCAGGGGGAAATATAAAGGAGTTTTCAATGCGTAAGGTTCTTCTCGCTCTCGCGGCCTCGATGGCCGTTGCTTCGCCCGCGCTGGCCAATGAAGCCCGCGTCGAAGGTCGTGGCGGCGTGATCTGGGATAACGGTGACGAGGAAGCGATCGGCGGCGTGGCGGTCGGTTACGACTTCGACCTCGGCAGCAGCGCTTTCGTCGGCGCCGAGATCTCGGCCGACAAGATCCTGACCGACAACACCCGCGTCAGCTTCGGCTTCGGCGGCCGCGCCGGCGTCAAGGTGTCGGAAGCCGGCAAGCTCTATGCTGCGGGCAGCTACCAGACCAAGCCCTGCGCCCTGTGCGAAGACAGCTGGACGCTCGGCGCCGGCTACCAGCACAACCTCGGCAACAACCTGTACGGCAAGGTCGAGTATCGCCACTACTTCGTCGACAACGGCGTTTCGGATCCGGATGCCGTGACCGTCGGTCTCGGCATGCGCTTCTGATAGCGGCATTCGACAAGAACAAGGAAGGGGCGGTCCGGTTGGGCCGCCCCTTTTTTATCACGTTCGCGCCGCCGTGCAGAAAGCGGCGATCTTGCCGGTGTCCTTGACGCCGGGGGCGCTTTCCACGCCCGACGACGTATCGACCAGCGGCGCGCCGGTCAGCCGTACAGCCTCCGCGACGTTGTCGGGAGAAAGTCCGCCTGCGAGGCCCCAGGGCAACGGCCCTTTGCGTCCGGCGATCAGGCTCCAGTCGAAGCGCAGTCCCATGCCGCCGGGTAGCGCGCCCTTCGGCGTCTTGGCATCGAACAGGATCAGGTCAGCCGCCCCGGTATAGCGGCTCGCCCGGTCCACATCGTTGCGGGAGGCTACCGCCAGCGCCTTCCACACGGGCAGGCCGAACTGTTCTTTCAACTGCGCGGCGCGTTCGGGCGTTTCCCGCCCGTGAAGCTGCAGTACATCGAGTTTCGCTGCGGTGACCGCCTCACCGATCGTGCGGTCGTCGGCATCGACGAACAGCCCCACCAGCGCAATCCGCCCGGCGCCGTGCGCTGAAAGCTCTGCCGCTTGTGGGAGCGTGAGGTGCCGTGGACTGCGCGGGAAGAAAACGAAGCCCGCAAAATCCGCGCGCGCCCTGATAGTGGCGTCGAGCGCGCTGGCATCGGTCAGGCCACAGATCTTGATGGCGGGGGCGGGCATGATCGCTCCCTTAACGTAAAGCTCCGACTTGTCGAGCGAAGCGCGAAGCCCGGATTTTCAACCTAAAGCGTTTCCTCGATCGCGCGGACTGCCGCGACGGGATCGTCCGCCCGGCTGATCGGACGACCGATGACGAGCACGCTGGCCCCCGCGTCGCGCGCGTCGCGTGGCGTGACGGTACGCTTCTGGTCGCCATTCCGGCCATCGGACGGGCGCAGGCCCGGCACGACGAGGAAGCCATCCTTCCACTGGCGGTGCACGGCCGCGACTTCCTGTCCCGAGCAGACGATGCCGTCGAGCCCTGCCGCCTGCGCAAGTTCGGCGAGCCGCAAGGCCTGGTCATGCGGTGTGCCGTTTACGCCCGCGCGTGCGAGGTCATCCTCGTCGAGGCTGGTAAGCACCGTGACGCCCACGACCTTGCAATGCTCCCCGGCGGCAGCCTTCGCATCTTCCATCATCGCCCTGCCGCCCGAGGCATGGACGGTGACGATCGCCGGTTCGAGCACGTGGATCGACTGCATCGCCGCCGCGACCGTGTTCGGAATGTCGTGCAGCTTCAGGTCCAGGAAGATCGGCAGGCCCAGTCTGGCGATCTCATGGACGCCGTGATGGCCGTGCGCGCAGAAGAATTCGAGGCCCAGCTTGATGCCGCCGACATGCGCGGAAACCTTGCGGGCAAGCGCTTCGGCGGCGTCGAGACGGGGAAGGTCGAGCGCGAGGAAGATGGGATTGCGATACATCAGGTTGCCGGCTTTTCCTGGTCCTGGGCTTCGAGCTGGGTCGAGGTGGCGAGCGGGGGCGGCGGGACTGCCGCCTGGACGCTGTTCTGCAAGGCGCTGATCCGGCGATTGGCGCGCCATTGGCCGGCGCGGTGGAGCAGATACATCGGCACAAGACCGAGCAGGAAGAAGACCAGAGCAATCACGCCGACAGGCCATTCG
>DASWWL010000098.1:0-6040 GCA_036400975.1 Novosphingobium sp. | reverse complement strand
GTCCCGCCAGCGCCCCGCACCTCAGGGTCGTGCCGGACAGCCATGCGTGATGCTGCCGGCCGTTCGCATAACAACTCACACGCATCCACGCCCGTACTGCCGGGCACATACCACAAGCGCCGGCCGTACAGCCCGTTCGCTGCTCTCTACCCCACGGCGCACACCCGGCCTCGCCAGCGGGCGATCAAACGCGCCTGCGTTCCGGACCAGTTCGCTCCCCCGATAAAAATTTAACAGGTGTTCAGCAAGGCCATTGACACCTTCGGCATGATCGACAAGCAAGACGCCGGAAACGCCTTCGAAGATAGGGCGATGCGGACGAGAGGAAACACGATGGGTAGCAGAGTGGCGGGCAAGGTCGCGATCGTAACCGGCGCGGGCACGAGCGCGCATAGCGAGACGAGCGTGGGGATCGGCCGCGCCATCTCGATCGTCCTTGCGCGCGAGGGCGCAAGCGTGCTGCTCGTCGACAAGAGCCGGGCCAATGCCGAGGATACGCTTTGCGCGATCGAGGCCGAAGGCGGCAAGGCGGCGGTCTTCGTCGGCGACATCACCAGCGAGGCGAGCTGCGAGGCTATGGTCGCGTCGGCGCAGGAGACTTTCGGCGGGCTCGACATCCTGGTCAACAATGCCGCTATCTCTCGGCACAAGCCGATCACTGAGACATCCACGGAACTTTACGAAGAGATCATGGGCCTGAATGTCGGCGGCACCTTCAAGGCCTGCAAGTTCGCGATCCCCGCGCTGATCGCGCGCGGGGGCGGCGCGATCGTCAACATCGGCTCGGTGGCCTCGATCCGCGATTCAGGCTCTGCTCACCCCGCCTATACGGCATCCAAGGGCGCGCTGCTGGGCATGATGGTCGATCTCGCCGGCGAATACGGCCAGTACGGCATCAGGGTGAACTCGGTCCTGCCGGGCATGACCGCCAGCCCGATGCAGGAGACGATCGGCAACTTTCCCGAAGAGCTGAAAACGCGCATCAACATGATGCGCCGGCTGGGCAGCGGCTGGGATATCGCCAATGCCGTGCTGTTCCTCGCCTCGGACGAGGCCGCCTATATCACCGGCGTGACGCTGCCGGTGGATGGCGGAGCGACCATGGGGATGATCTCCAGCGCCGGACGCTATTCGAAGCAGACATGACAGGCCTGGCGCCGGTCATGGCAAAAAAAGCCCGGCGGTCTTGCGACCACCGGGCTCCAAGCGCCTGGAAGGGTCAGGCTGGCAGTAATGTCGTCAAGTCTTAGCGCAGCAGCGAGAGAACGTTCTGCTGGCTCTGGTTGGCCTGCGAGAGCATCGCCGTCGAAGCCTGGCTGAGGATCTGCGCCTTGGCGAGCGCGGTCGTCTCGGCCGCATAGTCCGCGTCCTCGATCCGCGAACGGGCGTCGGACAGGTTGGTGACGTTGTTGGTCAGGTTGTTGACCGCCGATTCCAGGCGGCTCTGGCCGGCGCCGAGCGCAGCGCGGGTCGTGTTGACCGACTTCATGGCGTCATCGACGTTGGTGATCGTCGTGGCAGCCGTCGTGGCCGAGGTGACGTCGAGCGCCGAGGCGGTCAGCTTCGCGCCGTCGAGGCCCTTCACGGTCAGGTCGATCGTGTTGGCCGATTCCGAACCCGCCTGGATGGTGACGGTGACGTCGGTGGCCGAGGAAGTGCTGAACATCGTCACGCCGTTGAACTTGGTGTTGGTCAGGACGTCGTCGATCTGGTCCTGAAGCTGCGTGACTTCCGCCTGCAGGTTGGTGCGGTCGGCCGAGCTGTAAGTGCCCGACTTCGACTGGATGGCCAGTTCGCGGACGCGCTGCAGCATGTTGGTGACTTCGTTAAGCGCACCTTCCGCCGTCTGGGCAAGAGCGATACCGTCGTTCGCGTTGCGGATGCCCTGGTTCATGCCGCGAACCTGAGCGGTCATGGTGGTGGCGATGGCGAGACCCGCGGCGTCGTCCTTCGCGCTGTTGATGCGCTTGCCGGTGGACAGGCGTTCCATCGCCGTGCCCAGAGCCTTGCCAGCCTGAGCCGAAGCGTTCGAAGCCTTGAGCGCGCTGATGTTGGTGTTGATAACCGCCATGGTAGAAAACTCCCCTGAGTAGACCCGAATGTCTGGGTAGCCATCCGGACCGTCCGGCGTGGCTGCCAAGGGGAAGACCGGCAATCACCGGCAAGATTTAAGTGGGCCTTGCCGGCAAGACGGCAGTTTCTTGCCGGAAAAAAAGCGCACTTACGCAAAAATACCTAGCCTTAAATTACCGATCTCTTTGCCGTTCCCTCGCCAAAACATGGTTACGCAACAGGGTTAATGCGGGGCAATAAAATGAACGGACTTGAGTACGGCGACGCCGTCGCACGGCTGCACGCACCACTTGTGCAGCGCGCTTCGGCAATCACGGCGGCAAATGGGCAGCATGCCGCGGTGCAAATTCGTGACGCCGCAGACCGTTCGCCAGTGGTCGCCAGCGCACATATGGTAACGATCGCCCGGACTGCCGAACCCGGCATCGTCCGCGAAGGCGGCTCGCGCCATGTGCTCTGCTACCGCGACGCATCGAGCGAAGCCTCGCTCGCCGCGCTGCTCGCCTGCGCTGCCAAGCCTGGCATGCCGATCGCGGCCGATCCGGAAAGCCTGTCGGTTCTCGCCCTGGCGGAACGCCTGGCCGCCAGCGACATCCCGGTGCTCATCAACGGCCCCACCGGCACCGGCAAGGAAGTCCTGAGCCGCTTCATCCATTCGCGCAGCCCGCGCGCCGACAAGCCCTTCGTCGCGGTCAATTGCGCGGCGATGCCCGAGGCGATGCTCGAAGCGCTGCTCTTCGGCCACCAGAAGGGCGCCTTCACCGGCGCCACCCAGGCGAGCGAAGGTTTCTTCCGCGCGGCCGACGGCGGCACGCTGCTGCTCGACGAGATCGCCGAAATGCCGCTGGGCCTCCAGGCCAAGCTGCTGCGCGCTCTGCAGGAAGGCGAAGTAGTTCCCATCGGCGCCACGCAGCCGATCAAGATCGACGTCCGCGTAATCGCCTGCGCCAACCGCGACCTGCCTACCGAAGTCGCCGAAGGCCGGTTCCGCGCCGACCTTTATTACCGCCTGAACGTCTTCCCCCTCGCGCTTAAGCCGCTTCGCGACCGCATCGACGATATCGCGCCGCTGGCCTTCGCGCTCGCGCTGCGCCACGCGCCGCACGGTCGCCCGGTGCCATGGATCTCGGACGCCGCGCTGACGCTGCTCAAGCTCCATGGCTGGCCCGGCAACGTCCGCGAGCTGGAGAACGTTGTCCGTCGCGCACTGCTGCTGGCCGGCGACGCGCCCTCGATTGCGGCCGAACACATCGTTTTCGACAGCCCGGCCCGCCTGGTCGCCATCGAAGCGCCCGGCTTTTCGGCGGTCGCTGCGGCTCCGGCCATATCCGAACCGGCCGCGCCGGGCCGCAGGCTCTCGAACATCGTCCAGCTCCACGAGGCCCGGGCGATCATGGAAACGCTCGAAGCCTGCGGCGGCAGCCGCGTGGCCGCCGCCCGCCAGCTCGGCATCTCCGAGCGGACGCTGCGCTATCGCCTCGCCTCCTTCCGGGATGCCGGGCTCGCCGTTGCAGGAGGTCGTAGATGAACCCCGTCAATGGAGCCGGCAATGCCGCCGGCATTCAACAGATCATCCAGTTGCGCCAGCAGATCATCGATCGGTCGCAACTGCTGCAGCAGCTTCACGCCCCGCAGGCCGGCGCACCCGCGCCCGAGGCCAACGGACCGGGCGGCGGCTTCGCCAACGCGCTGCAATCGGCGCTGGACGGCGTCAACGCCACCCAGTCCAAGTCCGAAGCCATCACCGACGCCTATCAGCGCGGCGAGGTAACCGATGTCGCCAAGGTGATGCTGGCGAGGCAGGAGGCAGGGATCGCCTTCGAAGCCACGCTGCAGGTACGCAACCGATTGTTGTCCGCTTATCAGGACATCATGCGGATGGGGGTCTGATAGATGAGCGATCTCGTTCCCGCTGCGCCCATGGCGCCTTCGGCCCCGCCGCCGTCACTGCTCGGTCCGCTGACCGATCCGGCAGGCGGCAGCGCGTTCACCCGCCTGCGCGCATTCACCTCTCAGGAACCGGTCAGGCGCATGTTGCCCTGGTTCCTCGGCGTCTCCGCGATCGGCGCAGTGGCGCTGACTTATGCCACGCTGGCGCCCGCGCCGCAGCGCACGCTCTATTCGCAGCTCAGCGACAATGAACGCGCGAGCGTGGTCGATGCGCTCGACAAGGCCTCGATCCCTTACCGGATCGACAACGAGACCGGCGCGCTTACCGTCAACGAGGACGATTTATATAAGGCGCGCATGCTCGTCGCTTCGAACGGCGCCGTCGCCGCGCCCGAAAGCGGCAGCGACATGCTCGACAAGCTGCCTATGGGCGCAAGCCGGACGCTGGAGGGAGAGCGTCTGCGCGCCGCGCGAGAACGCGACCTCCAGCTTACGATCATGGAGATCGACGGCGTCGAAGCCGTGCGCGTCCACCTAGCGGAAGGCGAGAAATCCGTATTCGTTCGCGATAACCTGCCACCTTCGGCTTCGGTCATGCTGCGCCTGGCGCGCGGCCGACAGCTATCGGAAAGCCAGGTGACGGCGATCGTAAACCTGGTCGCCAGCTCGGTGCCCGGCCTGTCGATCGACAAGGTGCGCGTCGTCGATCAGCACGGCCGCCTCGTCTCGCAAAAGAACGGAGCCGACAGCGACAGGCTCGAACTGCAGACGCGCATGGAAGACAAGTTGCGCACCCAGGTAGCACAGCTACTCACCCCGATGCTGGGCGAAGGCAATTTCAGCAGCGAAATCCAGGTCGAACTCGACATGGACCAGGTGACGTCGGCGCGCGAAAGCTACGACAAGAACGGCGCGGTGCGGACCGAAACGCAGCAGGAATCCAAGACGTCGGCGCAGCAGCCGGCGATGGGCGTGCCCGGCGCGGTTTCCAACACGCCGCCGCCGCCCACCACCGCGCAGGCCGGTCCACCGCAGGGCACCGCCCCCGCCGCCCCGACCGATCAGGTCAACGGCGAATCCAGTTCCACCCGCACATATGAACTGGGCCGCGAAGTCGCCGTCGCCAATACGACGCCGGGCAACCTCAAGCGCCTGTCGGTCGCCGTCGCCATCAGCGCCGGCGCGATGAAGAACCTCAAGCCCGCCGACGTCGATCAGATCAAGCAGCTGGTCAGCGCCGCCGTCGGCGCCAATCCCCAGCGCGGCGACCAGGTAGCCGTCGTCGCCCGCAGCTTTTCGCCGGTATCGGCCGAAGCGCCCGCCTTTTACGAAGCGCCCTGGTTCGCGACGGTGCTGCGCAATGCCGTGGCGCTGATCGCGGTTCTGCTGGTGCTCCTGCTCGGCGTACGCCCCCTGATAAAAGCGCTGCGCAGTCCGCCCAGATCAGCGTCACAGTCAGGCGATGCCGTCGAACTCGAAGCCGTCGTACCCGTGCCCGTGGAAGCGATGACCAATCCCGAAACGGGCACGATCGATCCCGAAATCCTCAGCCGCCAGGTGGGCCTTGCCCAGCGCCTGGTGGAAGAGAAGCCCGATAGCGCCGTCGCCGCACTGCGCCAGATGCTTCAGCCCCCTGCCGCGGAGGCCGCACGATGAGCGAGATGACCGCACTTGCCGCCGTTCCCGGACTGGACGAAGCCGACCGCGCCGCCGTTATGGTGATGCTGCTGGAGGACGACCAGGCCGCAAAGATCCTGTCGCGGCTGGAACCCTACGAACTTCGCCTGCTGGGCGAGAAGATGTGCGCTCTGGGCGAGATCCAGCCCGAGGTGATCGCCCACGCCATCGCCGGCTTCGTCGAGAAGACCGAGAAGATGGGGCTGATCGTCCATGATCGCGTTGGCCAGGTGCGCTCGCTGATGACCCGCGCCGTCGGCGAGATAAAGGCCGACAATCTGATGCAGCGCATCCAGCCCGAGGCCCAGCAGACATCGACTATCGAGCTCGCCCGTTGGCTGACCCCGCAGGCGCTGGCGCCCCTGGTCAAGGGAGAGCATCCGCAGGCGATCGCCGTGCT
>DASWWL010000097.1:0-4069 GCA_036400975.1 Novosphingobium sp. | reverse complement strand
GCGCGACATGGCCGGCCTCGTCGTCATCGATTTCATCGACATGGAATACGGATCGAATATCCGTAAGGTCGAGAAGGCGGTGAAGGATGCGCTCAAGAACGATCGCGCCCGCCTGCAGATCGGTCGCATCTCCAGCTTCGGGCTGATGGAAATGAGCCGCCAGCGCCTGCGCACCGGTGTGCTCGAGGCCACCACGCGCACGTGCCCGCACTGTGACGGCACCGGCCTCGTTCGGACCGCCAGTTCGGCAGGCCTTTCGGCTCTGCGCCTGATCGAGGACGAAGCCGCCAAGGGCAAGGGCAGCCTGATTTCGCTCTACGCCAGCACCGAAGCGGCAATCTACCTCCTCAACACCAAGCGCGTTGATCTCGCCGAAATCGAGGATCGCTATGGCGTCCAGGTCGAGGTAATTCCCGAAGGTGAGAACGAAGGTGCGAAAATGCGCGTCGCCTCGTCCGGCCCGCGCCCTGAATTCGTACCCCGTTTCGAACCGATCATCGACAGTTATGACGATTCGCCACTCGATGACATCGACGACGAGGAAGAAGCCGAGGAAACGGAAAGCCAAGACGACGATGGCGATGGCCGCCGCAAGCGCCGCAAGCGCCGCCGCGGACGCGGACGCGACCGCGATCAACGCGATGAACAGCAGCCTGACGCTTCCGACAAGGAAGAAGACGCCGCTTCAGACGACACCGCAACCGATGCCCTCCCTGCCGAGGCAGAGGAAGATGGCGAAGCCCCGCGCAAGCGCCGTCGGCGCGGTCGTCGCCGGCGTGGCGGTCGCGGTCGTGGCGAGGATGGTGGCGATCACACCGCGCAGGACAATGCCGAGGCAACAGCCGATGGCGATGGCGCGGAATCGCCCGCCGACACGGGCGAGGAAGCCGATGTGGCCGTCAGGGAAACGGCGCCCGCTATTGCATCGGAAGTCGCGGACGAAGCTCCTGCGAAGCCCAAACGCACGCGTCGCAAGAAGGCGGATGCCGAACCTGAAGCGATAGCGGAAACGCCAGAAGAACCCGCGGCCGAGGAAGCCTCCGCCAAGCCCAAACGCACGCGCCGCAAGAAGGCGGATGCCGAACCTGAAGCGGCAGCGGAAACGCTAGAAGAACCGGCGGCCGAGGAAGCCTCCGCCAAGCCCAAGCGTACGCGCCGCAAGAAGGCGGATGCGGAGACGACGCCCGAAGCTACCGTAGAAGAAGCGCCGGCAGAGCCGACGGGCGGAGCGGGGACGGAAGCGGACGACGCGGGATCACCGCGCCGTGGATGGTGGCAACGCACGTTTGGCGCCTGATCCCGGATTGCATTGGCAAACAACGCCGGGCGTTCGATCGGAATCGAGCGCCCGGCGTAATGCCGGTCAGCACATAAACTCCGCGCCACCCCCGGAATTCAAACGCCCGCCGCCGCCCCTCCGGTGACACGAAGCGTCTCTCCCGTGATGAATTCGGCACGCGGCGAGGTAAGAAACAGCATGGCGTCGACGATATGACGCTCCGCTCCGTCGATCTGGATGAATTGCATAGCTTTGACCCGAGCCTTGGTCTCGGGGGAAAGCTCGGCCGCAATAGTGTCGGTGAGAATCAACCCGGGTGAGATCGCATTGACGCGGATTCCCTCTGCCGCCAGTTCGCGGGCGAATGTGATCGTCAGGCCGGCCACGGCAAGCTTGCTGACGCCATAGGCCGAACCTCCAAGATGAGCAGCCGACGACGCGATATTGACCATGCTGGCTCCAGTCCTGCCCCGCATATGCGGCAATGCCGCCAACGTGCAGGTAATGACGCCATTGACATTGACGTCGAACAATCGCCTCGCCTTGGCCAGCCCCATCTGCACGAGCGGGCGACTGTATTCATCGCTGTGCAGGCCCGCGTTGTTGATCAGTATGTCGATGCCACCTTGCAAACGCGCGGCGTCGGCCATTGCTTTTTCCATCAGAGCCGCATCCGTTACGTCACCGGCCACGCTGCTTGCCGATCCTCCCTTATCGCGGATTTCTGCCGCAGCGGCTTCTGCCATCGCCGCATCGAGATCGATCAGGACCGCATGCGCGCCTTCGGCCGCCAATGCATGCCCGAAAGCCTTGCCAAAACCTTTGGCCCCGCCAGTAATTACTGCGGTCCGCCCCATGTACGCGCCTTTGCCCATTCCAGTCCCATCGCTTTCCCATCTTGTCGAAAGTGTGCAGCACGGCCGGACGATTGCCAACAATGGATGCTCGCAAACCTCTGGTGGAACCGCGCACAATGGCGCAGAGTATCGATCGGAAGCACGAACCCCCAAGAAATAGCTTGCGGCGCAGGCCGGCAAGGCATAATGAAACGTTTAAGTCGCCATTAATTCGGCGAGTCGAAGTTCCGTATGGAGACATGCCATGAATACGTTGACCGAACTCAGCAATCCGCCCTCCGCAGATACCTCCGCGGATGCCGCCCCGTTCTTCTTCCGCGGCAAGCTGATTGAAGGCGCCGATGAAATCCATCGCTCGCGCGACCTTGGCGCCAATTTCGCCACGCCGAAGATCGATCTCAACGCATTGATCCACCCGCGCACGGAAGTGCCGCCATTGCTCAACGTGCCACTGGCGGAGATCATCGATTTTCTCGTCGAATCCGGCCAGAAGATGCTCGCACCCGACAACGAGCATATCGAGGCCTGCAAGGAGCGCATGGCCAAGGTCAGCTTGCAATCGCGCAAGGGCATCGACATGGCGATGCACGGCGCGATCGCCTATCTCGACAAGAAGTCGCTCTGGGAAGTGGTCGAACAGAACTTCCCCAATCCGAAGGCGCTCGACGAGTGGGTGCCCCACGTCGATCATCAAGGCCGCCACAGCTTCGTGCGCGCCTTTGCGCCGCGCCTGATCCACGTCCTGCCCGGCAACGCGCCATCGACCGGCGTGAAATCGATTGCGCAAGGTGCGCTCGTCAAGGGCGTGAACCTCTTCAAGATGGCTTCGGCAGATCCGTTCTCGACCGTGGCGTTCCTGCGCACGATGGCGGATGTCGATCCGAACCACCCGGTCGTCCAGTCGATGTCGGCGGTGTACTGGCGCGGCGGCGAAGAAGGCATCGAACGCGCCCTGTTCCGTCCTCAGTATTTCGACAAGGTCGTCGCCTGGGGCGGCGGCGACGCGATCAACAACTATATGAAATACATCGGCCCCGGCTTCCAGATGATTTCGTTCGACCCCAAGACCTCGATCTCGATGGTCGGCCGCGAAGCCTTCGAATCCGAGGAAAGCCTTGCCAAGGCGGCCGCGCTCAACGCCCGCGACATCGACGTACTGGGCCAGGAAGCCTGCGTCGCCAGCCGCTTCACCTTCCTGGAAGCCGACGAGGAACAGGCCGACCGGTTCTGCAAGCTGCTTCAGGAGCAACTGGTGATCGATCGCTTCGGCGACAGCCCCGAACCGCGCCCGCTGGACATGGAACTTCGCGAGCAGATCGACGTCCTGCGCATGATGGATGACGAATATCGCGTGTTCGGCAAGTCTGACGGCCGCGGCTGCGTCATCCGTTCGGAAAAGCCGGTCGATTTCCACCCGATCCGCAAGACGCAAAACGTCGTTATGGTGAAGGATCTCAACGACGCGATGAAATATGTGAACGTCGCGACGCAGACCGTCGGGGTCTATCCGTTCAACCGCGCTCCCGAACTCCGCGACAAGCTGGCCAGCGGCGGCGCCCAGCGCGTCACCCGCCTGGGCGACGCGCCGCCAAGCGCGATCGGCAATCCGCACGACGCGATGTATCCGCTGCATCGCTTCGTTCACTGGATGGCGAATGAGGACGGCTTCGGCGACTGAGGACGCCCTCGTTACGACAATCGCATGGCGGCCGGGACAGTGTGAGCTGTCCCGGCCGTTATCGTTTGAAGGCCATCCTGATCGTGAATCCATAAAGTGTCTTCTCGCGCCGAACGCAGGCGTGCGTCATCGCCCGCTGGCGAGGCCGGGTGTGCGCCGTGGGGTAGAGAGCAGCGAACGGGCAGTGCGGCCGGCGCTTGTGGTATGTGCCCGGCAGTACGGGCGTGGATGCGTGTGAGTTGTTATGCGAACGGC
>DASWWL010000096.1:0-12215 GCA_036400975.1 Novosphingobium sp. | reverse complement strand
TGGGTCGCCAGCCTGACGCCGTCGAACACGATGCTGGCGGGATCGCCGCCCTCGGGCCCGCGGACGATCGGAACGCCGAGCCGTTCAGCCCAGACCGCGAGCTGGCCGATGGCGGCGGCACGAAAAGTGTCGCCAGCGGCGAACATCACGCCGTAGTCCTGTTCCTGGAAAAGATGCCCCAGCTTGGCGATGGTGGTTGTCTTGCCCGAACCATTTACGCCGATCACCAGGATAATCTGGGGACGCGGAAATGCGATGATCTCCAGCGGCTTGGCTACTGGACGCAGGATCGCAGCGATTTCCTGGGCAACGGCTTCGCGGATACCTTGTTCGTCGATGCCGCGTTCGAACCTTTCGTTCGCCAGCCGTTCCCGGATGCGGGCAGCCGCGCGCGGCCCAAGATCGGACAGGATCAACGCATCTTCGATATCGTCGAGCTGCGTGTCGTCGAGCGTCGCCCTGGAGACGATGCCGGAGAGATTCTCGGTCAGTCGCTCTGACGTCTTGCGAAAGCCGCCGAACAGCCGCTCGCTCCAGCTTTCGCTGCTCATGCCAGCATTCCTTCGATGACCCGCTCAGGCGTTATGGTGAGGATTGAGCCAGCGGCGATATGCGGCGGCAGCTGAACCCTGGCGAAGTTTTCCGCATGGCCGGTCCCGTCGCGCTCGGCAAGAACCTTGAGTTGCGTGCCGACAAGCGTGGCCAGCCATGATGCCCGCTGTTCGGCTACGGCGGCGCGTAATTCGGCTGCACGAGCCTTGATCGTCGCGCCGCGGACCTGAGGCATTCGTGCTGCTGGCGTACCCGGGCGGATCGAATAGGGAAACACGTGGCCGTGGACGATCGCAAGCTCGGCGATGATCGACAGATTGCTGGCGTGCATTGCATCGGTTTCAGTGGGGAAACCGGCGATGAAGTCGGCGCCTATCGCTATGCTTGGTCGTTTTTCGCGAAGCTCCCCCACCAGTTCCACGATATCGGAACGGGAATGGCGGCGCTTCATGCGCTTGAGCACCATGTCGTCGCCCGATTGTAGCGAGAGGTGCAGGTGGGGCATCAGGCGCGCTTCGCCGGTCAGCAAGTCCAACAATTCCTCATCGATCTCTACGCCGTCCATGGAGGACAGGCGCAGGCGCGGCAGGTCGGGAAAGGCGCTCAGAATTGCGCTGACGAGGCTGCCGAGGCGGGGCTGGCGTGGCAGATCCCCTCCCCATGAGGTCAGGTCCACGCCGGTCAGGACGACCTCGTTCGCACCGCCATCAAGATGTCGCGCGACACTGGCGAGCACTTCGCCTGTTGTACGGGACTGGCTCGGGCCGCGCCCTTGGGGGATCACGCAGAAGGTGCAGGCATGGTCGCAGCCGTTCTGCACCTGGACGAAGGCGCGTGTGTGCGAACCTTGCAGATGTTCGCGGCTTTCCGGGGCTGGCACATTCCATGCCCTTGCGTCGAGCTTGGCCGAGTTCGGCACCAGCCCATCCACCTCCGGCATCGCTGCCAGCATCTCGCGCTCTATCTCTGCAGCGCATCCGGTGACGAGGAGCCGTGCATCAGGGCGATCCTTGCGGAGCCGGCGTATTGTCTGGCGGGTTTGACGGACGGCTTCGGCAGTTACCGCACAGCTGTTGACCACCACAAGGTCATTTTCGGCTGCCAGAATACTGCGCAAATGTTCGCTTTCGGACAGATTCAGCCGGCAACCCAGCGACAACACCTGCACCGTCACCCGGCCAACCCCAGCAACGTGGCGTCGAAACTGCCGCGAAAGCTTTCCACCGCCGGACCTGTCATCACGATCTGCCCGTCTTCACGCCAGAGAATGTCGAGCGGCCCCCCAGGCAGAGTGACAGTCACCTTGCGATCGATCAGCCCACGTCGCATCGCGCCGATTGCGGTGGCGCAGGCGCCGGTCCCGCATGCCAGCGTCAAGCCTGCGCCGCGTTCCCATACGCGCAGACGAATGGTGTCGCGTGCAGTGACAGTGGCGACGTTGACGTTGATGCGTTCGGGGAACAGCGGATCGTTTTCGATCTGAGGACCAAGACGGTCCAGATCTATGGCGTCGCAATCAGGTACGAAGAAGATTACATGAGGATTGCCGACGTTGACGGCGATCGGAGACTGCAGGTCTTCCCAGGCGACCGGCATTGTCTGGGTATCCATTGCGTAAGCAAGGGGGATTTCCGTCCAGTCGAAGCGCGGCTTGCCCATTTCAACGGCGATGCCGCCATCGCCGGGCATGGCGGCGATCATGCCGCCCAGGGTTTCTATCCTTGCCGCAGCGCCATGCAGTACGCCTACCGCGCGGGTGGCATTGCCGCAGGCTTCCACTTCACTGCCGTCGGCGTTGAATATCCGCATGCGGAAGTCGGCGATATCCGAAGGCTGAAGCAGCACGATCTGATCGCAACCGATCCCGGTGTGCCGATCAGCCAGTGCGGCCGCCCCGGCTGCATTAAGCATCGGGATTTCCTGCGTGCGCGCATCCAGCACGACGAAGTCGTTGCCGAGACCGTGCATCTTGATGAAAGGAACGCGCATGACGCGCGCGATCTATGCTCTACGGTCGCATCCGTCCAGTGGTGCGTCAGTTGCGGACCGCGAGATTCTGCCCCGTCAGGTCATCTTCGGCGGATTCGAATGTTTGTCCGGTCCTTCCATCTGCCAGCAGATGAAGATCGGCCAGTCGCTGCCGGATGACCGATGCCGGCTGAGGGTGGCCATAGAGATGGCCTTGGCCCTTGATATCCTCGTACTGAAGCAATTGCTTGAGCACTTCATTCGTTTCGATTCCCTCGGCCGTCACCGGAAGTCCAAGATCCTTGCCAAGCAGTGCGACGGCATGAACGATGGCGGCGCTGTCCTTGTTGTCCACCAGCCCACTCACGAAGCTGCGATCGATTTTGATGCGGTCGAAAGGGAGATTGCGAAGCTGCGACAATGAGCTGTAGCCAGTGCCGAAATCATCGAGGCTAATCCGAATGCCCTGATTCTTGAGGCTAGTCAGCAGTGTGCTCACCATGGCCATGTTTTCATGCAGGCAGCTCTCGGTAATTTCGATTTCCAGACGATGCGGTGGGAAATTGGCTTCCACCAGCAACTTGAGGAGCTTTTGCGCGAACCATGGATCACGAAGTTGCAACGGAGAAATGTTGACGGCCAGGGTAAGCCCAGGATCCCAGAGCTTGGCGTCCTGAAGCGCTTGGCTGATGACGCTTTCGGATAATTCGGCGATTGCGCCGATCTCTTCTGCTATTGGAATGAAAATATCGGGCGTCACTATGCCGAGCTTCGGCGAGTTCCAGCGCGCCAGCATTTCGAAACCGGTAAGCTCGCCTGTTTTCAGATCGATCTGCTGTTCGTAATAAGGCACGAATTCGCCAAGAGGAATGCCCAGGCGAATACCTACCTCGAGCTCGCGGCGAAAGCGTAGCTCGCTGTGCATCGGCGCATCGAACCAGAAGTGACGGTTACGGCCCTGCTTCTTTGCGTGATACATGGCAATGTCGGCCATGTGCATCAGGGAAGCTGGCGTGGAGGCTTTCTCGTCCCAGTCGCTTCGGCCGAGCCCGAGGGATGCTGTGACGGAAATCTTGTTGCCGTCGATTTCCACCGGTTCGGCCAATGCGGCGATGATCTCCGAAGCGAGGGCATCGAGAACTTCAGGGTGATCGGGCAAGAGCGGGAAGACACAGGCGAATTCGTCTCCGCCAAGCCGGGCCACGCTTGCTCTACCGGGCAACAGTGAGGTGATTCGTCGCGCGCATTCCTGCAGGATACGGTCCCCGACGCTATGGCCGTTAAAGTCGTTGATCTGCTTGAAGTTGTCGAGATCGATCAGCATCATCGCCACCGTTTCGCCGCGAGCAGCCCCTTCGGATGCCAATCGCGCCGTCGCATCGGCAATGCCACGTCGATTGAGGCAACCGGTCAGAGCGTCGGTTTCGGCAAGAAGGCGGGCTTGTTCCTCGGCGCGTCTGCGTTCGGCGATCTCCTCGGAAAGCTGGCGATGGCGGCGCCAGCCGAAAATGATCAGCGCTATGTTGAGCAGCAACGCGTTGACCAGGGCCTTGTCCGGGCCGATGCCTACTCCGGCAAGCGATTGTATGACTTTCGGCAGGACCGAGCCGCCCGTTCCGACAAACATGATAATGGCGGCCGTCGCGGTGCCAAGGGCGATGACGTCGCGTTCCGTGTTACCCAGCCGCTGTTTGCCTGAAACCTTCCGGTCGCGGGCCCAGAATTGCTTCCTTGTCAAAACCCGTTGCCCTTTGCCGCAGTGGGGACATGATAGGAAATGGGTCTGAAATTTCGGTTAAGCGCCACACTCCGAGTTTTCGGAGTGAGAACGGTTAATGCTTGAGGCCAATTTCGACGAGCCTCTGCTGCAGAAATTCGTCGGCTGTGATGACTTCGGGGTAAAGATCGGGGTGGCTGTCATCGATGCACTGCGACAGTGTGGCTAACGGAAAATCGCTGCGGAGATGGAGGAAGAACGGCATCGAATAACGACTGTGATCGCGCCGCCCCGTGGCGGGATTACACACGCGATGCGTGGTTGATGGCAGTGCGTGGTTCGTCAGCCGTTGCAGCATGTCTCCGATATTCACGACGAGAGCGCCCGGCGGCGGCGTTTCGGGTAGCCATGCACCATCCCTCGACAGCAGCTCGAGGCCGGCCTCTTCCGCGCCGAGCAGAAGGGTGATGAGGTTGATATCTTCGTGTGCTTCGGCACGCACCCCCGCTTCATGGCCTTCGAAAGGCGGATAGTGGAGCAGCCTGAGCACGGAATTCCCATCCTCGATGGCATTGTCGAACCAGGAATCGGGCAGCCCGAGATGCCGTGCCAATCGCGCCATGATCGTTGCGCCGACACGATCGAATTCGGTGAATAGAATTTCAAAGGTTTCCTGAAAATCCACAGGTCGTTCAGGCCAGATATTCGGCGGCATCGTATCGACCAACGGATGGCCGGAGGGCAAATCGCGGCCGATATGCCAGAACTCCTTCCGGTCAGGTTCCCGCGCCCCTTTCGCGACTTCGGTGCGGAAAGGAGTATAGCCCCGCGCGCCGGCAATCCCGGACACGAAGTATGTGCGCTTTTCCCTTTCGGACAATGCGAAGAAGGTTTCGGTCAGTGCCCAGCTTCGTGCGATCAGTGCGTCGTCGATGCCGTGGTCTTTCACCATCGCGAAGCCGAAGCGCCGCATACTGTCGCCGATGGCCTTCGAGAAACGTTCGGGCTCGTCGGCGAGGCTCAGGACGGGGATTCCTGCGCGGTCCATGTGGAAGTGTTCCTGAACTGGAGTTATGGCGCTGGCTGTAACGCCAATGGGAACCGGAAGCATGATGAAAAACGACCAGCCGAAGCGCTATTGGCTCATGAAATCGGAGCCCGATGCCTACAGCTGGGACGATCTTGTCCGGGAAGGAGAAGGGACGTGGGACGGAGTCCGCAATCATCGTGCGGCGAACAATCTGCGTGCTATGACGGAAGGCGATGAAGCGTTCTTCTACCATTCAAACATTGGCCTCGAGATCGTCGGCATAGCCAGGATCAGCCACTCGGGTCTGCTCGATCCCACGGATCCCGAGGGCAAATGGGCGGCCGTAAAGGTGCAGCCGGTCCGAAAGCTGGAACGCCCGGTTACGCTCAAGCAAATCAAGGCCGATCCGGCATTGACCGAAATGGAGCTTGTGCGTCTTTCGCGATTGTCCGTAGCCGAGGTGCGTCCGGAAGAGTGGGAGCATGTTCTGGCCATGTCCCGGCAAGGAGCGTGAATTGTTGATTGGGTCAGCGTGCCTGCAGACTTGTCCCAGAGCGGGAAGGTCCACAACAAGTCTCGCCTGACCTCTGGTGCGATAGTAAATCAAAACCTAACAGGTCAGCATGACAACGTGCCGACCCATCTCCCGACGTAGCCTTGTTCTGGTGGATGAAGGTGCTCGACATCCTTTTCTGAAGAGGTTGCCGCCGCATATCCGACATGGTCAGGAACAGGTCGGTGGCGAACGGCCGTTCTGGCGCTTTTCCATGCAGGAGGTTCGTGAGTTCCTGATGGCTTATTGCGCCTGCTTCCTCGCGGTCACGGCGTTTATTTACTGATTGGTTGTTCGCTGGCTACCGCCACTTCCGCAAGATAAAGTAGTCGGCCAAGCCAGGCGGAAACAAGACAAAGCACCGCTACCAGCAGTAGCTGGTCGATGATCGGCATACCCAGCGCACTCAGCGCCACAGCGAGGAGTGATCCGATGACCATGGCGCCGGAATTGACGATGTTGTTTGCGGCAATCGTCCGCGCGGTCTGCGATTTGTCGACGAATGTCGTCAGGAAGGCGTAGAGGGGAACCACGAACATTCCTCCCGCGATCGCGATTCCCAGCAATGTCAGCAGCAGTGGAATCGCGAGCGGTTTCGCAATGAAATCCGCGATGCCCAGCAATTCGCCGCCGGGATGCTCCCCCCAGGTGCGGCAAACGAGGTGGAACAACCCGACGAAGACAGCCATTGCTAGTACGGATCCGGGCGAATATCGCGCGGATACAGTGCCTTTCAGCATGGCGTTGATCGATACGGAGCCGATGGCGACACCTACCGAGAAGATCACGAGGAACAGGCTTGCCACTTCCTTGCTGGCGTCGAGGACGTTCTTGGCCAGCGGCGGAAACTGGATGAACAGTACCGAACCGATCGCCCAGAAAAAGCTGATCGCCATGATCGCCAGATAGACACGGCGATCGTGCATGGTGTGGCGCACAAGCGCGATTGAGGCTCGAACGAAGTGAAAGTCGAGTGGCTCGGGTGGAATCAGGGGAGGGGCAGGTGGAACCTGCCGGCCAGAAAGATAGCCCAGCACCGCCAGCAGTACGACCAGGAGCGCCGCCCATTCCACATCTATCCAGCCGGCGATTATCGTGCCGGCGAGAATCGCGATATATGTTCCGGCTTCAACCAGCCCTGTGCCGGCAAGCACTTCGCCCTGCTTCAGATGTTGAGGCAGGATCGCGTACTTAATGGGGCCGAAGAATGTGGAATGCACACCCATGGCGAAAAGTGCGAGGAGCATCAGTGGGATCGCGACCTCAGTCGTTGCGATTCCTTTCCATGCAAGCACTAGGCCGGCGCCTCCCACGAGCATGATCACTATCTCGCAGAATTTCACGACACGAATGATCCGGGCCTTGTCGCGCATGTCGGCGAGTTGTCCGGAAATCGCGGAAAGCACGAAAAAAGGGATCACGAACAGCGCCGATGCGATCGCGCTGAATTTGGCCTCTGCTTCTTCCGAATTATAGACGCTGTAAACGACGTACAGCACCATTGCGTTCTTGAAGAGATTGTCGTTGAAAGCGCCTAGCAACTGCGTCACGAACAACGGCAGGAAGCGGCGCGTCTTCACCAGATGCGTCGATGTGGTCATAAGCGTGTGATCGGCAACCTCTCTTGGCGGGGACCCTAGCGTGTGCGAGTCTCGCGGCAAGTCCCTAGTCGGGCTTTTGTACAGAACCGTTACCGGCTATCTGGTTGCGAGATGTTGACCTTGCCCAATCTCCTGACGCTTTCGCGCATCTTCGCCGTCCCGCTCCTGGTAGCGCTGCTGTGGTGGCCGAAATGGGAAATCGGCTATGCGGTGGGATTCGCCGTATATTGCCTGATGGGCGTCACCGACTATTTCGATGGTTATCTCGCCCGCGCGCAGGGAGCGGTATCCCGGCTTGGCATCTTTCTGGATCCGATCGCCGACAAGATCATGGTCGCGGCTGTAATCCTGATCCTTACGGCTACCGGTCATATCTCGGGCTGGCATGTGATCGCGGCCTTGATAATCCTGTTGCGCGAAATCGCCGTGTCGGGTCTCCGGGAATTCCTTGCCGGCATTCGCGTGTCTGTCCCGGTGTCTCAACTCGCCAAGTGGAAGACGACGCTTCAGCTCGTTTCGTTGGGGTCACTGGTTCTTGCAGGTGCGACGCCATGGTGGCCACTGCCGCAGCAGGTAGGTCTGCTTTCGCTATGGGGTGCGGCGGTTCTGACGCTCGTGACGGGATGGGATTATCTGCGCGTCGGTCTCAAGCACATGGATTGAGATGTGCGACCTATCCGGTGCGCAACTCTTCCGCCAGCATCCTGAATTCCTCACCTCGGGGGGAGTTCTTGCGCCAGACCAGAGCGATCTCGCGGTTGGCGTTAGGCGCCTTGAGTGGTCGTGCGACAACGTTGGTGCCGTTGAGAATTCCGGCGTCGAGGGCCATTTCCGGCAGCATGGTAAGACCCAGCCCGTTATCCACCATCTGGACGAGCGTGTGGAGGCTGGTGCCGATCATCGTGGCGCTGGCCCGCAATTCTGGGCGGTTGCAGGCGGCCAGGGCCTGATCCTTCAGGCAGTGGCCATCTTCAAGCAGCAAAAGCCGATTCGCATCGATGGCGGAAGGCGGTACTTCTTCCGGCGGATCGCGGGGGTCATCCTGTGGGAAAGCAACGAAGAAGGCGTCTAGCTCGATGGTTTCCTTCTCCACTTCACCGGTGGCATAGGGGAGGGCCAGCAATACGCAGTCCGCGCGGCCATGATGCAGCGATTCGATCGCTGCCGCGCTTGGCTCTTCCCGCAGGAACAGGCGAAGGTTCGGGCGTTCCCTGCGAAGGCGTGGAAGCATGCGGGGAAGAAGGAAGGGCGCAATCGTGGGGATAACGCTCATCCGCACTTCGCCTGAAAGCGGCTGGCCGCTCGATTGGACCAGGTCCGACAGTTCCTCCGCCTCGCGCAGGATGCGGTGGGCCTTGGCGACAACGGCATTGCCCAGCGGGGTGAAGCGGACAGCGCGCTTGGTTCGTTCGACCAGCACTACACCCAGGAGCGCTTCCAGATCGCGCAAGCCCGCCGACAGAGTCGATTGCGAGACGAAGCAGGCATCCGCGGCACGGCCGAAATGCCCGTGTTCGTGCAGCGCCACGAGATACTGCAATTGTTTCAAAGTGGGGTGATAGACGGTCAGATCGGTTACTCCGCCGCATCCGCGACGGGGTGTGCGTCTTCCACGCGCGTCATCTTGAGTTTCCCGTTCACGACGCCGAAGGCCAGTTTGCCCTCGACGAGGTCCAGAGCGTCATGTCCGAATTGATCGAACCTCCAGCCTTCGAGGATCGACAAGTTCTTGCGCACGCCTGCCGCCAGAAGCTCAAGATCATCGGTGCGCGCGAGGAGGCGTGAGGCGACATCGATCTCGCGGCTTCGGATCTTGAGCAGCAGCTTGAGCAGATCGGCAACCAGCGAGCCTTCCTTGCCGAGCGGAGCGCCGCGCGGAGCACGGGGTGGCAACTCGTCGTCGGTGAGCGGTATCGCCTCGGCTAGTGTCGCCATCATGCGGCGACCGATCTCGTTGTCCTTCCAGCCCGCCGAGAGTCCGCGCACCTTGCCGAGGTCGGCTTGCGTCTTGGGCGGGTGGTTGGCGATATCTGCCAGCGTTTCGTCGCGGGCGATACGGCCCCGGGGAATATTCTTGTCTTGAGCTTCGTTTTCGCGCCACGCCGCGAGTGCCTTGAGACGGCCGAGCATTGCCGGATTGCGGCCGGCGGCCTTGATGCGCTGCCAGGCCTTGGATGGATCGTTACGATAATTATCCGGATCCGCGAGCTTTTCCATTTCCTGGTCAAGCCATTCTCCGCGCCCGGTCTTGCGCAGCCGGCTCAACATCTTCGGGAATATCTTCGCCAGATGCGTGACATCGCCGATCGCATAGTCGATCTGGCGTTCGGTCAGCGGTCGGCGCGACCAGTCGGTGAAGCGCGCGCCCTTGTCTACAGGGATGCCCAGCCAGCTTTCGACAAGATTCGAATAGCCGATCTGCTCCGACTGACTGATGGCCATCATCGCAATCTGCGTGTCGAAGATCGGGTGCGGGGTGCGGCCCGTCAGGTTATAGATGATTTCCACGTCCTGCCCGCCGGCATGGAAGACCTTGAGAACCTCTTCGTTATCGGTCAGCAGGTCCAGAAGCGGAGAGAGATCAATGCCGGGCGCCATCGGATCGATCGCGGCAGCCTCCTCGGTGTCCGCGATCTGCACCAGGCACAGTTCCGGCCAGTAGGTGTTCTCGCGCATGAATTCGGTATCGACGGTGACGAAATTCGCCTTGGCGAGGCGCTTGCACAGATCTGAAAGCGCTTCGGTTGTCGTGATGAGAGGATGTATCTTCATTGTGATCTTTGTTCTGAATGGACCCGTGCGGACCCTCGGCTTGACAAAAAGACGGCCATCGCCTGTTAGCCGCCGGGTTCCCCCTGCCTGATTGGCCGACGATTGGAAAGAGTTTCGATGCATCCCTATCGTTCACACAACTGCGCCGCGCTTACTGCGGGCGATGTCGGCCAGGAAGTCCGGCTTTCGGGCTGGGTGCACCGCAAGCGCGATCACGGCGGTGTTCTCTTCGTTGACCTGCGCGACCACTATGGCGTGACGCAGATCGTTGCCGACAGCGACAGCCCGGCGCTGCCCGTGCTCGAATCGCTGCGCGTTGAGAGCGTCGTCACCATCGATGGCGAGGTGAAGAAGCGCGCTGATGGCACGATGAATCCCAATCTCGCTACGGGCGAGATCGAGGTTTTCGCACGCGCTGTCGTGGTTCAGTCGCGCGCCGACGAATTGCCGATGCCAGTAGCGGGCGAGCAGGAATATCCTGAGGATATCCGTCTCAAATACCGTTTCCTTGATTTGCGCCGTGACAAGGTGCACGCCAACATGATGTTGCGCAGCCGGGTGATCTCGAGCTTGCGAAATCGCATGGTCGAGCAGGGTTTTACTGAGTTCCAGACGCCGATCCTGACTGCATCGTCGCCCGAGGGCGCGCGCGACTATCTGGTGCCGAGCCGAGTCCATCCGGGTAAGTTCTACGCACTCCCGCAGGCGCCTCAGATGTTCAAGCAGCTGCTGATGGTTGCCGGTTTCGATCGCTATTTCCAGATCGCGCCCTGCTTCCGTGATGAGGATGCGCGCGCTGACCGTTCGCCGGGCGAATTCTACCAGCTCGACTTCGAGATGAGCTTCGTCACGCAGGATGATGTGTTCAATGCGATCGAACCGGTTCTGGCAGGTGTGTTCGAAGAGTTCTCGAATGGCCGAAGCGTTACTCCCGCCGGAACTTTTCCGCGCATACCCTATGCGGAAGCGATGCTGAAATACGGGTCGGACAAGCCCGACCTCCGCAATCCGCTGGTGATCCGCGATGTAACCGACGAATTTCGCGAATCAGGTTTCGGCCTGTTCGAGAAGATCGTCGGTTCGGGTGGCAAAGTTCGTGCGATTCCGGCGCCCGCCACCGCAGACAAGAGCCGCAAGTTCTTTGACGACATGAACGACTGGGCGCGTTCGGAAGGCCATGCTGGCCTTGGTTATGTGACCCGCAAGGGCGGCATGTTCGGAGGCCCGATCGCCAAGAATCACGGCGAGGACAGGATGGGCGCGTTATATGACAGCCTTGGCCTTGGCCCTGACGATGGATTGTTCTTTGCCGCGGGGAAGGAGCTGCATGCAGCAAAGCTTGCCGGCGCGGCCCGCACGCGCGTCGCCGAACAGCTTGGCCTGATCGAGCAGGATGTATTCAAGTTTTGCTGGATCGTCGATTTCCCGATGTTCGAATATGACGAGGACGCGAAGAAGGTCGATTTCAGCCACAACCCATTTTCGATGCCGCAGGGTGAGCTTGAGGCGCTGGAAACGATGGATCCGCTGGAAATCAAGGCGTGGCAGTACGATATCGTTTGCAATGGCGTGGAGCTTTCCTCCGGTGCGATCCGGAACCACCGCCCCGATATCATGTATAAGGCCTTCGAGATCGCCGGCTACAGTCGTGAGGATGTCGACACCAACTTTGCGGGCATGATCAATGCGTTCAAGTTCGGCGCCCCTCCCCATGGCGGCTCGGCTCCAGGCGTGGACCGCATCGTCATGCTGCTTGCCGATGAGCCGAACATTCGCGAGGTCGTGGTCTTCCCGATGAACCAGAAGGCCGAGGACTTGATGATGAGCGCGCCTTCCGCGGTAACCATGAAGCAGTTGCGCGAACTCCATATCCGGATCGTCGAGCCGGCGAAGAGCTGAACGTATGCTGGACTGAAACCGGCAAGACTTGCCAGCACCGTCGCCGGGCATTAGGGCGGCTGGCGAAAATTCCATCCTCCGATTGAGAAGGGGCATTTTGATGAGCGACACCGCCGACCGGGT
>DASWWL010000095.1:0-13723 GCA_036400975.1 Novosphingobium sp. | reverse complement strand
GATCGGCGCGGTGGTCACGCGGGACGGGGTCGTGATCGCGGCCGCGCACAATGCGCCGCGCACGCTGCACGATCCCACTGCTCATGCCGAGCTGCTCGCGATTCGGGCGGCCGCGCAGGCGCTGGGCAACGAAAGGCTCGATGGTTGCGAGCTGTGGGTCACGTTGGAACCCTGCGCGATGTGCGCGGGCGCCATCGCACATGCGCGAATCGCCCGCCTTTATTATGCCGCGACCGATCCCAAGGGCGGAGCGGTCGAACACGGTGCGCGCGTGTTCGAGCAAGCGCAGTGCCTGCACCGGCCCGAGGTCTATTCGGGCATGGGGGAAAGCGAGGCGGCGGAGATGTTGCGCGGGTTCTTCCGGGCGAAGCGATAGGTTCCCGGATGTTGATGCTCGCGGAAATGCGGGGAATCAGCCGGCGTACTTCAGGTGGATCAGCGGATAGGGCCGCCCCATGGGATCGGTTTCCGACCGGCCGGTTCGGACGAAGCCGCGTGCCTCGTAGAATGGCAGGGCGTTGGTCGCCTGTTCGCTGGCGTCGACCGTAGCTTCAGGCGAAAGCACCAGCGCGTGGGCGAGAAGCGCGCTGCCGTAGCCCTGCCCGTGCACTGCGGGATCGACGAACAAGGCATCGATCATGTGTCCATCCATGACCAGGAAGCCGACTGCGCTGCCGTCAGGATCATCGACCATCCACAGCTCTGCCTGCGACAGGAAGGTCACGACGAAAGCGTCGATTTCCACCCTGTCTTCGGGGCTGAGGAAGCCGTGGGTCTCATCCACCGCCGTGCGCCAGATCTCCAGTGCGCGGTCGGTATCGGCCGGAGTGCCCTTCCGGACGTTCACCGCAAGTCGGGCGGAGCCGCCTCGCTCCTCAGCATGGCGATCGCTTCGGCCAGCGGCACGAAGCGCTGCCGCTCCTCGCCTAGCGTGCGAATGGCGACGGTACCTTCCTCGGCCTCGCGCTTGCCGACGACCAGCAGGTGCGGAACCTTGGCGAGACTGTGCTCGCGGACCTTGTAGTTGATCTTCTCGTTGCGTAGATCGGTCTCGACACGAATGCCCGCCGCCTTCAACTGCGCCTCGACATCGCGCGCATAGCCGTCGGCGTCGGAGACGATCGTCGCCACCACCGCTTGCACGGGCGCGAGCCAGACCGGCAGCTTGCCGGCGAAATGCTCGATCAGGATGCCGATGAAGCGCTCGTAGGAGCCGAAGATGGCGCGATGGAGCATGACCGGACGGTGCTTGTCGCCATCCTCGGCAACGTAGCCGGCATCGAGTCGTTCGGGCAGCACGCGGTCCGACTGGATCGTGCCGACCTGCCAGGTGCGGCCGATTGCGTCGGTCAGGTGCCATTCCAGCTTGGGCGCATAGAACGCGCCTTCGCCGGGCAGTTCCTCCCAGCCATATTCCGGCGTGTCGAGGCCGGCGGCGGCAACGGCGGCGCGCAGCTCGGTTTCTGCCTGGTCCCACATTTCCTCGGTGCCGAAACGCTTTTCGGGGCGCAGCGCCAGCTTGATCGAATAAGTGAAGCCGAAGTCCTTGTAGACGCGGTCGGCCAGCGCGCAGAACGCGCGCACTTCCTCGACGATTTGATCCTCGCGACAAAAGATGTGCGCGTCGTCCTGGGTGAACTGGCGCACGCGCATCAGCCCGTGCAGCGCGCCGTGCGGCTCGTTGCGGTGGCAGCAGCCGTTCTCATAGAGCCGCAGCGGAAGATCGCGGTAAGACTTGATGCCCTGCTTGAAGATCAGGATATGCGCCGGGCAGTTCATCGGCTTCAGCGCCATCCAGTCGGCCTCGCCGGAGATCACCGGGCCTTCATCCTCGGTGTTGGGCGCCTCGTCGGGGATGACGAACATGTTCTCGCGGTATTTGCCCCAGTGTCCGGACTGCTCCCACTGGCGCGCATCCATCACCTGCGGCGTCTTGACCTCGCGATAGCCGGCGCCATCGATCGCACGGCGCATGTAGGCTTCCAGCTCGCGCCAGACCATGTAGCCCTTGGGGTGCCAGAACACGCTGCCGTGCGCTTCCTGCTGCAGGTGGAACAGGTCCATCTCCTGCCCCAGTTTGCGGTGGTCGCGCTTGGCGGCTTCCTCCAGTCGGTGAAGATGCGCATCGAGCTGCTTCCTGTTCAGCCAGCCCGTGCCGTAGATGCGCGAAAGCATTGCGTTTTTCTGGTCACCGCGCCAGTATGCGCCCGAGACGCGGGTCAGCTTGAAGGCGGCCGGATCGAGCTTGCCGGTCGAGGCAAGGTGCGGCCCCCGGCACATGTCGTACCAGTCCGAACCCGAATGATAGACCGTCAGTTCCTCGCCTTGCGGCAGCTCGGCCGCCCATTCGGCCTTGAAGGTCTCGCCCGCTGCCTGCCACTTGGCGATCAGGTCGTCGCGGTCGACGACCTCGCGCGTCAGGGCTTTGTCGGCCGCGATGATCTCGCGCATTTTCGCTTCGATCGCCGGAAGGTCTTCATCGGTGAAAGGGCGGTCCTTCGGCGCGAAATCGTAATAGAAGCCGTCGTCGGTGGCTGGGCCGAACGTGATCTGCGTGCCGGGGAACAGCGCCTGCACCGCTTCCGCCAGTACATGCGCATAGTCGTGACGGGCGAGTTCCAGTGCGTCGGCTTCATCCCGCGCGGTGATGAGCGCAAGACTGGCATCTTGCGTGAACGGGCGGCTGATGTCGACCAGTTCCCCATTGATCCGCGCGGCGATCGCCGCTTTGGCAAGGCCCGGCCCGATTGCCGCCGCGACATCCGCGGGCGTCGAGCCTTGCGGCATTTCGCGCACGGAACCGTCGGGCAGGCTGATCTTCAGAAGTTCGGACATGATCGCTCTCGTAAAATCTGGCTCGCGCTTTGGCAGAAAGCCGCGGCTACCGGAAGGGGGGCGTCTTGGCGGGGAAGTTCGTAAGGAGACGCCGGTCGTCCGAACCCCGGACGGCGGCAGCCCCAGCGCGTCAGCCGCGCGTGGCCTGCAGCCCCCGGTTGCCCGGGGTGGCGGTAGTCGACAGCGCAAGGTTGGCAGCGATCTTCATGAGTGGACGCGGCTAGCATGCTATGCCTGTCCACTCAATCGGGCTCGCGCAATTCCTCACCTTGCCCTTGCCGCCCGGCAGTTCCACAGTGCCGGGCGATGAGCGACGTCCAGTATCACGCACTGCCCGATGGGCGGCGCATCGCCTACCGTTTCAATCCCGGAGCCGGTCCGGCGCTCGTATTCCTGCCCGGCTACAAATCCGACATGGCCGGCGGCAAGGCTTGCGCCGTGTACGACTGGGCCCGCGAACAGGGTCGGGCCTGTCTGCTGCTCGATTATTCGGGCTGCGGTCTCAGCGATGGCGACTTCGCCGACGGCACGCTCTCGCGCTGGCGCGGTGAGGTGATCGCGCTGGCTGGAGCGCTCGGACTGGGGCGCGTGGTGCTGATCGGTTCCTCGATGGGCGGCTGGCTGATGCTGCTCGTCGCCCTTGCCATGGGGCCGGCGCGGGTGGCCGCGCTGCTGGGAATTGCGCCCGCGCCCGACTTTACCGACTGGGGAACCTCTGACGAGGACAAGACGCGCTTGCGCGCGGGCGAGGTGTTGCTGGCGGACAATCCCTATGGTCCGGAACCGACGCCGACATATCCCCGCTTCTGGACCGATGGCGAGGCGAACCGGCTGCTTGATGGAGAGATCGCGCTCGATTGCCCGGTGCGGCTCCTGCATGGCCAACAGGATCCGGATGTGCCCTGGACGATCTCGCTGTGCCTGGCCGAGCGACTGCGTTCAGACGATGTGCAGGTCACGCTGATCAAGGATGGCGATCATCGCCTGTCGCGTGACGACGATATCGCGCTCCTCCTGCGGGGCATTGGCGAGTTGCCGGGTGGGGCGGACTGAAGGAGATCATGATGCCGCTGCTCCTCGCCTTGCTTGCAGCGCAACTCGGGCCGCAGGTGTCCCCTGGCGCCGCGCCGCCGCTGCCGCATCAGGAAGCGTTGCCTGTACGGTCGAAAGCCGGAACGCCGCCGCCGGTTCCCGCCGAGGGGTGTCCGCAGGCCGATAACCCCATCGATGCGGCCGATGCCGCGGGTGAGTGGGTCGTGGCCGCCAGCGGCAAGGACAAGGCCAGAGCCGGCGAATGCCTGGGTGTCGCGCTTAGCGAGTTGGATCGCTGGGACGAAGCCGCAGACGCGTTCCGTACCGCGCGCGCCGCCGCCGACACCTCGATAGTGCGCGCGCGGCTGGGGGCGATGGCGGGAGAGGCTTCACTCAATGCCGGCGATGCCTCGGGGGCGCTTGCAGCGCTTGATGCCGCCAAGGCCGATGCGGGCGACGAGAAGACGATACTTGCCGGGATCGCCGTGTTCCGCGCGCGGGCACTGGTCGCCCTGAAACGCGAGGCGGAAGCGGTTGCGCCCTTGGCCGAGGCGCGCGTCGCGCGGTCTGACGATCCTTACATCTGGTTGCTCTCGGCTACGCTCTCGCGCCGCATGGGCCGGCTTGGCGAGGCGCAGCAGGAAATTCAGCGCGCGGCGGAACTGCTGCCCGTCGATCCCGAGATCGGCCTTGAAGCCGGCCTCATCGCGGTGCTTTCGGGGCGGGATGCGGCGGCGCGCAAGAGCTGGGAGTCGGTGATCGCCGCCGCGCCCTCCAGTGCGGCGGCCGCGACGGCGAAAGGCTATATCGCCCAGCTTGGCCCGCAATCGATGGCGGAGCCGGTACGTTAGACGGAAACAGGGGAGAGTAGCGTTGTCATCAGCCGGAGCCGGAAAACGTCTGCAGGATGCTATCGCGGAGCGGCTGGCCGCATCGCTGCTGGCCGGTGAAGAAGGACTTTCGAAGGCCGATCTCGCCGAAGCGGCTCGCTTCGTGCGCAAGACGGCCGCGATCCGGGCGCGGGAGACTCCGGCCATTGCGGTGGAAACAGCCGGTGGCCCGGACGGCCGACGGCTGACGCGGATCGCCGTGGTCAATGATGACATGCCCTTCCTCGTCGATTCTATTTCCGCCGCTATCGATGCGCAGGGGCTTCCCATCGATCGCCTTTTGCATCCGATCTGTATGGTGGAGCGGGACGGCAAGGGCGTGCTGACCGGTATCGCGGCCAGCGATTGTGCGGGCGCGCGGGAATCGATCGTCTATATCGAAGCGCCGCGGGCCGATGCGCGAATGCGCGTGCGTCTGCGCGCGGAACTGGCGAAAGTGCTGGCCGATGTGCGCGCCGCCGTGGCCGACTGGCCGCAGATGCGCGCCGCCATGCGCGCCGACGCCGATCGGCTTGCCGCGCTGGATGCGGGCGAATGCGCGGCATTGCTGCGCTGGTTCGAGGGTGGCATGCTCACCCAGCTTGGCCATCTCGTGCGACGTGGAACCAGGCAGGAACAGCCGCTCGGCATCTGCCGCGAGAGCGCGGACATGCTGCTTTCGGCGACGAGTTTCGAACGCGCGAAGGACTGGTTCGAGCGAAAGGCGGGTCCGCCGCTCCTGATCGTCAAGACCGATGCGCCGAGTAGAGTGCATCGCCGTGTTCCGCTGGACCTCGTGCTTGTGCCGCAGTTCGAGAAGGACCGTGTCGCCGCGATCGCGGTCCATGCCGGTATCTGGACGAGCGCCGCACTGGCCGAGGCGCCGGCCGAGATTCCAGGCCTGCGCGCCCGCATGGCATCATTGTTGGATCGGCTGGGTTTCGATCCGCAGGGCCACGCGGGCAAGGCGCTGGTCCATGCCTTCACCGCGCTGCCGCACGATCTGCTGATTGCCTTCGACGACGCCAGCCTGGAACGCGTCGCCCTCACCATGATGAGCCTCGTCGACCGCCCTCGTCCGCGCCTGCTGTTGGTGCCGTCGCCGCTTGAGCGCCATATCATCGCTTTTGCCTGGCTGCCGCGCGATACGATTTCGGCTAATATCCGCCTGCAGGTTCAGACGATGCTGGAAGAGGCGGCCGACGCTCCGGTGATCGATTGGAGCCTTGAGGTGGAGGGCAACAGCCTAGCGCTGATCCGCTTCGTCCTCGACATTCGCGATCGGCATCGGGTTCCCGATGAGGAAGCGCTCGACGCCCGGCTCAAGGCGCTGGTGCGCGGCTGGACGCAGGCCGTTGAGGCGGAATTGGCGGCCGATGAGACGCCGACCCGCGCCGCCGCTATCGCCGCCCGCTTCGCCGAGGCGTTCCCGCTCTCGTATCGCGGCGCCTATGGCGCCGCCGAGGCCGCCGCCGACATTCGCCGCTTGCGCCATATCTCCGCCGATGGCGAAAGCGCATTGCCACGGCGCGACGCGCGTTTCCATTGTCCACGGCATTGCCGCGAGGGACAATTGCACCTGAAGCTCTACCAGAGGCGTGGATCGCTGGAGCTTTCGGATGCGGTGCCCATGCTGGAAAACTTCGGTTTCCGCGTCGCCGGGGAAATGCCGACACTGCTCGACGGCGGGGAACTGGGCGCGATCCACGATTTCCAGCTCGACCTGCCGAGCGGCGTGACCGCAGAGGTACTGATGGATCGTGCGGAGGAAGTGGAAAAGGCCATTGCCGGCGTGCTTAACGGCGAAGCGGAAAACGATGCCTTCAACCGCCTGATCACTGCTGCGGACCTCACCGCGCACGAGGCGAACTGGTTGCGCGCCTGGTATCGCTATCTGCGCCAATCGACACTGAGCTTTGGCATATCGACTGTGGTCGATGCGCTACAGGCGGCTCCGCGCGTCGCCGATGGGCTGGTGGCCTTGTTCGTCGCGCGTCATGATCCCGCCTTCACCGGCAGTCGTGACCGGGCGGAAGCAAGGGCAGAGGCCCAGATTCGCGAAGGCCTTGCCGATGTCGCGGCGATCAATGACGATCGCCTGCTGCGCCAGTATCACGCCGTCGTCGGCGCGATACTGCGGACCAACGCATTCCTTCCCGCCGGGATGGAAGCTTTGGCCTTCAAGTTCGATTCGGCGGCGATTCCGGGCCTGCCCCGTCCGGTGCCGTGGCGAGAAATCTTCGTCTATGCGCGGCGGGTGGAGGGCATCCATCTGCGCTCTGGTCCGGTAGCGCGGGGCGGCATTCGCTGGTCCGACCGGCGCGACGATTTCCGCACCGAGATTCTCGGGCTGATGAAAGCGCAGCGCGTGAAGAACGCCGTTATCGTACCGACGGGCGCGAAGGGCGGATTCTATCCGAAGCATCTGCCCGATCCCGCACGGGATCGCGACGGATGGCTGGCCGAAGGGCGCAGTGCCTATCAGGTCTTCATTCGTGCGCTGCTGTCGCTCACGGACAATATCGTCGCGGGCAAGGTTGCGCATCCACGCCACATGATGATCCGCGACGGCGATGATCCTTATTTCGTCGTCGCTGCCGACAAGGGCACGGCCAGTTTTTCTGACACCGCCAATGCCATCGCCGAGGAACGCGACTTCTGGCTGGACGACGCTTTCGCCAGCGGAGGTTCGAAAGGGTATGACCACAAGGCGATGGGTATCACCGCGCGCGGCGCCTGGCTTTCGGTGCGGCGACATTTCCTTGAACGCGGGGTGGACGTGCAGAGCGAGAGCGTGCGCGTCGCCGGTTGCGGCGACATGTCGGGCGATGTCTTCGGCAACGGCATGCTGCTCTCGCAGGCGGTGAAGCTGGTCGCCGCGTTCGACCATCGTCACATCTTCATCGATCCCGATCCTGACCCGGCGAAAAGCTGGCGCGAGCGCAAGCGCCTGTTTGAACTGTCGCGATCGAGCTGGGATGATTACGACAAGGCGCTGATCTCCAGGGGTGGCGGTGTCTGGCCGCGCAGCGCCAAGGAAATCCCGCTGAGCGCGGCGGCGCGGGTGATGCTGGGAATCGATGCCGAGGCGCTCGATCCTGAAAGCCTGATCTCCGCGATCCTGCGCAGCCCGGTGGACCTGCTATGGTTCGGCGGCATCGGGACTTATGTGAAGGCGACGGCGGAGAATGACATTCAGGTGGGCGATCCCGCCAACGATGGCCTGCGTGTGGATGGGCGCGAAGTGCGTGCCGCCGTGATCGGTGAGGGCGCCAACCTCGGTTGCACGCAGGCTGGGCGTATCGAGTTTGCACTGGCCGGCGGCCGGATCAACACCGATTTCATCGACAATTCGGCCGGGGTCGATTGTTCCGACAAGGAAGTGAACATCAAGATCGCCATGGCTTCGGCCAAGCGCGCTCGACGGTTGAGCGAAAAGGCGCGCGTTGCGCTGCTTGCCGACATGACTGACGAAGTGGCCGGGCTGGTGCTGGAGGACAACCGCCTGCAGGCGCTCGGCCTGTCGATAGCCGAGGCGGGCGGGGTAGCAACGACGCCATCATACATACGCCTGATCGAGATGCTGGAGGAACGCGGCGAGCTTGATCGCAAGACCGAAGGCCTTGCCGACAACGATACGTTCGGGCGCCGCGCTGCGGACGGTTATGGGCTTACGCGGCCGGAACTGGCGGTTTTGCTCTCCAGCGCCAAGCTGGCGCTCCAGGATGCGATCGAGGATTCGCTGCTTCCCGACGATCCCGGACTTGAGGATGACCTGTTCGCGGCCTTTCCCGCGAAGATGCGCCGCAAGCTGGGCGCGGACATCCGTACGCATCGCTTGCGCAGAGAGATCATCGCGACGCGGCTGGCAAACCGCATCGTCAACCGGCTTGGTCTGATCCATCCATTCGAACTGATCGAGGAAGAAGGCGTGACGCTTGCGCAGGTCGCCGCGAGCTTCGCTGTCGCCGAACGCCTGTTTGGCCTGCATGACGCATGGGCGGCGATCGAGGAAGCGACAATGCCCGAGCCCGCGCGCATCCTGTTGTTCGATCGCGCGGCGGCCGCCCTGCGTCTGCAAATGGCTGATCTGCTGCGCGTCGGTGCGGGCGAGATACGGCCTTCGCGGCTGGTCGTTGAGCTGGAGGGTGGTGTTTCCCAGATCGCGCGCGTTGCGGAAAAGCTGTTGGGCTCCGAATCGCGGGCGCAGTCGCAGCGCTTGCGCGCCGAGCTCGACAGCATCGGGGCGCCGCATGCCGAAGCGAAGCGAGTCGCGGATCTGTTCGATCTCGATGGCGTGGTGGGCCTTGCCGCGCTGGCGCGGAGCGGAGCAGTGCCGGCGCGGCCGCTCGCCGCCGCCTTCGTCGATATCGGTGCGCGGCTGGGGCTTGATTGGGCGCAAGGAACGGCGGCGCGGATGAATCCCTCCGACACATGGGACCGTCTCCTCGTCGCGGGCCTCGCGCGGGATTTCCAGCGCATGCGGCTCGATTTTCTTGCCCGTCATGTGACCGCTTCTGACGATCCGCTCGATACGGTGGCGCGGTGGGCGGAAATGCATGAGGTAGGAGTGCGCCAGTTCCGCGCCATGATTGCGCGCGCGCATGCCGCCATCGCCGTATCGCCATCGATGCTCGCGCAACTTGCCAGCCAGGCCCGCAACCTGCTTGCAAGATAGCGTGTGAAGCATTGACGCGCGCCGGATTTTCGCCAATCGGGCGGCATGGACAAGGCAGACGTCATCATCGTGGGTGCGGGACATGGCGGGGCGCAATGCGCCATCGCGCTGCGCCAGAATGGATTCACCGGCAGCATCGCCATGATAGGGCGTGAACCCGAGCCGCCCTATGAGCGTCCGCCCTTGTCGAAGGAATATTTCGCGCGCGAGAAGACCTTCGACCGCCTCTACATCCGCCCCCCGCAGTTCTGGGAGGAAAAAGACGTCCGCCTCGTGCTGAAGACCGAGGTGACGGCAGTCGATCCGAAGGGCAAGCAGGTAACGCTCTCGGACGGTTCGACAATGGGTTATGGCTCGCTCGTCTGGGCGACCGGCGGCGATCCCCGGCGTCTAGCTTGCGTGGGCGGGGATTTGGCCGGCGTGCATGCGGTGCGCACGCGCGAGGATTGCGATCGGCTGATGGCCGAGATCGATGCCGGTACCCGCAACGTCGTCGTGATCGGGGGCGGCTACATCGGGCTCGAGGCGGCGGCGGTGTTGACCAAGCTGGGCTGCAAGGTGACATTGCTGGAAGCGCTGCCTCGCGTCCTCGCCCGTGTGGCGGGACCTGAGCTGTCAGCTTTCTATGAGGCCGAGCATCGGGCGCATGGGGTTGATCTGCGTACCGAAGTCATCGTGGATTGCCTCGAAGGCGCGGATGGCAAGGTCACTGGCGTGAAGCTGGCCGATGGCAGCGTGCTACCCGCCGAGGCGGTGATCGTCGGCATCGGCATCGTGCCCGCTGTCGGCGCGCTGATCGCCGCAGGCGCGGCTGGCGGTAATGGCGTCGATGTCGATGAATACTGCCGCACTTCGCTTCCGGATGTCTATGCGATCGGCGACTGCGCCGCTTTCACCTGCGACTTTGCCGGTGGCATAGTGATGCGCGTCGAATCGGTACAAAACGCCAACGACATGGCTACTTGCGTGGCCAAGGCCATAGCCGGCGAGCCCAAACCCTATCGCGCCTTCCCCTGGTTCTGGTCGAACCAGTATGACTTGCGCCTGCAGACCGCAGGCCTTTCGGTAGGTTACGACAAGACGGTGGTGCGCGGCGATCCGGCGCAGCGGAGCTTCTCTGTCGTCTATCTGAAGAACGCCCGCGTGATTGCGCTCGACTGCGTGAATATGGTCAAGGACTACGTGCAGGGGCGCAAGCTGGTGGAAGCGGGTGCGACGCCGGACCTGACGCAGCTTGCAGACGCGGACATCCAGCTCAAAGAGCTGCTCTGATCCCGTCAGCCTGGAGCCCGTAGGCGTGTGAGTGCCCATTGCGCGGCTTCGGCGACAACCGGATCAGGATCGGCGCGCAGTTTGTCCGCTGCGGTTATCAGCTGCGTATCGCCGCTGTTGCCTGCCGCGATCAGGCAGTTGCGCACGAAGCGGTCGCGGCCGATCCGCTTGATCGGCGATCCGGAAAACAGCCGCCGGAAGCCTGCGTCGTCAAGTTCCAGAAGCTCCGCCAGACGAGGCGCGACAAGTTCCGCGCGAGGCAGGAAAGCCCGCATGGCATGGGCGGTTTCGGCGAACTTGTTCCAGGGACATACCGCCAGGCAATCGTCGCAGCCATAGATGCGATTGCCCAACGCGGCGCGAAACTCTTCGGGGATCGGTCCTTTGTGTTCGATCGTCAGATAGCTGATGCAGCGCCGGGCATCGAGCTGGTATGGTGCTGGGAAGGCTCGCGTCGGGCAGGCGTCCTGGCAGGCCTGGCATGAGCCGCAGCGGTCCTCTCCAGCCGTGTCGGGCGCGAAATCCAGTGTCGTGTAGATCGCGCCGAGAAACAGCCAGGAGCCGTGATCGCGGCTGACGAGGTTGGTATGCTTGCCCTGCCAGCCGAGCCCGGCCGCCATGCCCAGCGGTTTTTCCATCACCGGCGCGGTATCGACGAATACCTTTACGCCGATTTCGCCAAACCCCCGTCTGGTCGCCTGCTCGACCAGCCAGCGCGCCAACGCTTTCAGCGCCTTCTTCACCGTGTCGTGATAGTCTGAACCCTGGGCATAGACGGAAATCCGAGCGTGCGAGGGTTCGTCGGCGAGAGCTAACGGATCATGTCCTGGAGCGTAGCTCATCCCCAGCGCGATCACGCTGCGCGCCTCCGCCCACAGCCCTTGCGGCGAACGGCGATGGTGCTCGCGCGCCGCCATCCATTCCATCTCGCCATGCATGCCTGCGGCAAGCCAGCCGCCGAGCCGTTCCGCAGCTTGCGTATTTTCGGCTGCTGGAGCGACGCCGCAAGCGGCGAAGCCCAGCCTCAGGGCCTCGCGGTTCAGATCGGCGCGCAGCCGGTTCATCGCGTCGTTGTTAACCATGCTTGCTGGAACCGTCATTCATAGGGCAGGGTTAAGCGGCGATCCCATGAAGATCGGTCTAGGAGATTGGCGCGTGACGGGCAATCCGGCTGGCGTTTCCCCTTCGCGCCTCGCCATCGAGGCCCGGGGGCTGGTAAAGCGCTTCGATGGCTTCACCGCCGTGGATGGCGTGGACTTGTCGGTGGCGGAAGGGGCGATCTACGGCATCCTTGGGCCCAATGGCGCAGGCAAGACGACCACCCTTCGCATGTTGCTCGGCATCATCGATCCTGATGCGGGTTTGCGCAGGGTACTTGGTCATGAGCGGCCGCACGACGTCGCCCATGCCATCGGCTACCTGCCCGAGGAACGCGGGCTGTATCCCTCGATGAAATCCTACGAGGCGATCGCATTCATGGGTGCGCTGCGCGGCCTGCCATTGCGCGAAGGGCGCAAGCGCGGGTGCGAGCTGCTGGAACGCCATGGCCTAGGCTATGCTGCGGATCGTCAGATTCGTCAGCTTTCGAAAGGCATGGCGCAGCAGGTGCAGTTGCTCGGCACGCTGGTGCATCGTCCCAGGCTCGTCATCTTCGACGAGCCGTTCTCCGGTCTAGACGCGCTCAACCAGGGCAAGCTCGAGCGTACTATCCGCGATCTCGCGCATGACGGTACGACAGTGATCTTCTCCACTCACGTCATCGCCCATGCCGAGCGGCTTTGCGATGAGGTTGCGATCATCGCCGGCGGCAAGGTTCCTTTCGCTGGGCCGGTCGATGTTGCGCGCGATCGCATCCCCCCGCAAGTGCGGCTGGAAACCCGCGCGGAGCATGGCTCTTGGCGGGTGGCGTTGCCTGCCGACGCCCGAAAGGAAGGGCGTTTGTGGCATTTCGCGTTGCCTGAAAGCGGCATCGAACCGTTGCTGCGCGCGCTGATAGAGGGGGAGGCGGGAATCGTCTCGTTGGCGATCGAGCGCGCCGGGCTGCATGACGCCTTCGTTGCGATTGCCGGTAAAGCCGCGGCACGCGCGCTGGAAGAAGGCGAGCAGGCGGAGCAGCGCCGATGACCGGAAGGCTTTCCATGCTGGCGGCAGCTTTCGTCGTTGCGCGCCGCGACTTCGGGGCGATCCTGTTCAGCCGCAGCTTCGTGTTCTTCCTGCTGGGCCCGTTGTTTCCGGTCATCGTCGGCGCTTTGGCGGGCGGTGTCGGACAGCAGGTCCAGCAGGCGACTGAACGCCCCCAGATCGGCCTTGCGATGCGGGGGCCGGATGTCGATGCGATGCTGAGGGCGCACCGGCGTCTTGCCCCACGCATGGCCGGTGCGTTGCCTGATATGATCGTCATCGCCCGTCTCGCCCCGGGGGACCCGTTCGACGCGCGCAAGGTGCTGGCGGGGCGGCACGGGAATCTTGCCGCGATTGTCAGCGGCAGTCCGGAAGCGCCGCTGCTCACCGGTACCGTCGCCGATATCGAGGAATGGCGAGGCCCCGTATCACTGGTGGCGGGACAGGCGCTTTCTCCTACGCTGCCCGTTGCACCGGCGGTGAAGCTGGCCAGCACCGCCACCAGTTCGGCCGATCAGCGCCATGGCCGGGTGGTGACGGCGCAGGCGGGGCAGACGTTGATGTTTCTGCTTACCATGCTGCTGGCGGGTATGGTCCTGTCCAACCTCGTTGAAGAGAAGGGCAACAAGATCATCGAGATCCTGGCGGCGGCGATCCCTCTGGACGCGCTGTTCCTTGGCAAGCTCTTCGCCATGCTGGCGGTGTCGTTGGTGGGCATCGTGGTGTGGGGAACAGTCGGTGCGGCGCTGATATGGGGTGCGAGGCAGGGCTTTGATTCGCTGCCCTTGCCGGCTGTGGGCTGGCCTGCCTTTTTCGCGCTTGGCGTCGTCTACTTCGCGATGGCCTATCTTTTGCTCGGTTCCGTGTTCCTGACCATCGGCTCGATGGCGGCGACGGTGCGGGAAGTGCAGACTCT
>DASWWL010000094.1:0-52845 GCA_036400975.1 Novosphingobium sp. | reverse complement strand
ACGACTTCGACCTCGGCAGCAGCGCTTTCGTCGGCGCCGAGATCTCGGCCGACAAGATCCTGACCGACAACACCCGCGTCAGCTTCGGCTTCGGCGGTCGTGCCGGCGTCAAGGTGTCGGAAGCCGGCAAGCTCTATGCTGCAGGCAGCTACCAGACCAAGCCCTGCGCCCTGTGCGAAGACAGCTGGACGCTCGGCGCCGGCTATCAGCACAACCTGGGCAACAACCTGTACGGCAAGGTCGAGTATCGCCACTACTTCGTCGACAACGGCGTCTCGGATCCGGATGCTGTGACCGTCGGTCTCGGCATGCGCTTCTGATAGCGGCATTCGACAAGAAACAAGGAAGGGGCGGTCCGGCTGGGACCGCCCCTTTTTTTATGGCGATTGTATAGTTTACAAACCTACTGATCATACACCACGAACGCGACGCCACCTTCCATCGCGTCGATCATGGCATCCCGGAGATAGCCTTCCGGTTCATCATCTAGATCGGCTGTAACGGGGTCATCCCGGAGAAGCCGTCCGTTCGACCACGCATTTCGGTGGAGTGCTGCGAGTGCCTTCGTTTGCGCGTCCTCGGATGATCCGGCTTTCAGTAGCAACAACACTCGGTACTCTCGGCCAACCTCGCGCGGGTTGCCCTCTCCAGCGGTGGCATACAGACTGACGGCATGCAGACCGCTCACTCCGGCTTCTCCGGCACCGGCTTATGCTTCACCAGCTTGCCCAGCCTCTCCTTGAAGCGTTGCTCGTCGTCGTCCGTCTCTAGCTGGCGAGCGGCTTCCTTGAACTTGTCGAGCTGGGATTGCTTCGGATCGGTCATTGCTTGAAGATAGCACTTAGCGTTGCTCACAGCAAAGGTGAGGGCAGACTCGACTCCGGAACCGGGCCAACTTACCCAGCTCGACAAGAAACAAGGAAGGGGCGGTCCGGCTGGGACCGCCCCTTTTTTTTTATGGCGTGCGCGCCGCCGCGCAGAAGGCGGCGATCTTGCCGGTGTCCTTGACGCCGGGGGCGCTTTCCACGCCCGATGAGGTATCGACCAGCGGCGCGCCCGTCAGCCGCACGGCTTTCGCGACATTGTCGGGAGACAGTCCGCCCGCCAGGCCCCAGGGCAGCGGCCCCTTGCGTCCGGCGATCAGGCTCCAGTCGAAGCTCAGCCCCATGCCGCCAGGCAGCGCGCCCTTCGGCGTCTTGGCGTCGAACAGGATCAGGTCGGCCGCCCCGGTATAGCGGTTCGCTCGGTCCACATCGCTGCGGGAGGCCACCGCCAGCGCCTTCCACACCGGCAGGCCGAACTGTTCCCGCAATTGCGCGGCGCGTTCGGGCGTTTCTCGTCCGTGAAGTTGCAGCACATCGAGTTTCGCGGCGGCGATCGCCTCACCGATCGTACGGTCGTCGGCATCGACGAACAGCCCCACCAGCTTGATCCGCCTGGCGGCGTGCGCCGAAAGCTCTGCCGCTTGTGGGAGCGTGAGATGCCGTGGGCTGCGCGGGAAAAAGACGAAGCCTGCAAAATCCGCGCGTGCCCTGATAGTGGCGTCGAGCGCGCTGGCGTCGGTCAGGCCGCAGATCTTGATGGCGGGGGCGGGCATGATCGCCCCTTAGCGTAAAGTCCCGGTTTGTCGAGCGAAGCGCGAAGCCCGGATTTCTCAATTCTAAAGCGTTTCCTCGATCGCGCGGACTGCCGCGACGGGGTCTTCCACCCGGCTGATCGGACGGCCGATGACGAGCACGCTGGCCCCGGCATCGCGCGCGTCGCGTGGTGTGACGGTGCGCTTTTGGTCGCCATTCCGGCCATCGGACGGGCGCAGACCCGGCACCACGAGGAAGCCATCCTTCCATTGGCGATGCACGGCTGCGACTTCCTGTCCCGAGCAGACGATACCATCGAGCCCTGCCGCCTGCGCGAGTTCGGCGAGCCGCAAAGCCTGGTCATGCGGCGTGCCGTTTACGCCTGCGCGTGCAAGGTCGTCCTCGTCCAGGCTGGTGAGCACCGTGACACCCACGACCTTGCAATGTTCCCCGGCGGCCGCCTTCGCGTCTTCCATCATCGCCCTTCCGCCCGAGGCGTGGACGGTGACGATCGCGGGTTCGAGCACATGGATAGACTGCATCGCCGCAGCCACCGTGTTCGGGATGTCGTGCAGCTTCAAATCCAGGAAGATCGGCAAGCCCAGTCTGGCGATCTCGTGGACACCGTGATGGCCGTGCGCGCAGAAGAATTCGAGGCCGAGCTTGATGCCGCCGACATGCGCGGAAACCTTGCGGGCAAGTGCTTCGGCGGCGTCGAGGCGGGGGAGGTCGAGCGCGAGGAAGATGGGATTGCGATACATCAAGTTGCCGGCTTTTCCTGATCCTGGCCTTCGAGCTGGGTCGAGGTGGCGAGCGGGGGGGGCGGTATTGTCGCCTGGACGCTGTTCTGCAAGGCGCTGATCCGACGGTTGGCGCGCCATTGGCCGGCGCGGTGAAGCAGGTACATCGGCACAAGACCGAGCAGGAAGAAGACCAGAGCGATCACGCCGACAGGCCATTCGAAAGCAAGATAGCCGTTTTCCAGTGGCCAGATGTTCACTGGCGCCCGCGTCCAGTTCATCGCGATGAAGGCGACGAGCGCAGCGGTAATCACGACCCAGACGAGGGTGCGGATGATCTGCAAGGTTTGCCTCCTCTTTCCTCGGCAGTGCGCGGGAATGCTAGGCGGGTTTGTAATCCAAGGAAAGGGCGGGCCGTCGCGGAATCAGGAGTTTCCGAACACCCGCTCGAAGATGCGGTCGATCTGGCCGAAGTGGTAATCGAGCCCGAAGCTGGCTTCCAGCTTGTCCGCCGGGATGTGCGCGGATACCTCTGGATCGGCCTTCAGCAGTTCGAGCAGCGAGAGCTGGCCGTCGCTTTCCCAGACCTTCATCGCGTTGCGCTGCACAAGACGGTAGCTGTCCTCGCGGCTGATGCCGGCCTGGGTCAGCGCCAGCAGCACGCGCTGCGAGTGGACGAGGCCACCCATGCGGTCGAGGTTCTTCTGCATACGTTCGGGATAGATGACGAGCTTGTCGATCACGCCGGTCAGGCGGCCAAGCGCGAAGTCGAGAGTGATCGTGGCGTCCGGCCCGATATAGCGCTCCACCGAAGAGTGCGAGATGTCGCGCTCGTGCCAGAGCGCGACGTTTTCCAGCGCCGGCGTCACGGCCGAACGCACGACACGGGCCAGGCCGGTCAGGTTTTCGGTGAGTACCGGGTTGCGCTTGTGCGGCATCGCCGACGAACCCTTCTGGCCGGGCGAGAAATATTCCTCCGCCTCCAGCACTTCGGTGCGCTGGAGATGGCGGATTTCGGTGGCAAGGCGTTCGATCGAACTGGCGATGACGCCCAGCGTGGCGAAAAACATCGCGTGACGGTCACGCGGGATGACCTGCGTCGAAACGGGTTCGATCTCCAGCCCGAGCTTGTCGGCGACGTATTCTTCGACCGAGGGATCGACATTGGCGAACGTGCCGACCGCGCCCGAAATGGCGCAAGTCGCAATCTCGGCGCGGGCATTGATCAGACGGGTGCGGCAGCGGGCGAACTCGGCATAGGCCTCGGCCAGCTTCTTGCCGAAAGTGGTCGGCTCGGCATGGATGCCGTGGCTTCGGCCGATGGTCGGCGTGTGCTTGTGTTCGAAGGCGCGGCGCTTGATCGCGGCAAGCAGCGCGTCGAGGTCTTCGAGCAGGATGTCGGAAGCGCGGGCGAGCTGGACCGAAAGCGTCGTGTCGAGCACGTCCGAGCTGGTCATGCCCTGGTGCATGAAGCGCGCTTCGTCGCCGACCTGCTCGGCCACCCAGGTGAGGAAGGCGATGACATCGTGCTTGGTCACGGCTTCGATCGCATCGATGGCGGCAACGTCGATGGCGGGGTTGGTCGCCCACCAGTCCCACAGGGCCTTGCCGGCGCTGGGCGGGACGACGCCGAGTTCGCCCATCTTGTCGGTGGCGTGGGCCTCGATCTCGAACCAGATGCGATAGCGTGCTTCCGGCTCCCAGATCGCGGTCATGGCGGGGCGGGCATAGCGGGGGACCATCGTTCGACTCCGGCTCGTTTCGGGACGAAGGGCCGCTAGGGCGCGGTTGAGCCGATGGCAAGGGGTGAGGCTGCATCTTGACAGTCCGTTAAGGATCGCGACCATGGCGAAACGGAATGCCTGCGACATTTCTGAATGGGGAGCAATGCCCGAAAGGCGCGACCACCGGCCGATCCCCGGCCGCAAGGGAGCGGCCCGATGCGGATAACAAGCAATGCTGCCCTGCTGACCCAGCAGGATACGCGCGCGGCGCGCTATGCTTCCGGATTCGGTTGCATTCGTTGCGGTTGCACGATCTTCCTCTATTGCCACCTGGAAGGGCACGAGGAAGAGCAGGCCTTCCTGCTCTGTGCCGATTGTCGTGACCGGTTGAACGCGATGGAGGACATGGCGCCTGTGCTCGCGGTGCTGAGGCGGCATCCGGTGGCTGGACAGACCGGGTTCAATCGCGCGCCGCTGCCCTATATGCGCGGCTATGACATTCCGGATACGCATTTCCCAGGCGGGATCGTCATGCGCCGCACGGCCTTTCCCATCGTGTTCGGCGGGAAGCCTGTGATCGGTCTCGTGCCGCCGGAAGTCTATGGCGGCCCGGTGCAACTCACGATGATGCTCGGCCGGGCTGGAGAGGCGACGGAAGTCATCGTCAACGCCAACGAGTGGATGGCTGGGAAGGAAAGCTGGCGCTTCGTCTGGAGAGGCAATCGCTATCGTTTCGAGAGCGTGGACGGCACGGCTTTGCTGGTTCTGGCCTTCGTTGACGGGGATCGCATCTTCGTCGAACAACTCCGCTGCCACAGGGGAGCGCATCTTCTGGAGATCGACGCGAATGGCGTCAGGCTCGACGGGAAGGCAATTGAACTGGCGAACAGTGATTCGAAAGTGATCGGGCGGATCATCTGACCGCCTTCAGGCAGGCCAGGCGAATGTCAGCGCCGTTTCGCCCGTATCCTCGCCCCTGGCGGAAAAGCGCCGTTCGACGATATGTCCGGAACCCGTACTATCGATGGCGATCACTGTCGAACAGCGCGTGCCGTAACCGGGATCGCGGATGAACGGCGGCGTTTCGGCGGCTTCCAGCGGCACATCGGACGGCTCGCGCGAATGGATGCCGGCTTCCGGCAGAGTCTCGCTACGCAGGGCGGCGAAGAGCGGGGCGAAACCATCCTGTCCGGCGCCCAGCCAGTCGAGCAGCGCGGCTTTCAGGTGGAGTGTCTTCGGCCATGGCTCGTCCAGGGCGCCGTTCGACAGGCCATAAATGCCGTGCGCCAGCGGCGTGGCGATGTCCTCCGGGCGATTTGTGAGGAAATGTGCTTTCGCGGGGTCCGCGGTTATCAGGTTGAAAGGATTGTAATCGCCGGGTGCGATCTCTGCGGGATCGGCGCGTCCTGACAGCATGTCCGTCACCAGCGCGCCGCGCGAGGCCTTGGCCGGATCTGCAAGGCCGAAGCCGCGCCGGTTGGTGACGAGCGCGAAACGACCGGCTTCCGAAACGCCGAGCCATGTACCGCCCGAGCGCAAGTCGCGTCCGGCGATCACGTCTGCTTCATCGTTCCAGTGCGCGAGCGGAGCGGCGGGGCGATCGTGGTATTCGTCGCGGTTGCCAATCGCTACCAGATGCCAGCGCGGATGGGCCTGCCAGGCGATCGCCGCAACGCACATCTCAGATCAGCCCTTTGGCCTTGAGCGAGACGTGCCCCTCGCGCCCGATGATGACGTGATCGTGGACGACGATGCCGAGCAGGCGTCCCGCCTCTGCGATGCGGTTGGTGATCTGGATGTCGGCGCGGCTGGGTTGCGGCGATCCCGAGGGATGGTTGTGGACGAGGATCAGCGCTGCAGCGCCGATGTCGAGCGCGCGGCGGATCACTTCGCGCGGGTGGATAGCCGCTTCGTCCAGCGAGCCGTCGCCGACGTGCTGGTCGTCGATCAGCATGTTATGCGTGTTGAGATAGAGCACGCGCACTCGCTCCACCGTAAGGTGCGCCATGTCGATCGTCAGATAGTCGATCAGCGACTGCCACGATCCCAGCACCGGTTTCTCGCGGATTTCGGCGCGAGCCATGCGCCGTGCGGCGAGGGCGACGATCTTGAGCGCGGCGGCGCTGGTTTCACCCATGCCGGGATGCTGCGCGAGAGCACGGGCATCGGCGTTGAGCGTGCCGGCCAGCGAGCCAAAGCGCGCGATCAGCGTGCGCGCCAGCGGCTTGGTGTCGCGGCGGGGGATGGCCGTCATCAGCAGGTATTCGAGCACTTCGTGATCGGCGAGCGCTTCGGCTCCTCCGTCGAGCAGGCGTTTGCGCAATCGTGCGCGATGGCCCGACGGATCATGTCCCGGTCTCGGCGTGTTGTCGAACAGGTCGTTTTCCCCCATGGAACCGGCATCGCCGATCCCCCGGCAGCGTGCAAGGGGAGACTCCGGTCAGGCAGGCTCCAGCCGCACGGGTATCGCCGTCATCTGCGGTTGCACGGTCAGCGGATCGATGTCGAAAGCCGGGGTCAGGTGGCACACATTGGCCTTGTACCAGCCGTGCGGCAGGGTGACCGCACCCGGGCGCATCCGCTCGTCGATCGCGACATCGACCGTGACCGAGCCATTCTCGCTGACGATGCGGGCACGGGAATCCGGGGTCAAGCCATGAGCGGCGGCGTCAGGCGGCGAAACCCGCAGCTCGGCGCCGTCCGCATCGCGTTCGCGCCGGGGGTTGGCCACTGTGTTGAAGCGCCGGTCCTGCCGTCCGCAAGTGAGCAGCAGCGGGTAATCGGCTGATCGCTTCATCTCCAGCAGGGCAGGCAGCCGCTCGACCAGCACGGTGGGCGTCAGGCGCCATTTGCCTTCGGGTACGGCGCGATCAATCGCCCAGCGAATCTTGCGCGAATAGGAGACTCCGTTCGGCCCGGCGGCGCGGACTTCTTCGAAGGAATGGCGGCCCTCGCCGCTCAGTACTGGACGGAGCAGGTCTTCCTCGGTGATGCGCGAAAGGTCGGGGTCGACATCGCCGAAGACCTTGTCGAACACTCCGAGCCGCTGCGACAGGAGGCCGAGCGCATACCATGAGCCCCTGCGATCGGCCACCGGACGCACCACCGGATAGGCGAGGTGAGGCGTATGTACCCCGGTCGTGTTGAGGTCGAGCCGCTCCAGCTGGCCTGTTGCCGGTAGAACATGGGTGGCGAGCGCCGCCACGGGCGAATGGGTGATGTCGATCGAGCCGAGTGCATCGAGCGAGCGGAAGGCCTTTTCCATCCGATCGGGCTGCGGGATCGCGGTCAGCGGGCTGCCGCCCAGCACCAACAGTGTGCGCAGCGGGCCGTTCTCGATCTCATCGGCCAGTGCGGCGCTTGGCGTGCCGCCGAAGATGCGGGTCAATTCCGGGCGCGATGCGAGACGCGAGCCGAAGCGGCCTTCCGGCGGGGCATGATGCCAGATTTCGCGCTCTTCCATCTTGTCGGGCCAACCGGGATCGAACCACATTCCGCCGGGTTTTTCGAGCGAGTCCGTCAGGATCAGCAAAGCCCACCGCAGCCAGTCGCCGACGATGCCGTGAGGGCCGAAGCCCAGCCCGGTGCCGCCGGGAAAGGCGATCCGCCCGACGCGGCGGATGTCCGCCAGCAGGGCTTCGAGATCCTCGACCCGCACCCCGCTGATCTGCGCTACCGTGGTGAGGTTGAACGGTTCGAGCGCGGCGCGCAGAACTTCCCGTTCCTCGTCGCGCGTGGTCTGACGGGCCGGGCTGTCGGCCGGCAGTGTCGCCAGTACTTCGCGCACCAGCCATGCGATGATCGCCGGATCGGTGCCGGGGATGGGAGCGATATGGCGATCGGCGATGCGCGCGGTTCTGGTCTCGACCGGATCGATTACCCAGATCCTGCCGCCGTGTTCCTGGAAATCGCGCAATGTACGCCGGGCATCGCCCATGCCGCCCGCGCCTGCATAGCCGTGGCTGACGAGAGGATTGGAACCGCAGAAGATCAGCAGGCGTACGTCCTTGTCCTCGTCGACCCAGGAGGGGAGCAGCGCGCCGGTGATGCCGCTCACCAGCTCGGCCGAGCGCAGCAGAGGCGCAATGTCCACGGTCAGCGCGGAGAAGAGCTGCTCCGAGCCCAGCGCCGCGAGCAGCTTCCTGAGCAGGATCGTGCCGATGGTGTCGCTGCCGCTGCCGGAATGGATGCCGAAGCCGTTCGGGCCGTTACGGGCGATGGCGGCTTCGACCTTGCGCGCGAAATCGTCCATCACGGTTTCCCAGGTGGAACGCTCGCCGTGCAGCATCGGATAGTCGAGCCGGTCGGGGCGATGATGGGCGAAAGGGATTTCGGTGCCCTTGGGGCAGATGTAGCCCTTGCTGCGGGTATGTTCCTTGTCGCCGCGCGAGGCGACGACCCGCTCGCCGTCCTCGATGGTGAGGACAACGCCGCAATTCACGAAACACGAGCGGCAGACCGTGCGAACGGTTTCCGTATTCGCCATCACCCTCTCCACATGCAATTCTCTTTCGTCGGGGTGTGCGCGCCCGCGAAGCGCCGAGTCAAGCGGTGGGCGCCGGACCTGGCGCTCCATCGCAGCGGCGACGTACAGGCTATAGCGCCTGCTCGAAGAACTCGATGACCACGCCATCGGGATCGCGCGCGACCACAGCTTCGCGGCTTCCTGTTTCTGGGCCGAAATTGCGCGTTTCGGGCTTGGTGGCGGCAATGCCCCGTGCGGCAAGGTCCATGCGCAGCGCAGCAAGATCCCGCACCGCGAAGCCGATACGAACGATGCCTGGTTGATGCTGGGTCGGATAAGGTTCGCCCACCGGTTCGGGCTGGGTCCAGCGGCACAGGTCGAGGCTGAAGACCGGACGGCCGTCGGGACAGATCCGCCCGCCCGGGCAGTCCAGCACCGCAGCATCGAAAGTGGCAGGCTCGCCGCCGGCTCCGAACTGTTGCGGTACGGGCGCGGTCGTGCGCGCGGTGCGATAGGTGCGCAGTCCCAAGCCTTCGTAAAAGCTGCGCGCGGCGGCGAGATCGCGGCAGTTGAGTGCGACATGCGTCATGCGGCGGGGGGCATCTGCCGTCACCTTCTGCAGGACCACGCCGTCCGGGTCTGGCGTCGAGAAGCAGGGACGACCGGCTACGTTCTGCCCGTCTGGCATCAATGGCTTGGTGAATGGCTTGCCGCCTTCCGCGACGATGCGCCGATATATGCCGGGAACGTCGTTTTCCTGCGTGCATATGCGGAACAATCCGACATGCCAGAATACCGGATAGGCCGTGCCTCCGGGCTTGTGCGATCGCCAGGCAACCAGATGCACTGCTGGGCCGCCCGATGCGCCGGGATCGCGCAGGAGCCAGCCGTCGAAATGCCCACGCGGCAGGCCGAGGCTGACGAAGTCCTGCTCGGGCGCCGATGTCCGCTTGTCGCGTCTGAGCGATGTCACCATCTCGTGAAAGTTCACCGAGCGTTCGAGGTCGGAGACGTTCACTACAAGGTGTGAGAAGCGGATATCGTGCATGGCTCAGCCGCTTTCTAGCGGGATCGAGTAGTGATCCGTATAGAATGCGAACTGCTTGCGGATCGTTCCATGATCGATGCCGTGGTCAGCCCCGTCGTAGACATGCCTGCCATGCGTTCCCGGCTTGTTGCGCTCCGCCCATTCCAGCATCTTCGTGCGGGTTTCTGCGGTCAGCGGCAGTTCGATGAAGGCGTAGATGCGTTCGAGCACGCCGATCGGATCAGCGACGAATTCAGTGTGCTGCACATCGAAGAAGCGGTGTTCGCCCAGCTTCGCGCGCGCCGCGATCATCCGTTCCATGCCGCGCGCCATATGGGCGGCGAGGTGCGGGCCGAATTCCTCAGGCACGAAACGCTCGCTGGATCCCGGCGGCTGCAGGCGCGATACGAAACTGGCGTATGAGGCCAGCACCTTTGCCGGATCGCGGTGCGTGATGAGGAATTTCGCGTCGGGATAGGCTGTATCCACATCGTCGAGATGGAACGAATAGTGCGGGGCCTTGAACAGCCAGCGGCTTGGCGGGCGCCGTGACTGCAGTAGCTTCACCACACGGCGCTGGTAGGCGTAGGCCGCCTTCATGTCGCCCTCCCGCCACCAGGCATGATAGCCGAACAGCGGCAGCGTGAAGGCCTGTGCGCGAAACTCCAGCCACAGGAGCGAGACATCCTCCTCGGTCGTATCGACGTCGTGGAGATGCATGGCGATAAGTTCCGGCTGATCCTTCAGTCGCCGTTCCAACTGCGCAATCATGGCGAGGCGGCGCGGGTCTCCCGCTTCCGTCTCCAGCACGGGTGGCGGGACCGGCGGATGCTGTTCCCAGCTTCTGAGCAAGCGAAAGCTCGGTTCCAGCGACAATGCCTTGGCAAGCGCGGTGGTGCCGGTGCGGGGCATGCCGGTAATCATCACCGGACGTTCGGGCTGCACATCCTCGATCTCGGGATGCCTTGCATACCAGTCCTCTATGAGGAGGCGGCAACGCAGGCGATCGACGAATTGGCCGGTCGCCGCCGCTACTCCTTCCTGCGAGAAGCGGTGCTGTTCCTCGTGCAATACCTGCAGGAGCTTGTCCAGGCCAGCGCGGAAAGTAGGGCGGCCGAAGTCCGACAGGCTGGTCTCCGTTCGCGCGCGGGCCATGAGATCTTCGGCGGTGGGGATCGAAAGCACTGCGTCGACCATGACGGCGCTCAAGCCGGCACTTCGAGCGCGCGGTCGGGATAGCGCTCTTCCAGCATGCGGCGGAAGCCGTCCTTCCAATGGACCTTGCATGGGCCGGTAACGGAAAGCCGCTTCGTGTTACCCGCCACCGAGCCTCCCGGCGATCCGGGGATAGGCTGGACTCGGAAATCGACCGGCAGGCCCAGCAGTGTGCCGATGTAGGCGGTCCATTCGCGCACGGTCACGACTTCATCTCCGCCCCAGTTGCAGATCGCCGCGGGAACGCCGGCGATCGACAGCATGGCTTCGAGTTGATCAGCGATGTCATCGTCGTGGATTGGGGAGTAAGCGCAATCCTCGTGCCGGGTCACGACGGGCTTTCCCGCGAGGATGGCGTCTGCGTGCGAGCATTCGAGGCCGCCGTTGGGGCCATAGGCGGCGTTCATCCGCGCGATCACGGTGGGGATGTTATAGGCACGGGCGCAATAGCGGGCGACGACTTCCTCGCTGATCTTCGAGACCGAATAAGTCGGTACGTATGTCATCTGGTCGCCCAGGCCGTCTTCTTCCTTGTAGGCGTAGAACGGGTCGGGGTTGGGCCGATATGTCGTGCAGGTGGACATGATGAGCGCGGCTTTCACGCTGCGGCAATGCTCCATTAGGAAGCCGGTGCCCTCGCCATTGATGCGGAAGGCGCGGTCGTAGACGGGATCGTGCGCGACGGCGATGTGCAGCAGGTAGTCGAAATCGCGGGGCAGGGCGGAGAATTCCGCCTCGTAGAGGTCGATCTCGCGGGTCTTGACCCCCGCCTCCTCCAGCGCCTGCCGCCGTTCGGCGTTGGAAAAGCGTGCGGCTCCCCAGACGTCGTTATTCTTCGCCAGCGTCTTCGCCAGGGCGAAGCCGATGTTGCCCGCGGGCCCGGTGATGAGGATCTTTTGTCCGGAAAGCATGTTCGGCCCCTGCTTGCGTGAGTTCAGTAGAAGATGCGCCCGCCATCGGTGACGAGCGTGCTGCCGGTGACGTAGGAAGCTTCGTCGCTGGCCAGGAAGGCTATGGCGTCAGCCAGTTCGCCGGGATCGGCGGCGCGCTTCATCGCGTATTGCGCGACGAAGCCCGCCTCGCGCTCGCCGCCGATGATATGCGCGTTCATCGGCGTATCGACGAAGCCGGGACAGACCACGTTGACGCGAATCATGGGGGCCAGTTCGATGGCCAGCGCCTTGGTCAGCGCGATGAGGCCGCCTTTCGACGCGGCATAGGCCGATGCGCCGGGCGCGGTGGGGCGGATGCCGACACCGCTCGAAATGTTGACGATGGAACCGGATCCGGCCCGTTCCATGTGCGGTACGGCTGCCCTGCATATGCGATAGGGTGCGGTGAGGTTGACCGAGAGTATCCGCTCCCAGTCGGCCGGGTCGAGCTGATCGACGCGTGCGCCTATCGCGATTCCGGCTGCGTTGATCACGCCGTCGATGCCGTCCATGACCATTGCCGCACGTTCGACGGAACTGTCGATGGCATCGCCGTCACGCAAGTCGGTAACGATCGGTGTGCCGCCGATCTCGCTCGCAGCCTTGTCCAGGACGCTTGCGTTGATGTCGACTAGCGCGACTTTCGCCCCGCCCTCGGCCAGCCGCCGTGCAGTGGCGAGGCCGATCCCGGAGGCCGCGCCTGTCACATAGAAACGGCGTCCGGCAAAGCGGGCATTGCGATCCTTGATCTGGCTGCCCATTCATCCTCTCCCGATGGCCGGCGTTCTTTTCGCCGCTCATGTTCTATCGAGGGACTTGGGCAGCCAAAAGGTCACATTTCGAACGTTTCAGGCCGCGTTTTGGGTCAGGTTCGAAGCTGTCCCCGCTGCAGCCGGCGCAATTCGCGGGGTGTCTTGCCGAGCGTGCGGACAAAGGCGCGGCGCAGCCGGTCGGCCGACTGGAACCCACAGGCGCGCGCCACCTCGTCGAGCGAGCGTGCACCGCTTTCGATCAGCGCACGAGCGCGCTCTATGCGCAGTTCCTCGACGAACTTGGCCGGAGAGATGCCAGTGGAAAGTCGAAAGGCGCGGGTGAACTGGCGGACGCTCAGTGCGGCGCGATCCGCCAGCCGGTCGATCGTCAGGCGCTCGTTGATGTGTTCGCGTGCCCAGGCCATGACCTCGCTGAATCGCTCCACCGGTTTTTCGGCATCGAGCAGGAGCGATGCCTGCGCCTGTTCGCCTGGGCGGCGGAACGAGAGCAGCAGTGCGCGCGCAAGCTGGGCAGCGCGCACGGCGCCATAGTCCTGCTCGACGATGGCGAGTGCAAGGTCGGCCCCCGCCAGCGTGCCCGCGCAAGTCCATATGTTGCCGTCGTGGCAGAATAGTGCGTTGCCATCCACTTCGATCCGGGGATAGCGTTCGGCAAGCTCGGCTGCGGCGCTCCAGTGGGTAACGGCGCGCTTTCCGGCGAGCAGGCCCGCTTCCGCTAGGATGAACGCAGCCGAAGATACGCAGATGATACGGCGGCCCTCGTCGGTCGCCTGGCGGATCACCGGCAGCAAGGCGCGATAGTTTTCCGGCTTCCGCGCGCCGAGGCCGCCGGGAATCAACAGTGTATCGAACCCTGGGCAGCCGGCGATGGCGGAAGCGTTGATCGTCGGACCGGCGCTGCTCGCGACGGGACCAGCCTCCGCCGCGACGGTCTCGAAGGTATAGCCCGGCGTCGCCTCGTCGGCGGCGATGGCGAAGATCGCGCTCGGTCCGGCTACGTCCAGAAGCTGGAAATCCGGATAGAGGAGGCAGGTGACGCGGATCATGGTCCTATATTCCTGAAAGCGGCTTTCTTTGATTGGTGGTCTGGTCTTGTTCGCGATAAATGCCTCGCAGGCAAGCGAGACCCGGAGATGGACGGTTCGCTGGAAATGCCGCCAGCCGAGTCTGGTTCTGCTCAGACTTTATTGGCCACGTTCTGACTGCAGAATCTATTTTAACGTCCGATCCTCGTTTGACGTGCCATTGCCTTTCGCGGGTCAAGCGCCCAATTGTGCGCGAGATGGCCGCTGAGCAAGAACCCGCGCTGGAGGAGCCTGAGCCGCTGTCCAGGCCGCGTCATCGGCGCAGGCGGATCGCGTCGGTCATTGCCGGCGTCTTGCTGGCCACGCTTATCGCCACTTGGTTCGGCCGCGAGCGTATCGCCGACACTCTGATTTCGGGCCAGCTTGCCGATATGGGACTTCCGGCGACCTATTCAATCGAGTCGATCGGTCCAGGCCGGCAGGTTCTGAACCACGTGGTGATCGGCGATCCGGCGCATCCGGACATGACCATCGAACGTGTCGAGGCGGTGGTGGAAGCGCGGCTGAGCGGCCCGGTGATAGGCAGGGTCCGGCTAATCAAACCAAGGCTTTATGGCACCTATCGTAATGGCCGCCTGAGCTTCGGAAAGCTGGATCCGGTGATTTTCGGCAAGGGCGATGGCGAACCGTTTCGCCTGCCCGACATGACGCTTGCCATCGAGGATGGGCGTGGTCTGATCGAAAGCGATTTCGGACCGGTCGGCTTGAAGGTTCAAGGCGACGGCAACCTACGAGGCGGTTTCAGCGGCATTCTCGCCGCAATCGCACCGCGCGTTGCGCTGGGTGGATGCGCGATCGACCGCATCAGCCTGTTTGGCAAAGTCACGATCGGGGCCGAGCAACCGAAGCTGACTGGCCCGCTGCGAGTGGCTCGGCTCGATTGCTCCGGCCAGGGCGTGAGACTGACTAATGCGGGAGTCCAGATCGATGTCACGGCTGACCGTTCGCTCGATGGTGTCGAGGGACGTGTCAGCCTTAAGACCGGGATGCTCGGGTTTGCTCGGGGACAAGTCGCGGGCGTAACCGGCAATGGCCGGCTGGTGTTTCGCAATCGCGCCTTGACGCTGCGATATGATGTTGCGGCAAACGATGTCGCCGCGCCTCAAGCCGCCGCGCGGTTCCTTGGTGTCGAGGGCCAGTTGCGCACGGATGCGGATTTCACGAGGCTGGAGGTCGAAGGCAATGTCGTCGGCAAGGCGCTGCGTCTTGGCAATGCGTTGGACGAGACATTGGCCGGGGTGCAGCGTGATGTCGACGGCACTCTCGCCGAACCGCTGCTTGCGAAGTTGCGCGCAGGCTTGCGGCGGGAAGCTGTGTCGAGCCGGCTTGCCGCGAGCTTTCTCGTGCGGCGTGATGGGCGAGCAACTAATCTGGTGCTGCCGCAAGCCGCGCTTCACGGCGGAAGCGGGGATACGCTGATTTCCCTGTCTCGCGTGCAGTTGACGTACGATGGGGCTGGCCCTCCCCGTATCGGCGGCAATTTTGCCACGGGAGGCGTCGACATGCCGCAAATGTCGGGTCGCCTGGAGCGTCCGGCGGGCGGCAGTCTCGTCATGCGTATGACCATGGCGCCTTACGTTTCGGGGACGGCACGGCTGGCAGTGCCTGTGCTTACGCTTGTGCAACTGCCGAATGGCGGGCTCGGTTTCAGCGGAGAGGCGCGGCTTTCGGGCGCACTGCCGGGAGGCGCGATGGAGAACTTGTGGCTGCCGGTACGGGGCAACTGGTCCTCCGGCAGCGGGCTCGCGCTTTGGCGGGAATGCATGATTCTTCGCTTTGACAGCCTTACTCTTGCCAATCTTACTATCGAGCGGCGAGCCCTGCCACTGTGTCCGGAACATGGCGGCGCGATCGTTCGCGCAGATGCCGACGGGCTGCGGATCGCCGCGGGCGCTGCTTCGCTCAACGTGGCGGGACGGCTGGGTGAAACGCCGATCCGGATTCGCAGCGGGGCAGTGGGCTTTGCGGTACCCGGTTTTCTCAACGCTCGCGCCATCGAAGTGTCGCTTGGGCCTCCGGCGACGGCGTCGAATTTCCGCATTTCCCGCCTCGACGCCCGGGTCGGGACCGAAGTGGCCGGCCGCTTCGCGGGTTCCGAGGTCCGTCTTGGCGCAGTGCCGCTCGACTTGCTCGATGCCGCTGGCGATTGGCGCTATGCCGATGGCAGGCTGATGTTGAGCAATGGCGCATTTCGTCTCGAGGATCGCCAGCCGGCCGACCGCTTCCGCCCGCTTGTAGCGCGGGGAGCAACGTTGAGCCTGGCGAACAACGTCATTCTCGCCGATGCGCTGCTGCGCGAGCCGGTGAGCGGTCGCGAGATTCTGCGTACCGCGATCCGTCACGATCTGGCGAAGGGGCGCGGTCATGCCAATCTTGCTGTCGATGGCATTGCCTTTGATGACAGATTGCAGCCCGACACGTTGACCCCCCTTGCGCTTGGTGTTGTCGCCAATGCACGTGGCCTGCTGCGAGGCGGCGGTCGGATCGACTGGACGCCTGCCGCAGTGACGAGCAGTGGCAGATTTTCCACTGATTCACTTGATTTTGCTGCGCTTTTTGGACCGGTGAAAGGTGCGTCGGGCACTATCGTGTTCACTGATCTGCTCGGCATGGTTACTGCTCCAGATCAGCAGTTGCGTATTGCCTCGATCAATCCTGGGGTCGAGGTGAACGATGGCGTGGTCACCTACCGGCTGCGGCCGAATTCGGTGCTTGCGGTCGAAGGTGCGCATTGGCCGTTCATGGACGGCACACTTGTTCTGCGACCGGTGACGATGAACCTCGGCATTGCCGAAGTGCGACGATACACGCTGGATATCGAAGGACTCAATGCAGCGCGTTTTGTTGAGCGGCTGGAGTTGGCGAACCTAGCTGCTACCGGCACTTTCGACGGCTCTCTGCCCCTGGTATTCGATGAGAATGGCGGACGTATCGAGGGCGGAATGCTGAGTTCGCGGTCTCCGGGCGGCAACGTTTCCTATGTCGGCGCGCTTACTTACAAAGACTTGTCGACCATGGCGAACTTCGCCTTCGATGCGCTGAAATCGCTCGACTATCGCGAAATGACGATCGGCATGGACGGTCCGCTGGAAGGCGAACTGGTCACGCGGGTGCGTTTCTTCGGTGTGAAGCAGGGCGCTGCCGCCAAGCGCAATTTCCTGACGGAGCGGGTGGGCAAGCTGCCCATCCAGTTCAATGTGAACCTGCGTGCGCCGTTTCTGCAGCTCGTGTCGTCGTTCAAGTCGCTTTATGACCCGGCCTATGTCCGAGATCCACGCGGCTTGGGGCTTATAGATGCACAGGGACGCCCAATACGTCAGCCGGCGCCTGCCAATCCCCCCATTCAGCCTTGAGCAAGCGAGATCATGCAATGAACATGCCCGAATTGACCTGTCCTTCTCCCGCTGCGACAAGGTATGCCATGAAGCAGGGCACGGGGGCAGGGTGGCCGATCCGACGCGCATGGGGCGCGGCGGTGATGGTGCTGGGAGGCGCGATGGCGCAGTCGGGCTGCATTTCGGTCAACGCGCCGGACAAACCGATCGTCATCGAGCTGAACATCAACATCAAGCAGGAAGTGATTTATCGCCTCGCCGAAGATGTAAAGCAGAACATCGACGCGAATCCGGAGATTTTCTGATGGTAATGCGGAAACAAGAGATATTGGGAACTGGCCGCGCCGCAATCTATGCGGTGATGGCGCTGGCGCTCGGCTCGATCGCTGCACCGTCATGGGCACAACGCGATCCGGCCTATGCGGCCGCTCGCGCTGCGGGCCAGATCGGGGAAAAGACCGATGGCTATCTCGGCGTGATTGCCGGCGGCGCCGACGTCCGCAAGCTGGCCGATGATCTCAATATCAAGCGGCGCGCCAATTATACCGAGCGTGCCCGTGCCCAGAACGCCACCGTGGAGGAGTATGCTTTCACCCAAGGCTGCCTGTTGATCGCACGCACCGTACCGGGGGAAAAGTACCAGGGACCGGACGGAAGCTGGCAGACGCGCGGAAACGGCGCTCCTCAGCGGGACAGCCGCTGTCCGTGAAATCGTGGATCAGCGTCCGATAGCGGGTAGCTGACCTGGTGACAGAAGCAGGAAGGCGCTGTCTTCCTCACCGGTTTCTTCCAGTACCGTTACGCGCAGGCCGGGGTTGAAGCCGTGTCGTGCCGGGCGGTTCGTGGCTGGACGCTGGGTACGGCGATTCCTGCGTTCGAGCGCAGCGCTCTCCGCCGCTCGTGCCTCCAGTGCCGAAGTGGTGAGCAGCGCGATGCTGTCCACTTCGCGATCCAGCGAAAGTCCGCAGGTCTCGTCTTCGCTCCATACGACATGCGCATGCAGTACGACGTGTGGGGAAAAAATGATCGTCACGGCATCACCTGGCGTCAGGGAGATTCCCGTATCCAGTTTCATCCCGCTGTCGGAAATGTCGCGGCAGCCGGCGAGCCATTCGTGATCGCCTTGTATCAAGCGAACGATACGAGCGGTGCGGATGCGCGGCTTCTGGCGACGTTCGGGTCTCAGCATGAGGACTGACTGGTCTTCGCGAGGTGTGGCGTTCGGGATCATGCTTTCCTCTCGATTGCGCCTTCCCGTGGCGTGACATGTTCTGGTTCGATCCGCGCCTCCAGCTTGCGTCGATGCATTTAAGGTATGGTTTGAAGGCGTGGTTAGCGGACGATTAAACGTGTCTTCGTGATCGCTTCGTCCCTATTCCCATACTCCTGCCACCCCCCGGTTGACTCGAGAGACCCCCCCGCCTAAGGGGCAGGCGCCCTCGGCGGCAGGCCGTTGTGCGTGTCAAACGTTCCACGATAAGGAGCATGACATGAACGACGAACCTGGTGCACGAGACCCTGTGAAGGAGGATGCGCGGATCGACGCGCTCGACCAGCGGCTGAAGGCCGCGCGCGAGCGGGAAGAGGAGCGTAACCGCCCGGTCGCGGGCATGGAAACGGATGCGAATTATCGTATCGGTAGCCGTGTTCTGACCGAGTTGATCGGGGGAATCGGCGGCGGTGCGTTTCTGGGCTGGGTCATCGACCATTTCGCCGGAACCTCGCCCTGGGGCCTGCTGGTGGTGATGTTCCTTGGCGTCATCGTCGCCTTCAGAAACATCATCCGGATTTCCAACCGGCGCCCTGATTGATCCCCGTAGAACGACGGGGGAGCATGAGGGGCGCTGTTGCGCATGTAGCGAAGTCAAAGAGGGCAGGAACGTGGCAGCCGAACAGGGCAAAGTCGACCCGATGCACCAGTTCACGATCGAGCCGCTTTTCGGCACCGATCACTGGCAGTTCGCGGGTTACAACATAGCCTTTACCAACTCGTCGCTATGGATGGCGATCAGCGCTGTCGCGCTCTTCGTGTTCGTGCTGGGCGGCATGAAGCGGGAAGTGATTCCCGGCCGCTGGCAGATGGCGGTCGAATACATGACCAACTTCGTCGGCAATCTGCTGTTCGCCAACATCGGCCCGGCCGGCAAGAAGTACGTTCCTTACGTTTTCTCGCTGTTCATGTTCATTCTGTTTGCCAATTTCCTTGGCCTGTTGCCGTTGGGTCTGGTCGGCCTGCATCCTTTCACCTTCACCAGCCATTTCAGCGCGACCGCTGTGCTCGCGGTTATGTCCTTCGCGATCGTCCTGATCGTCGGTTTCTGGCGTCACGGCTTTCATTTCTTCTCGTTGTTCGTGCCGCACGGTACGCCTGCATGGCTGCTTTGGCTGATCCCGGTGATCGAACTCGTCTCGTTCCTGGTGCGTCCCTTCAGTCTCGCGCTGCGACTGTTCGTGGCCATGATGGCCGGACACCTTCTGCTGGAAGTGCTGTCGGGCTTCGTCATCTCGGGTGTCAACGCGGGGGGTATCGGTCCGGTGGTCGGCTTCCTCAGCTTTGTGCTGATGGTCGGCATCTGCGCGCTCGAGATTCTCGTCGCCGGCATTCAGGCATATGTCTTTGCGTTGTTGACTTCTCTCTACATCAATGACGCCGAGAACCTTCACTAATACTGCCTCTTCAACTTACAGATTTTGCAAAGGAGTTATTGAAATGGACGCAGAAAGCGCAAAGATGCTCGGTGCTGGCCTCGCGGCTATCGGTGCGGGTCTCGCCTCGCTCGGCGTGGGCAACGTCTTCGCCAAGTTCCTTGAAGGCGCGTTGCGTAACCCGGGCGCTGCCGATGCGCAGCAGGGCCGCCTGTTCATCGGCTTTGCGGCCGCCGAACTTCTCGGCCTGCTGTCTTTCGTTGTTGCGATGATCCTCGTCTTCGTCGCCTGACGCTGCTGGATTTGTAATTTGCCGGGGCCAGCACGAGCCCCGGCAGCACGCATTTCCATCTACTGACCGGATTTTCCGATGCCCCAAATCGCGCAGCTATCCGAGACTTTCTCCAGCCAGATATTCTGGATGCTGATCTTCTTCGGCCTCGTTTTCTTCGTCATCGGCAGGGGCATGGTTCCCAAGGTGATGGCAACCGTGGAATCGCGCGACAAGCAGATCGCCAGCGACCTCGCCGCAGCCGAAGCGGCGCGGGCAGCGGCGGATGCCCAGGAAGAGGCCTGGCGTGTTCAGTCGAACAAGCAGCGTGCTGAAGCACAGGCCCTGATTGCCAGCGCGAAGGCTGAAGCCGCGAAAGCGACAGAAGCTCGCCTCGCCGAAGCTAACGGCCATATCGAAGCCCGCCTGGCTGAAGCAGATACTCGCATCGCTTCCGCGCGGGAAGGCGCAATTGGCGAGATCGAGGCGGTCGCAGGCGAAGCTGCCGGCGATATCGTCTTGCGGCTTGCCGGCATCACCGTCGATCCCACGGCGGCACGCGCCGCGGTGAAGGAGGCCCTCAATGGCTGAGCCCGTTCACGCCGAAGCCGCCGGGCAGGAACTGCACGCTGGCACTGAAGTTCCTGCCGAGGGAGGGCATCATGCCGCTCCTACCGCGCTGGGCCTCAACCCCACCGCCTGGGTCGCACTGGCGATGTTCGCCTTGATCCTTATCGCTATCTGGAAGAAGGTTCCGGGTCTTCTGACCTCCAGCCTCGATTCCAGTATTGCCGAGATCAGGAAGCAGCTTGACGAGGCCAAGGCGCTGCGCGCCGAGGCGGAGGTGCTGCGTCAGGAATATGCGAACAAGATCGCCAATGCCGAGAAGGATGCTACGGCCATGCTCGAGCATGCGAAGCATGAAGCCGAAGCGATTGTCGCCAAGGCTGAGGCAGATACTGTTATGGTGATCGCGCGCCGGGAAAAGATGGCGGAAGACAAGATTGCCGCCGCCGAGCGTGGCGCCGTAGCTGATCTTCGCGCCAAGGCGGCTCAGGCTGCGGCTACCGCTGCCCAGGGCCTTATCGCACAGAACCATGGCGCAGCCGCCGACAAGGCGCTGGTCGACGAAGCGATCTCCGCGATTTGATCGTTTGGTCACCTGGAAGGAAATGAAAGGCTGCCGGGAAACCGGCGGCCTTTTTCTTTTGCGGGATCGGTGCTGAAGCGCACGGATACTTCCAAGCTTTTGCTATCGCATCACCATTTGCATTAAACCGGTGCCGGCTTTCGTGGGCAATGCCTCAGCGGACACCCAGGACCAGTCTGTCGCTGCTATCGAACCGCACCGATATTCCAGCGGCGCGCAGATCGTTGAAAGTCATATAATCCTGCGCCGCTTGCGAGGCGCTGAGCCGGTCGTGAACGTGGGAGGACATCATGGGCGCCACTGCCGCTAGCAGGTCGGCGAGACGCACGGATATGTTCTCTCCATCCGCGATCAGCAGGGGAAGGCGTCCAATGGAAGTTCCGTTCACTTGCGCGGAAACCTCGAAGGTCAGGCCTTGCGATGTCCGCACATAATGGGAGGTTCCGCTGGATTTCGCCTGGTCGGGCATCGGTCCGGGAGAGATCGTCCGTGGTGTCGGAGAGGGCGCGATCCGGGAAATGCGGGGGGCTTCGCGCGAGACGACTTGTAATGGGGCTGGTGACGTGGGCCGCGAAGCCGACTCTCCTTCTATCGCCTGCCTTTCCTTGATGTGCGAAGTCGCGCGCTGGAATGGCTGCGCAAGTGCGGCGGGTGTGTCCGATAAGGCCGGCGCGGTAATCCCCAGGGGTGGTTGCGGCTGGTCGGCAAGCGGTGCGGGAACCGGTGCGCCTGCATCGTCTGCGTATTCGCGCGCGAGTTCGATGCGTGTCTGCGGGTCGAGCATGGGAACGGGCTGCAGGCGCGGACGAGTTCCGGGGACATTGAGTTCGAAATCCGAAGGAGCTTTGATTTCGGGTGCAACAAGCTTCGTCCCGTCGGCCTGATCCTGGCTTGCGATGGGCGGCAACAAGGGATTGGAGGCGGAAAGGGCAAGTGGTGGCGTCAGTGCTTCGCCACCAGGGACGAACTGGGCGGGTGGAGATGTTTCCTCGATGAGCGGCGTGGGTGAAGCCGTTCCTTTCATCGGTGGCTGGCCCCGATGCGGTATGGCGAGGACTGGCATGAGCGCAATCTTGGAAGACTGGGCGGTGGAGGTCGGTCTTGAGGCAAGCGGCGCGGGCGGCCGTGGCTCCGTGAAGCGAACCCCGGGCGTGATGGGCTTTGCGCCCGGAGTGAAGGGGTCGGTCATCGGGATGACAGGCTGCGTCAGCAGTGCAGCGGCTTGCAGGCGGGGATACGGTGCGATGTCGATGGCGGGTGAAACCGATGGCTCGGCATGCCATTTGAAATGTTCAGCCGGACGCGGGATTGCCGTGACGCCTACGCTGGTTACGAGCAGCACGGCGGCGATGGGTTTCATCGATTCCGCAGGTTGCCAGGCAAACTGCCTCGTCAGGGTAAGCTGCATGATGGCCCCCATCGATTCGCGGTCCATCAGTTTATCGACGTTAACCATGTTTGGATAGCGCGTAAAACCGCGTCAACTTTGGACAATCGTCTAGAAGTTGTCCTTGGCATTGCGCAGCGCGGCGAAGGTCGCCACCGCATCACCACCGCCCCAGCGTGCCTGTAGCGCCGGATCGTCGGCGCGCAGGAACGGATTGGCGGCAAGTTCACGCTTGAGATTTGTCGGTACGGTCGGACGTCCGGCCTCGCGCTGCTTCGCCACCCGGGCGGCATAGTCCTGAAGCTTTTCGTTGTCCGGGTCGGCGTGCAGTGCGAAGCGCGCGTTCGAGGCGGTATATTCGTGAGCGCAGTACAGCACCGTTTCCACGGGCAGCGCTTTCAACCGCGAGAGGCTTGCCCAGAACTGGGGTGGCGTGCCTTCGAACATGCGGCCGCAACCCAGCGCGAAGAGTGAATCTCCGACGAAGGCGACGCCAGCCTCCTGAAGATGGTATGCGACATGCCCCATGGTGTGCCCGCCCACATCGATCACGTGGGCGGCGCAGTCGCCGAGACGCACGATTTCACCGTGCTTCACCGTTCGATCGACGGCGGCTATCTTGGGTGCATCCACTTCGGGCGCGATCACCATGCAACCGGTCGCGGCTTTTATCGCCGCGTTGCCGCCGGCGTGATCGGGGTGCCAGTGCGTGTTCCAGATATGGCTGATCTGCCAGCCCTTGATTCCGGCCTCGCGCAGATAGGCCTGGGCATCGGGGGTATCGATGCAGGCGGTTTCACCGCTGTCCGGATCGTGCACAAGGAAGCCATAGTTGTCATCCAGGCAGGGGAACTGATGAACTTCGATCTGCATGGCGGCCTCCTTCGGGTGTTCCCCATGTAGTCAGCCGGCGAGCAAAGAAAAGCCCGCCTGCTCAGATGAGCGGGCGGGCGTTCCTTTTGCCTCAGGGGCGTGTTGGCTTAGCTGCGGTTCTTCAGCGCTTCGCCAAGGATATCGCCGAGCGAGGCGCCCGAGTCCGACGAGCCGTACTGTTCCACGGCTTCCTTCTCTTCGGCCAGCTGACGGGCCTTGATCGAGAAGTTCGGCTTCTTCGAACGATCGAAGCCGGTGACCATGGCGTCGACCTTCTGACCGACCTGGAAGCGGTCCGAACGCTGCTCGTCGCGGTCGCGGCCGAGGTCCGAACGCTTGATGAAGCCGGTCGCGCCGTCTTCGCCAGCCTGCACTTCGAGGCCGCCGTCGCGGACTTCGAGAACGGTGACGGTGACGACTTCACCACGACGCAGCGAGCCCGAAGCGGCAGCACCGGCCGAGCTCGGCGCACCCTTTTCGAGCTGCTTCATGCCGAGGCTGATGCGCTCCTTCTCGACATCGACGTCGAGAACGACGGCCGAGACCTGCTCACCCTTGCGGTGCAGGGCCAGCGCGTCCTCGCCCGAGATGCCCCAGGCAATATCCGACATATGGACCATGCCGTCGACGTCGCCATCGAGGCCGATGAACAGGCCGAACTCGGTAGCGTTCTTGACTTCGCCCTCGACGAACGAACCGACGGGGTGCTTCTCGGCGAAGGCTTCCCAGGGGTTCTGCTGCGCCTGCTTGAGGCCCAGGCTGATGCGGCGCTTGTCGCTGTCGACCTCGAGCACCAGGACATCGACTTCTTGGCTGGTGGAGACGATCTTGCCGGGGTGGACGTTCTTCTTGGTCCAGGACATTTCCGAAACGTGAACCAAGCCTTCGATGCCGGCCTCCAGCTCCACGAAGGCGCCGTATTCGGTGATGTTGGTGACGGTGCCGCGCAGCTTCGCGCCGACCGGGTACTTGGCGGCGACGCCTTCCCACGGATCGCTTTCGAGCTGCTTCATGCCGAGGCTGATGCGCTGCGTATCCTGGTTGATGCGGACGATCTGCACGCGCACGGTGTCACCGATGTTGATGACCTCGCTCGGGTGGTTGACGCGCTTGTAGCTCATGTCGGTGACATGGAGCAGGCCGTCGATGCCGCCAAGATCGACGAAGGCGCCGTAGTCGGTGATGTTCTTCACCACGCCGTCGATGATCTGGCCTTCGGCGAGGTTCTGGATCAGGCCCGAACGCTGTTCGGCGCGGGTTTCTTCCAGAACGGCGCGGCGCGACACGACGATGTTGCCGCGGCGGCGATCCATCTTGAGGATCTGGAAGGGCTGGGGCACGTCCATCAGCGGCTGCACATCGCGAACCGGACGGATATCGACCTGCGAGCCGGGCAGGAAGGCGACGGCGCCGTCGAGGTCGACGGTGAAGCCGCCCTTGACGCGGCCGAAGATCACGCCTTCGACGCGCTTGCCTTCGCCGAATTCGTTTTCAAGCTTGTCCCAGGCGGCTTCGCGGCGGGCGCGGTCGCGGCTGAGCATGGCTTCGCCTTCGGAGTTCTCGACGCGATCGACATAGACCTCGACTTCGTCGCCGACCGAAAGGCCGTGCGGCTGGCCGGGCATGGCGAATTCGCGGAGGGCCACGCGGCCTTCGCTCTTGAGGCCGACGTCGATGACGGCCTTGTCGTTTTCGATGGCGGTGACGGTGCCCTTCACCACGCGGCCTTCAAAGCCGCCGGTGGCGGCGCCACCCAAGGATTCTTCGAGAAGCGCGGCGAAATCGTCGCGCGTCGGTTGTGCCGAACTGGCCATTTCAGTGTTCCTAATCGACTATGTTTCCGGCCAGGCGGTTTCTCCGCCGGTCTTTCTCCGCCGCTGCACCATGCAGCAAGCGGGCCAAAGGGCCGAACCGCCGCGAGGGCCGAATACCCGCACGGCATCCTTAGAGGCAGAACCTGCCCCATCGGACGGGCGGCGCTTAGGCGAGACCGGGGTGAAAGGCAAGTATTTCCGGGCGATCTGCGGCGGTGCGGGGTGGCGGAGTGTTGGGCGAACTTCATCAACTTCACGCTTATGACGCATGGAGCGTGAGCTTCTGCTATCGCATCGCGGGGAAAGGGTACTATACTGGACCGTATCGTTACGCTGCGTTATGCGGTGAAAAAACGGAAGAGGGGCGGCATGGCGGTGCTAGGGGAGTTCGATTTCATTGTGGTCGGCGCGGGTTCCGCCGGAGCGGTGCTGGCCGAGCGGCTTTCCGCCGATCCCGGTCATCGTGTGCTGCTGGTTGAGGAAGGACGCAGCGACGGCGGCTGGATCGGCCGCATTCCCAAGGGCTATGGCAAGCTCGTCAACGATGCCGCCACTGCGCATTACTATCCCGTAGGACATGGCGATCCTCGCTGGCCAGGTAGCGTCTGGGTGCGCGGCAAGATGCTCGGCGGTTCGTCGGGTCTCAATGGCATGGTCTGGAACCGGGGCGGCGCGGAGGACTACGATGCGCTGGAAGCGCGCGGCAATCCCGGTTGGGGCTGGGCTGACATGCTTCCGCATTTGCGTGCGCTCGAAAATCATGCGCTGGGCGCAAGCGAGCTTCGGGGCGCAGGCGGACCGATCGGCATCACGAGCGCCGTCCCCAACCGCCTGGGAGACGCCTTCATGGCGGCCGGCGTGCAGGATGGGCTTGCAGTCAAGGAGGACCAGAACGGGCCCGTGCTCGAAGGCGTCGGCTATGCGCAGTGGAACATCGATCGCGCCGGCCGGCGGGTAAGCAGCGCGCACGGCTTTCTGGCGAAGGCGCGTAGGCGTGCGAACTTGCGGATAGAGACGGGCATTCGGGTCGATCGCGTACTGGTCGAACAAGGCCGCGCCACGGGTATTGCCGGAATGCGCGACGGGCAAGCCGTGGAATTCCGTTGCCGGGGCGAGGTGATCCTTTCAGCGGGAACGATCGCGTCACCGCGCATCCTCCAGCTTTCGGGCATTGGCGATGGCGCGGCTCTGGCGGAGGCCGGGGTGGCCGTCTTGCGCCACAGTCCGCAGGTCGGCCGCCGCCTGCGCGAGCACCAGACGCTGGGCCTCAATTTCCGGCTGCGCCACTGGCGCGACAGCTTCAACCGCCAGTTCGGCGGTGCGCGCCTCTTCGCGAATGTGCTGCGTCATGCCTTGACCGGCAGCGGCCCCTTGCGCAACGGCGCGGCACAGGCGATCGCTTTTGTCCGGGCGAATCCGCAGGCGCCGCGCGCCGACACGCAGATCATGTTCCTTCCGTGGTCCTTTGCCGTCTCCGCCAAGGGTATCGGTTTCGAACCGGAGCCGGGGATGCAGTGCTTTTCCTACATGCTGCGCCCCGACAGCGAAGGAAGCGCGCTGATCGCTTCGGCCGATCCGGCTGAACCGCTGCGGATCGATTCGAACCATCTCGCCACGGAGCATGATCGCGCGACCTGCGTCGCGGGAACGCGGGCCGTGCGCCGGCTGATGAGCCAACCCGCGCTTGCGCCATACGTAGTAGGTGAAACCCGGGAGACGGCCGCCGCGACCACCAGCGAGGACATCCTCGACCTCTATCGCACCGCGGGTCGCTGCGGCTATCATGCGGTCGGCACCGTCGCGATGGGCCCGGCCGAGGACGATGCGATCGATTCTCGCCTGCGCGTTCGCGGGATCGAGGGGCTACGGGTCGTGGACGGCTCTATCTTCCGCGAAATCCCCTCGGGCAACACCAATGCGCCGATCATGGCGGCGGGGCTGCGCGCGGCCGAGCTGATCCTGGCCGGCTGACCCGGCATTTTTTCCTTAACCCGCGGGCTTGCGACCGATAGGCCCGTATCAACACCCGCATGCAGAACGAGGGAACCGGGATGGCCGCGCAAGAGGAATTCGATTTCGTTATAGTCGGCAGCGGGGCGGGGGCCATCCCGGCGGCACTCGTCATGCAGGAGCATGGCAGGAGCGCGGTGATCATCGAGAAGCAGGGCGTGGTCGGCGGCACCAGCGCCTATTCGGGCGGTGTAATCTGGGTGCCCGACAACGATCACCTCAACGCCGCCGGCGGTGCGGATTCGCCCGCCCGCGCGCGCGCCTACTTCGATGCGATCGTCGGCGATCCGCTGCCTTCGTCCTCGTCCGCCCGTCGCGACGCGTGGATTCGCGAAGGCAAGAAGATGGCGCGCTTTCTTGAGCGCAAGGGCATGAAATTCTTCCATTCGGGCATGCCGGACTACTACGACGGTCCGGGCTCGCAGGCGGTGGGGCGAGGCCTGGCGACGCCGCTGTTCAACATCCGCGAACTGGGCGATTGGGAAAAGCGGCTGTCCGTGCCGGAAACCGGTCCGCGCATGGCGATGCACATCATGGAAGGGGTCAAGATCCTTTCGATGAAGAAGACCTGGCGCGGCAGGTTCATCGGCGTGCTGCTCGGCTATCGCAAGCTCAAGGAAAAGCTGCTTGGCCAGAAGCTGAGCGGCGGGGGCACCGCGTTGATGGGCCGCCTGCTGCAGATCGCGCTGCGCGAAAAAGTGCCGATCTGGGTCGAGACGCCGGTGCAGGACCTGATCGTCGAGAATGGCCGCGTCGCAGGCGTGATCGCCCTGCGCGGTGGCGAGCGCATAGAGGTGCGTGCGCGATTGGGCGTTCTCATCAACGCCGGCGGCTTTTCGCACAACAACCGCATGCGGGAGGCGTGGCAGGCGAGAGACGCGCGCGCCGAGTGGACGTTCGTCAATCCCGGCGACACAGGCGAGATGATCGAGGCGGTGATGAATCTGGGCGCGGCGACCGACCAGCTTGACGAATCCTTCTGGTTCCCCTGCTCGCGCCTGCCGAACGGCATGCTCTCGATGCATACCGCCGGGGACATCGGCAAGCCGCACTGCATTACGGTCAACACCGCCGGCGAGCGCTTCGTCAACGAGGCGAACCCCTACATGGAATTCGGCAAGCGGATGCACGAGACGGGCGCCGTGCCGGCCTGGGCGATCTTCGACAGCCGCCACCGCCGCGACTACTTCTGGGGCATGACGCCGCCGGGCTTCACGCCGCAGGCCTTTCTCGACAGCGGCTACCTGAAGAAGGCCGATACGCTGGAGGAAATCGCCCGGCTTTGCGGCATCGACCCCACCGGGCTGGCCAGCACCGTGGAACGCTTCAACGGCTTCGCACGGTCCGGCAGGGACGAGGATTTCCATCGCGGCGAAAGCGCGTTCAACCGCTATTACGGCGATCCGACGATGCCCAATCCCAACATGGGCACGATTGAGAAGGCGCCGTTTTACGCGGTGGAGATCCATGCGGGCGACATCGGCACATGCGGCGGCATTGTCGCCGACGAGCATGCCCGTGCGTTGCGCCCGGACGGCTCACCGATCCCCGGTCTTTACGTAACGGGCAACAGCTCGGCGGCGGCGGGCGGCCGCTTCTACATCGGCGCGGGTGCTGCCGTCGGACCGTCGATGGCCTTCGGCTACATCGCCGCGAAGCATGCTGCGGGAGCGAACGATTAGCGGCGTCAGGCGCTGACGGCGCCGATCGCTTCGGGATCGAAGCGGCGAAAGACGCGATCTTCGCTTCGGGATGCAAGAACTGGTATCTCGATACCGAGAGCATTCTGTATGAGGGCGGAAAATCAGATGACCGATTTCGATTTTGCGCTCGGCGAGACCGCCGACATGATTCGCGAAAGCACGGCGCGCTTTGCGGCCGACCGGATCGCGCCGCTTGCCGCCGAGATCGACGAGAAGGACTGGTTTCCCCGCGAGCTATGGCCCGAAATGGGTGCGCTCGGCCTGCATGGCGTGACGGTGGAGGAAGAGTGGGGCGGATTGGGCCTCGGCTATCTCGAGCATGTGGTGGCGCAGGAGGAGGTGGCGCGGGCGTCCGCGTCTATAGGGCTGTCCTATGGCGCTCATTCGAATCTCTGCGTCAATCAGATCCGGCGATGGGGCAATGAGGAGCAAAAGGCTCGCTACCTTCCGAAATTGATTTCGGGCGAGCATGTCGGCAGCCTTGCCATGTCCGAAGCCGGCGCCGGGTCCGATGTCATGTCGATGAAGCTCAAGGCAGAGAGGAAGGGGGGGCGCTATGTCCTCAACGGCACCAAGTTCTGGATTACCAATGCGACTTATGCGGACACACTGGTAGTATACGCGAAGACCGGCGAAGGATCGAAGGGCATCACCACGTTCCTGATCGAGAAGGGCTTCAAGGGCTTTTCGATCGGGCAGAAGATCGCCAAGGTCGGCATGCGCGGCTCGCCTACGGCGGAACTCGTCTTCGACGATTGCGAAGTGCCCGAAGAAAACGTCATGGGCCCGCTCAACGGCGGTGCTGGCGTACTGATGTCCGGTTTGGATTACGAGCGGACCGTGCTTTCGGGCATCCAGCTTGGCATCATGCAGGCCTGCCTTGACGTGGTTCTGCCCTATGTCCGTGAGCGCAAGCAGTTCGGTAAGCCGATCGGTGCGTTCCAGCTCATACAGGCGAAAATCGCCGACATGTATGTCGCGCTCAATAGCGCCCGGGCTTATGTCTATGCTGTGGCGCGCGCCTGTGATGCCGGAAAGACCACGCGTTTCGACGCAGCGGGAGCGATCCTGCTGGCTTCCGAGAACGCCATGAAGACTGCGTTGGAGGCGGTCCAGGCGCTGGGTGGCGCAGGTTACACGAAGGATTGGCCGGTGGAACGCTATATGCGCGATGCGAAGCTGCTGGACATCGGCGCGGGAACCAACGAGATCCGGCGCATGCTGATCGGCCGTGAACTCATAGGTGCATGATGGCGGCGGCGGGTTTCGCCAGGAAGGCGATGAGAGCCTTCGCGCGATCACGGTTCCTTCTATTTACGTATCCGGGGAGAATTTGAGATGAAGACGCGCGCGGCCGTAGCCTTTGAGCCGAACAGACCGCTGGAGATCGTCGAGCTTGATCTCGAAGGCCCGAAGTCCGGCGAGGTGCTGGTCGAAATCATGGCGACAGGCATTTGTCATACCGACGCCTACACGCTCGACGGTCTCGACAGCGAAGGCAAATTCCCCTGCATTCTTGGACATGAAGGCGCGGGGATCGTGCGCGAGGTCGGCGCGGGCGTTACCTCGGTCAAACCCGGCGATCATGTCATTCCGCTCTACACACCGGAATGCCGCCAATGCAAAAGCTGCCTTTCGGGCAAGACCAATCTGTGCACCGCGATCCGCGCTACCCAGGGGCAGGGGGTCATGCCTGATGGTACGAGCCGTTTCTCCTACAAGGGCGAGACGATCTGGCATTACATGGGCTGCTCGACTTTCTCGAACTTCACCGTGCTGCCCGAGATCGCGGTGGCGAAGATCCGGGAGGACGCGCCCTTCGACAAGTCCTGCTATATCGGTTGCGGGGTTACCACCGGGGTCGGTGCGGTAGTGAACACGGCCAAGGTACGGCCGGGTGAGAGCGTGGTGGTCTTCGGCCTCGGCGGTATCGGCCTTAACGTGATCCAGGGCGCGAAGATGGTGGGCGCGGACCGCATCGTCGGCGTCGATCTCAATCCCGACAAGGCGAAGTTCGCCTATGACTTCGGCATGACCGACTTCGTTAACCCGAAGGAGGTGGGCAACGTCGTCGAAACCATCGTCAACATGCTCGATGGCGGCGCGGACCATACCTTCGATTGTACCGGCAATACCGATGTCATGCGTCAGGCGCTGGAATGCTGCCATCGCGGCTGGGGCAAATCGACCATCATCGGCGTGGCCGAGGCGGGCAAGGAAATCGCCACCCGTCCATTCCAGCTTGTCACGGGTCGGGTCTGGCAGGGTTCGGCCTTTGGCGGAGCGAAAGGGCGTACCGACGTGCCCAAGATCGTCGACTGGTACATGAACGGCAAGATCGCGATCGATCCTATGATCACCCATGTCCTAAGTCTGGAAGAGATCAACAAGGCCTTCGATCTGATGCACGAAGGCAAATCGATCCGTTCGGTCGTCGTGTTCTGAAATTACGCCCTATACCCTCACGCGCCGAACCTCACTTCAGGAGCCCCATATGGGGCTCCTGAAAGTGCTTCCGGGGGCGGATGCGTTACCGCATCGAGCCACGACGGAACAGGTTGACTATCGCCAGCAGGATCACGGCACCCAGCAGGGAGACGATAAGCGAAGAACCGCTGAAGTCGCCCGCCATGATATTGCCGCCGCCGATCAGCGGGTTCAGGAGGAAGCCTGCCAGCAATGCGCCGACGATACCGACCACGATATTGAGCAGGATGCCCTGCTGCGCGTCAGTGCGCATGATGAGGCTGGCGAGCCAGCCGATAACGCCGCCGACGACGATCAGGATTATAAGACCCATGGCGCAAACTCCTTGCAGTGTGCGCAAATAAAAATCGCGGCGACGGCGTTGGTTCCTTATGAACTGTGATTCATGTTGAATTTCTGCGGCTAAGACGCAGGGGAAGGTCGCTGCGAAATCCGAAAGCGGGAGAGGATCACAGGCCCAGCCTGGCCCAGAATTCATCCGGCGCCAGCGCTGTGGAGTGAGCCGGCCTCGCGCCGTTTCCATAGATCCATGACGGATGAGGTAGCGGCGGAATCAGCTTTTGCCCGCCACGAGATATCGAATTCCGGCGATTCTTCCGAAGCATGTGCATTCTCCTTTCGAAGGAAACACGAAGCCGGGCGTTGTCGCATGGGTTTCGTGCGCTTTAGCCGTTGTTGACGCGGAGCAAGCTGTCATCGATCAAAAGCCGCGGTCCGCAGCTTCCCGGAAAAAGCCGGAATGCTGCGTACAAGAAATTTCTACTTATTCGATTGAGTTTTGTCGCCACAGGGCTTTTTGCCTGGATCGTAGTTTTTCTTGCAGAAGGTCCTGGAGGTTCAGCAGTCTGTGGCGGCACTCGCCTTGCCTTCGAAGAACTGTGGCGCGTTCCTGGAAAAATCGCGCAATATGCTGACGCAAAGCATGATCTGGTCGCGTGTGTAGCCCGCCAGACGCGTTTTCAGCATTTTCCCGATATCCTTGGTAAGCTGCCGGTTGGCCGTTTCGCCCAGAGCTGTCAGCGCAAGCTCCCAGCGGCGACCGTCGCTGTCGTGCTTGCGATAGACTATGAGACCAGCTTCCGTGAGACGCTTGAGTTCCGCGGTTATCAGGCTGCGTCCGATGCGGAGAGGCACGGCAAGCGCGGAGGGAGAATCGAAGCCCACGGAGATCAGGCCGAGGATCCATGCTCCGCGCGGTCCAAGGTCGTATTGATCGGTCACGGCCTGACGCGCCTCGCGCATTTGCCGTGGCGCCTGGGCTATCGCGCTGCAGAAAATCATCACGTCTTCGCGCGTCAGTTTGAGGTGTTTGCCGCTATCCGTCATCGCAGGGCTTCATCCAGAAGGCCGCTGCGCGCTTTTTCAAGGGTGAGCAGCGGCTAAAGCCAAAGCCCCTTACTGATCGCATAAGTGCATGCAAGCGCAATGGCGAGCGCACTCCCAAGCCGCAGAACGGAAACGCGGCGGATCGGCTCGACCGCAAGGTCCGGCTCTTCCTTCTGATAACCGGTTACCATGGCGCCGATCAGGTTGCGGCGTTTCGCCGTCAGATAGAACAGAACCGCGACGACATGGACTATGACCAGCAACTGGAGAAGCTTGAACGCGACCTCGTGCGCTTCGGCCAGGGCGCGCCCCGTGTCGAATTCGACAAGCATCGAGAGCGGTCCCGATTCCAGGCCATCGACATCGACCGCAAACAAGCCGGTGCCGACCTGCAGCACCATCAGGCCGATAAGCGCAATCACGCTCCAGCCGCCAAGCGGATTATGGCCGAGGCGAACGGGCGCCTGCGAGCGAACATAGGCGCTGACCGCCGCCGGTCCTTTCACGAAATGGGCGAAGCGGGCGCTCTGAGTGCCGACAAGGCCCCAGATCACGCGGAATATGACGATCGCGCAAATCGCCAGGCCGGAACGATAGTGCCATTCCATTTCGTGGTTTTCCGCGCTCCACCAGGAAAAGCCGATCAGTGAGACCAGCAACCAGTGGAACAGGCGCGTGGGCACATCCCACACGAAATGCCGCACCATCTTCATTCCTTCAGCCCTTCGCCGCCCAGGAGTCGCAGTGACCGGTAGCCGGGACCGGACCTCCACTGAGTAGCTGGCATTTGCCGCAATCGCCACTCGTAGAGGTGAAGAATACACACAATCCGCAACGCTTGCGCGGGTCGGGCGCCGTGTCCACGAAACCCAGCGAGCGCCGCATGTTCCGCTGTGCGGCGGGAAGCGCGGCAGGATCGTAGCACGCGGCCGCCTGTGCCCGTGTGGCGAGTACGGCTGCCGGTGCCATTGTCATGGCGGCGAGCAGTTTCCGTCGTGAAATAATGTTCATTCGGTCCCTCTGTAGAGCGGATTTGTCATACGAGGATGTCCGAGACAGGTTTGTTCGTCTCGAGACTTTGCGTACCCCATTTATCGACGGCAACGCCCATGACCTGCTGCATGGTCAGGCCGAGCCGGGTCGCAGGCGTACCTTCGCCCTTCACGTGAAGGCCGGTCTTGATCCGGCCGCCGCCGCTGCCGGCGGTCATCATCGGAATATTGTCGACCGTATGGTGCTTGGCGAATTCCGTCTCGCTGTGGGCGAAGACGATCATGTTATCCAACAGGGTGCGGTCGCCTTCTTTCACCGCGTCGAGCGCGCCGACGAAATAGGCCCAGGAAGACATGATCTTGTCGACGAAGAACGTGGCTTCCGGCTGATAGCCCAGCTTCACGTTGATCGGTTCCTCATGCGTGAGCTGGTGATGCGTCACGGTGCTGCCGATACGCGTAAGCGAAGAGGCGCCGTTGTTGAAGTTCATGTTGAACACGCGCGTGTTGTCGCAGGCGAGCGCCATGACCAGAAGGTCGGTCATCAGCTTGTGGTTGGCCATCACCGTTTCGATTTCGGCGTTTACCGGGCTTTCCTGGACGGCGGATGGCACGACGCAGGCCTGCATCGGTTCCGGTTTGGTCAGCGCGACGTCGAGCTGCTTTTCGAGCTGCCGCAGGGATGTGAAATACTGGTCGAGCCGTTGCCGGTCGGTCGCTCCGGCGCGCGCTTCGAATGCCTTGCGCTGCTCGGTTACGGCCGACAGCACGCTGCGCCGGGCCATGATCGCCGGATCTGGAGTGAAGGTCGCGCTGTTGGGATCCTGAAATCCGGTGCCGAACAAACGCGCGTAGAGTGCGGCGGGTGAGACTTCCGCGGGGTTGAGGTTGCCGTTGCCGCGTCCGCTGAGGGTGTTGCGGGGATCGCCCGTCGCGGAAAGCTCGAGCGAACGGAAGCGCGTGCGTGTGCCGATCGTGTCGCCGATCATCACATCGAACGACGGAGCAGGAAGCCCGCCTTCCGAAGTGGTCGCCATGCCACAGCGGATGCCGATGCTGCCGCTGACGTGCGGGAGATTAGGCCTGCCGTCGAGCGGGACGGAATAATCGGTGAAGATGTTGATCTTGTTCTTGTAGTCCCTGATCGGAGCCAGTTCGATCTTCAGGTCGTAGTCCGCGCCGACCTTGTCCGGCATCCAGCGGGGCGGATTGACGCCCAGACCCCAGAACCACGTGCCGAAGCGGACCGGCAGGGGCGCGCCGGTGGCGGCCAGCGCCTCGCCGTTGCCGTCGAGGAACATGTCGAGGAAGGGCAATGCGACGGCGATTTTCGCGCCGTTCATCACTCCGCGCAACGCGGATCTGCGGTTAAGCTTCATCGTCATCGGATTGCTCCTGAATTCGGGGCCGCGGAAACGGCGACCGGGGATGAATTGAGAGGGGCGGGCTTCGGTACGCGGTAGGCTTCGGGCATGGTCGCCACGCGAAGGAACAAGGATGCCAGGCGATAACCGTCCGCCGAGAAATTCCGGTCGAGGGCGCTGATCAGTGGCGCGTCCTCCTGGACCGGTCTGCCGGTCGCATATTCCATCGCGCGTCCGGCGACGCATTCGGTTGTCGACGGGTTTTGCGCCAGAACCTTTCCAAGGCCTTCTGCGCCAAGGAAATCGACACCTTCGAAGTTGCCGCTGATATCGATCTTCGCTTCGTTCTCGAGCTGGCGGAAAGCGCCTATTCCGTCGAATCTCTCAAGCGGGAGGCCGATCGGGTCGGTGATTTTGTGACAGCCGGAGCAGACCGGATCGGTATTGTGGGCGGTCAGTCGCATGCGGGCAGTGCGCATGATCTTGCTGTTCACGTCCTGCACTGCGGTGAAGTTGACGTTGCCCGGCGGGTTCGGGACCGGCTGGCACATCAGCAATTCGCGAACCGCGCGTCCGCGCAAGGTGGGCGAACTGCGTCCGGAGTGCGAATAGAGCGCCAGGAAGCCGGCCTGGCTCAACAGTCCGCTGCGATCGCTGCCTTCCGGGAACTCGTAGGGTTCCCAACCGGTGCGCGACCGGACCTGCACCTTGTAGAGCGAACCGAGCGAGCGGGTCATGAAAGTGCGCCTGGTGGTGAAGAGGCTGCGGTAATCGTTGCCGCGTATGACCAGTTCATCGACGATGGTCCGCAGCATCTGTTCCGGCAGAGCCTGGCCCACCTCGCTGTTGAAGCGGGGATAGATGATCGGGTCCTTGGCGATTTCATCGAACTTTTCGAACAGCAGCATATCGGCGAAGAAGGCGCGAACCCCGTCGCTGAAGCGGGGCGACTTGATCATGCCAGCGGCAATCGCATCGAGCTGCGGCTGATCGGTGAGCAGGCCCTTCTCGGCCGCGTCCAGAAGTGCCTCGTTGGGGCTGGTGTTCCACAAGAGAAAGCTCAGCCGCGATGCGCGCGAGTAGTTATCGAGCCGCAGCTCGCCGGGATGGCTCGGGTCCTGCTCGGAGCTTTCGACGATATAGAGGAAGTCGGGGGACACCAGCATCGATGCGAGCGCCAGTTCGAGGCCGGTGTAGAACGATCCCGTATCGCGGGTCGCCCGAGCTGACATCTCGATGAGGGTAGCCTGTTCGGCGCCGCTCAATGGCCGACGGAAAAGATATCGCCCGATAGGGGTCAAGGTGCGGCGCGCGCAGTTGTTATCGGGTTTCGCCGCATCGGCAGGGGCGCAGCGCATGAATTGCGCGCGCCGTGCGGGTGCGAACACTTGCGATGCGATCCCGCGCGCGATCGCATCGAACTGTTCCAGGCCCGAGGGAGAGATCGTGCTGCTGCCGGCACCGGTGGCGATCAACTGGTGTTGGGGGCGTACGATGGGTTCGAACCGTCCGGCAACCTTGATGTCTGGCCCGAAGACGTCGGCTATGATGTTGCGATATTGCAGCTCGGTGATGCGCCGCATGCCGACAATGCGCGGCAGCGTCTGAAGTGTGGCCAACCCGCTATCGTGCGCGCCCGAGGAGGCAGGGGCGTTTGCTGTCCCGCAAGCGGACAGCGCAAGCGGAGCCAGAACGGTGAATATGGGAAGGCAAATACGCGCCATTTTCATCGCGTCTGTCCTCCCGCAGGGGCAAGCGAAGGAGGACGATCATTCACGAAGGCGGGCACGCCTTCGACGTCGTAGCCCGAGGACACGGCCGTGCATTGCCCGGTCTTCGGGTCCTTGATGCCGTCGGCGAGACGTCGCAGCGTATGGAAGTTGGCCGCGCAATCTATGCCGCCCACGGTGATGACGCCGAGGCCACCCGCAAGGCTCGACTGGATCACCGTGCGGATCGGCTCGTAACCGCCAAGCACGCCCTTGATGCCGCCATCGGGTTGGAGTTCCAGACGCATCCGTGCTTTCTTGAACGTCCAGGCCATGTTGTTGCCCCTGGTGCCGGTGCCTGCCTGACCCCATGGCTGCGACAGGGTTATTTCACCCGGTTCCGTCATCAACACCCCGTTGATGATCCGGCCTCGCAGGACGTTGCGCCATCTGGGGTTGTCGCTGACCGAGTAACTGGCGTCGGGAACGAATTTCTGCTGGGAATCCAGGACCGGACGATCCCCTGTCGTAGCCATGACAACTTCGACGGAATCGTCGTTGCGCAAATTCTGGACGTTGCGGATGAGGATGACCATCGTGGTCTCCCCGCTCTTCACCCGCTTGTTGTAGCCATTGACGATATCGCCGGCCAAACCGTCATAGCTGCGATACTGGCGTGTGCAGCCGAGGGCGCGATAGACTTGGTTGTCGACACCGGCTTCGCCGTTTGCGCCTGTGAAGTTCTCGTGCACGCAGCTGTCGGGATTGGACGATCCGTTGCCGGTGTCGTCATCGAGATTGAGGCCGCGCGACACCTTGCTGGTCACCGTGCGCTGATTGGCTCGCTCGAACATTTCCGGGTTGGAGCAAAGGTTCGTATTGTTGGGCCCCATGCCCGAGGCCTTCCATCGCCGCGTCAGTTCGACTTCGTTGGCGGGCAGGAGCAGGCGCGTGCGCTCCGCTTCCGGGAGGGTCCCCAGATAGTTTTCGCGCACCGTGCCTGCCAGGCCGTTCGGACAGTTTTCCTTTCCGTTGACCACCGAAGGGGTGAAGACGGACAGCACGAAACCGATTTCGCCATTCGGTGGCGCGCTTGCCGGAATCGCGCCCGAGCCTCCCTCGACGGTGGCACCCCCCAGAAGGGCAATAAGGCTGGCTGCGCACATGCTCGTGACGCGACGCGACGGCGGTCCAAGCCGCCAGGCAGAATGCTTCAGCATCTCTCTGTCTCTCTCCCGCCCTGTGGGCCTGGTTTATCGTTATCGTTATTCGGTATTACATCGTCCGGCCGCTCCGCCTGGCCTGACGGAAATATGCGCTCCTAAGGTTGCAGCGGGCGTTGATCGGCCCTCAGGTCACTTGGACGAGTGGCTGCGCTGATGAAGACGGGTTTGCCCTGATAGGACCATTGCTGGCGGTCCTGCACCGTGACTATCGACCATCCGCCGACAGGTTGGCTGGAAAGTCCGGCAGCAAGGGGCCTGTCAGACGGGCATTCGTCCGCACAGGGCCTGTCCGTGACATAAAGAAGGTGAGTGCTGCCCTCGACCAGCAGATAGCGGCCGTCGTGGAAAGCCACAGCTACCGGCTGGGGCGCGGTGAGCTTGGGACGTGCGGGTATATACTGGATTACCCGGAAAAGATCCTGATACCCCTGTCCGCCGGCCTGGCCCGGTGCCTTGTCCTCTACATACGTGAAGACGGGATTTCCCTTGTAGGCCCATTGCGGTCCCTCCGCCCCTTCGACTACGGTCCAGTGGCCGACAGGCGTGGTGTTCGCGGCAGTGGTATAAGGCCGCCATATAGTGGCGCAGGGACCGACGCAGTATTTGAGGCCTTCGCCCGAGCGCGCGCGCGCCAGGCGCATACTTATCGCATATAGGGTCTGCCCCGAAGAAGTGACGTGAATCTGGCCAGTGGGAAAAGCTTCGCCCTTCGGACTGGCTGCGATCTGAATTCCTGCAGGGTAGGGGCCGTCCTTCGCCGCCGCCTCTTCCGCCTGTTGCGCCGCCGAAGGTTGGCCTTGGGCGATGGCGGAGGCCGAACTACCCAGTAATAGCGCGACCATGGCTGCGCGTGCCCTTAGCCAGTACGTCATCCATCTTCTCCGGCTGTTTCTGTTATATCCTTTTCATCGTTCCCGCCGATCTCGTCCGTAGCAGCGCCGATCAGTTTTCCGCGCGGAATTGCCGGTGACATGCGCCGCATGTCTGGCCCAAGCTACGCGCGGCTGCACGAATCCGTTCGACATCGCCGCTCTGGGCGGCCGTCGCGAAGCTGTTCGCCTGGGCCGCGAAAGCGTCCTGCGCGGCCTTGAACTGCACCGCTTGCGACCAGATTTCCGGGCGAGCCTTGGTCTTCACGCCGGCGCGAGGTCCGCTTCCCGCCGGGAACCAGCCATATTGGGCGCGGGCGACGTCGCGAATCTGTCGCGCAGAAAGCTGGATGACCAGCATCTGGGGCGTTCCCGACCGCAGTTCGTCGTTGACGTTCTTCAATGACGCCCCGAGCTCCCGATAAGAAGCGACGCGTGAGGCGATGGGGTCGGCGGCGGCGACAAGAGGGGTCGCAACCATGGCGGCAGAAAGCGCCGCAAAACCGAAATACCGGCCGAATCCGTTCTTCATCCTTCACCCCTTGATGGATTTGGCGATTTTAGATTGCCTCTTTTGACTGGTTCAATTCCTGAAATAGTCAACGCCATACCATTTGCGTAACGGTATGCCCGTTCCGGTGCGGAACGAAACGCAAAATTGTCGCAGATTGTATGCTGCGGGATACATTTCTCGCAGTTCGACAAATCAGCGGCGGAATCGGCAATGGTCCGATCCGCCGCTGATTGCTTGGTCACTTCTTCGCGGGCAGCTTCGCCAGATCGGCGTCGATCTTACCGAGCACTTCATCGCTCAGCATGTCGCCAGCATATGCCTGAATCGCCTTCAGAGTCATGCCGCGAGCCATGGACAGTTGTTCGCTGCCTACCAGTGCGGGAGCATACTTGGTGAGAATCGCTTTGGCGGCGGGATCATCCAGCAGCGTGCCGAGATCGGTCTGGGCGGTAGTGTACTGGCTGGCAGCCGTGGAAGCGGCGGCCGTCTCGGCATGGGCCAGGCCCGGCAGGGCGATGGAGAGCAGGGCAATAGCAAGAATCTTACGCATCATTATCTCCCGTGGAAGGCCGTTTAAGGCGAATGTCTTAATAGACGCGTTTTTCTGGGTACGCCAGTGCCGACATACGTCAAGCTCTTCGCCAAGCCAATTAGTGCTTGCCAGTGCCATATCGCTTCCAGGCATCGCAGCCTTGCCAATAGACCATGGATTCCCTCTGGTGGCAAAATATGTGCATCCACTGTGGGCTGTTCCTGCTTGTAAGTGCCTGGTGTGACCTAGATTCATGCCGACAAAAATGTTTCCAGTCGATCTTTCGCCTGCGTTTTAGCCGAAATCGCAAAGTTGCCAGTTCAGCGTCTGTGCGGGCGCAGAAGCCCTGTGTGGCTCGTGGCGCTCTGTCCCATATCAAGCGGTCGTTGAGTTTTTCATGGCTGAGATGTCGTATTTCATGCGGTGGCACGGCATCGTATTTCAAAATGTGGGGAGGTGGTCGAAAACTTATTCATAAGAAAACAAGAGATTATTGCGCTCTTTCCGGATTTCCTGACAGTTGGCACAACATTTGCTTGAAATGGGCGAGCCCGGGAAAAACGGGAAAGAGGAGGGAGTGATGACCGATTTGTTTCCAGAAATCGCGAGCAAGCGCGGTAGCAAGCTGTATTTTGGCGCGAGTATTTCTATTCTTGCAGTGCTTGTCGCTGGGCCTGCATTCGCTCAGTCGCTACCCACCCCCGAAACGGATGCTGGGCAAGTCGATAACACTGTTCCTGAAATCGTGGTGACCGCCGAAAAGCATTCGGAAAGCGTCATGAAGACCGGTATCGCCGTCACAGCACTGAGCGGTCAGGATATTCGGGCAAAGGAAATCGCCGGGGCGGGAGATTTGCAGAACTTCGCCCCTTCGCTTTCGATCACCAACAATGGGTTGACCAACAACGTCAACATTCGCGGCATTGGCCTTAATGTTACGACACCAGCTGTGACGTCCGGCGTCGCCATGTATCGCGATAACCTATATCAGGCTCCGATCGTTGCAGGCGAACCTTATTACGATATCGCTAATATTCAGGTCCTGCGTGGTCCCCAGGGAACTTTCGTCGGATCCAATTCGACGGGCGGTGCGGTATTCATCTCGACCGCCAATCCCAAACTTGAAGACGATGTCCATGGCTATTTGACGGCGAAGATCGGAACATACTCCAACGTCGGGGTGGAAGGCGCCGTCAACATTCCGGTTTCGGACACTCTGGCCGTCAGAACCGCATTTTACACCGATCGCCGTGACAGCTTCTACAAGAACCGAACCCCCAACCCGGATGGTGCGTTTCGGGTATTGCCATCGCCTGGTAATCTTAACACTGTAGCCGCTCGAACAAGCTTGCTTTGGCGACCCAGTTCCAGCTTTGAGATGGTCGCAAAGGTCGAATATTATCAGAATCACACTGGTGGCTTTGCCTTGAAGCCGATACCGGGAACGCCGCTCGCAGCCTTTGCGCCGAGCAAGGTGTTTGAACTCGCTTACTCCATTCCTAACACGCGGTACGATGAATATGACATCCGTGCCAACATAGAGGCGAAATACACATTCCCTGGTGGTGTGGCCTTGCGATCGGTTTCGGGTGTTACCGTCTACGACTACAAACAAGTAGTCGATGCTACGGCTTCCACCCAACCTTCGCAGAACGTCAATAACCAGGGCCATGAGCGGGTTTACAGCCAGGAGCTTAACCTCCTTTCTCCGGATACGGGGCGATTCAAGTGGGTGATTGGTGCTTACGGATTCTACGATCCCACCAAGGTCCGCGCCTTGTTCCAGAACTTCGCCGGCATTGGTCCCACGACCACGCCGACAACCAATTTAGATATCACGGCCGACACGGCAAAATGGTCGATCGCCGGTTTCGGCGGCATTCGATACGATCTCACCGATACGTTTGAAGTTCAGGCGAGCGGCCGTTACACATACAATCATGTAACGAACTACCCGGCCTATGCGGTCGATGTTTATCTGACATCCGGTCCGGGCACCCCGACGACGCCGTTTTTTGCAGCTCGCATTCCGATTAACGGTAAGCACAGCGATCATGGCGCAACCTGGAAGGTCGCTCTCAACTGGACGCCCAATCGTGATAACCTGATATATGCATTTATCGCTACCGGCATGAAGTCCGGTGGCATTCAGGATCCCGTCACAAATTTCGAGCCCGAACACGTCACGGACTACGAACTGGGTTGGAAGGCGACGATGCTTGGGGGGCGTCTACGCACCCAGATCGGCGGCTTCTATAATAATTATACCAACCTCCAGATCTCGGATATCGTGCCTTCATCAGGGCAGAGTTCGCTCTTTAACGCAGGTCACGCCACCCTTTATGGCGTCGAGGGCGAAATGGATCTGCGTTTGGGTGCGCTGACGATTAACGCTGTGGCTTCCTATGTGCATACCAAGCTCAGCATTGCCGGAGTCCTTGATGCTGCCCTCCTGCCGGATGCTGGCGCTGGCACCCTTGGACCGCAGTGCGCGCCGGGACAGACGGCGGGCTGTTTCGACTATGCACCCTACATTGCCAGTTCGTCCGCTTCCGGACTACCATATGCGCCTGAATACAACTTCAGCATCGGCGCAGCCTATGCTTTCGAGATCGGATCGCGCAGCACATTGACCCCACGTATCGACGTGTCCAAGACCGGATCGCAATGGACCGAAATCTTCCATCATCCGATCGGTTTCCTTCCAGGTCGCACGCTGGTCAATGCGAAGCTCAGTCTGGTGGCCTCGGACTGGACCGTAGAAGCATATGCAACCAATCTTTTTGGTGAAGTATACCCGGTAGGACGTGCTGGTACGGCTTGGTTTTATGGTGCGCCGCGCCAAGTAGGGCTTCGTGTCAGCCGAAATTTCTAGGCTGACGGAATCATGTTTTCCAATTTACTTGCGATGGCGGTGAGCAGAGCTGAGCGATGCCGTAATTTGGATAGGATGCCCAGTTGATCCCGAGCCGAATTACGGACGGGAACGAGCATGACGAGAAACCGGTATTCGGCTGAGTTCAGAGTCCTCATTAAGGAGGGCACTGCGATTTCAGTCGAATGCTGGTTTCTCGTCATGCTCGATACATGGTCTGTGCAAGGCCATGTCGCGTCACCTTGCCCAGAGCGGCACCACGGATGCCGAAGGGCAGATTGTCGTCGGCCACAAGAGGGCTGAAACATTCGTCTATTACCGTGCGAAAGCCAATCGCACCGCTCTGGCGGACCGCGCGGTGTCCAACCTTGCATTACAGAGCGTTGCCCAACCTGCACAAAATGGCGACGAACAGATGTTTAGGCGTCCAAGTGGTGCCCGGGGACGGAATCGAACCGCCGACACCATGATTTTCAGTCATGTGCTCTACCAACTGAGCTACCCGGGCATCGCTGCTGCGGCGGTCCTTGCGGGCCGGCGAGCGATTGGAAGCGCGCCTATGGCGAAGCGGCGCGAGCTTGGCAAGCGGGAATCAATCCTCTTGTGGAAGAGGGTGAGCAACCAATGCGTGTCGGTGCACGAGGCTTTCTTCGCCTGAGCGAATTCGTCACCTAGCTAAGTATTTTGGTTGTAAAGGCCCTCGCCCCTTGCTCTCATCCCAGCCAGGGAGAGCAAGGGGTGAACTACAGAAAAATCGCCGCCGCGTCGGTTGCAGCGTGGCTCGTCATGTCGCAGAATGCCTATGCTCAGCGTGCATCGGAGAATGCCGTTGCGAGCGCGGAAGATGCGTTCGGTTCGAACGTAGGTGTCGAATCGACAGGCATTTATACCGACAGCGATACGCGAGGCTTCAGTCCGGTGAAGGCGGGCAATGTCCGCATCGACGGCATCTATTTTGATCCGGTTGGCACGCTTTCCGGTCGCCTCCGCCAGAGCACGGCCATTCGTGTAGGCGTTTCGGCGCAGACTTACCCTTTCCAGGCGCCGACCGGTATCGTCGACCACAAGTTCCGCCCGCGTCCCACCGAGTTAGGCGGCAGCGTCGGCTTGAATCTGCTGGGCTACGGCACTTTTATTCGAGAGCTCGATCTGCGTGTCCCCGTGAACGATAATATCGGCATTACTGCTGGCGGCGGCTGGTCGGTCAACAAATATGGCGACGGAACCTGGATGAAAAGCTGGGCATTGGTGCTCCGGCCCATCGCGCAGATCGGTGGAGTGGAAGTGGCGCCGTTTTTTTCCACCGGCGCCTTCACCGCAACGCTGCCGCATCCGCTCGTCGTGGTGAATGGCGATCGTCTCCCGGCATTTCCTCCGATTGGGCGCCATCTTGGTCAGGAATGGACCAGGAACAATTCCAGGAATTCCATTTCCGGGGGCACGATCAAGGCGCGGATTACCGATGACCTCTATTTCCGGGGAGGTCTCTTTCACGGGATTGCCGATCGCAGGCGGAATTTCTCCGAGATCTATTCTCTGCTGCCTTCCGCCGATAATGCGCGTCATCTGCTGATTGCCGATCCCGCGCAGGATTTGCGTTCCACGAGTGGCGAAGCGCTGGCTTCGCTTCGATTGAGCAAGGGGGAGTTGCGCCAGCGCGTGTTCGCGGGCTTTCGCGCGCGGAATCGCTACATAGAAACGGGCGGCGGCTTTGTCCGAGATTATGGTGTCGTGCCTTATGGCGTTCCGGATCCACGGCCGCGGCAGACGTTTGCTTTTTCTCCGGTCAATGCCGGACAGGTGAAGCAGTCTTCCTGGATGCTGGGCTACACCGCCGAGTTCGACAACGTCGGATTGCTTAACCTCGGCATCCAGAAGGCTCGTTACCGCGCCACGTCGCGTGACGGGCGAACCGGCAACGTTACCAGGTCGCATGACGACCCATGGCTCTACAACGCGACGATCGGCGTCAATCTTTCCCGGTCTTTGCTGGTGTTTGCGGCGACGCAGAAAGGGCTGGAAGACAGCGGCGCGGCGCCCGAGAATGCGGCCAACCGCAATGAGCAACTCCCCGCCACGCGCACCACGCAGTATGAAGTCGGGCTGCGGTGGAAGTTCGACGGCGGGCAGTTCGTGCTCAATGCCTTTCAGATCACCAAGCCTTACTTTTCTTTCGGCGTCGGCGACGTTTTCCAGGAACTGGGGCAAGTGCGGCATCGGGGTCTGGAAACCTCGCTCGCCGGGCATTTCGGACCGCGACTGAACCTTGTTGCCGGCGCTGTGTTCATGCGGCCGCGTTTGAGCGGCCCAGGTCGTGACGCGGGCCTCGTCGGCGATCGGCCGACCGGCACGCCTTCGGTCTATGCCCGCATCGACGCCAATTACCGGACCGATCTGCTCGGTGGATTGATCGCGACGGCCACCGTCACCCATGCCGGGGCTCGCGCCGTCGGCGCGCGGCCGTTGGCTTCGCTGGGTGGCGGGCAACTGATGCTGCCGGTATTGACTACGTTTGATCTTGGCGTGCGCCGACAGCTTCATATCGGTAGCGTGCCGGCGAGTTTCCGTGTCGTCGTCTATAACGTCACGAATGAGCGCAATTGGAAGATCGTTGCGCCCAACACGATGTATGTCGATGACGCGCGGCGGCTGGCCATCACCGTCGCGGCGGATTTCTGAGATACGGCGGGGCCTTTAGATGCGGCCCCGCCCGCGTCCCGCTTACTTCGGAGGCATCCGGATCGCGCCGTCGAGACGCACCGCCTGTGCGTTGAAATAGCTGTTGCGCACCAGTTCCAGCACTAGGCTGGCGAATTCCTCGGGATGACCGAGGCGGCGGGGGAAGGGCACCGCGTTGCCCAGGCTTTCGAATACCGCCGGATTGCGTTCCTTGACATAGAGCATCGGCGGCGTTGCGAAAGTGCCGGGCATGATTGCGTTCACGCGGATGCCGAGGTCCATCAGATCGCGGGCCATCGGCAGCAGCATGCCATTTACCGCCGCCTTGCCCGAGCCATAGCCGACCTGGCCGATCTGGCCGTCCTGCGAAGCGGCGCTCGAGGTCAGGATGATGACGCCGCGCTCGCCATCTTCGTTCAGCGGTTCCGAGTTGGCCATGCCAAGCGCCGCGATGGACGCGACGCGGTACGAGGCGACGGCGATGCCGAGCATCGCCTTTTCGAAGTTTTCGGTGGGCGCGCGCTTGTACTGGCCCTTTTCCTTGTCCCAGCCGACGGTCTTGCCGCCACCGGCGACGACGGCGCAGTGCACGACTGCGCGTTCCTGTCCGTGGGCGGCGCGGGCCTTTTCGAAGCCGGCGAGGACGCTTTCCTCATCCATGATGTTCACGTTGCAGAACACGCCGCCCAGTTCCTTGGCGACGGCTTCGCCCTGTTTCTCGTTGATGTCGAAGATGGCGACCTTGACGCCGGCATTGGCCAGCGCCGTCGCACTTGCACGGCCGAGGCCGGAGGCGCCGCCGGTGACGATGGCGGAAAGGGAATTGTCGATCTTCATGACATGCGCTCCTGCAGCGAATCGGAATTGGCAAAGCGCCTAACCCAAGGCGGCGCGCATGTCGAAAGCTTCGCGCCCTGTATCGTACCGGCGGGATGACAGTTTCGTGCGGGATCGCTAAGGGCGCGGGATGACTGAGCGTTCCAAGATCCGCAACTTCTCCATCATCGCGCATATCGACCATGGCAAGTCGACGCTCGCGGACCGGCTGATCCAGTTCACCGGCGGCCTGAGCGAGCGCGAGATGAGTGCGCAAGTCCTTGATAATATGGACATTGAGCGTGAGCGCGGGATCACCATCAAGGCTCAGACGGTTCGCCTGAACTACAAGGCGAAGGACGGCGAAACCTATGAGTTGAACCTCATGGACACGCCCGGCCACGTCGACTTTGCCTATGAGGTCTCGCGCAGCCTCGCCGCCTGCGAAGGCGCGCTGCTCGTCGTCGATGCGGCCCAGGGGGTGGAGGCGCAGACGCTTGCCAACGTCTACCAGTCGATCGAGCACGACCACGAGATCGTCCCTGTCATCAACAAGATTGATCTTCCCGCCGCCGAGCCGGAGAAAGTCCGCGCCGAGATCGAGGAAGTCATCGGCATCGACGCCAGCGAGGCGGTGCTCGCCAGTGCCAAGTCCGGCATCGGCATCGAGGACGTGCTGGAGGCCGTCGTCGCCAAGATCCCGCCGCCCAAGGGCGACCCCGCCGCGCCGCTCAAGGCGATGCTGGTGGACTCATGGTACGATCCCTACCTTGGCGTGGTCATCCTCGTGCGCGTGATCGACGGCATGATCCGCAAGGGCCTGCAGGTCAAGTTCATGGCCGGCGGCACCGAACACCTGATCGACCGCGTCGGCTGTTTCACGCCCAAGCTGGAGCAATTGACCGAGCTGGCCCCCGGCGAGATCGGCTTCATCACCGCACAGATCAAGGAAGTGGCGCAGGCGCGCGTCGGCGACACGATCACCACGGTGAAGAACGGCGCGGCGGAAGCGCTGCCCGGCTTCAAGGAAGTGCAGCCCGTGGTCTTCTGCGGCCTGTTCCCGGTCGACGCGGCGGACTTCGAGAAGCTGCGCGAATCCATCGCCAAGCTGCGGCTGAACGACGCCTCGTTCAGCTTCGAGATGGAAAGCAGCGCCGCGCTGGGTTTCGGATTCCGCGCCGGCTTCCTCGGCCTCTTGCACCTGGAGATCATTCAGGAGCGCCTGAGCCGTGAATACGACCTCGACCTCATCACCACCGCGCCCTCGGTGGTCTACCGCATCCAGCTCAGGAAATCGCGCACCGACGACGCGCGCGAGATCATGTTGCACAACCCGGCCGACTACCCCGATCCCAGCCGCATCGAGCAGATCGACGAACCGTGGATCAAGGCGACGATCTATACGCCCGACGAATACCTCGGCTCGATCCTCAAGCTTTGCCAGGATCGCCGCGGCATCCAGACCGGCCTGACTTACGTGGGCGGCCGCGCGCAGGTCAGCTACGAGCTGCCGCTCAACGAAGTCGTGTTCGATTTCTACGACCGCCTCAAGAGCATCAGTCGGGGCTATGCCAGCTTCGATTACGAACAGATCGGTCTGCGCGAAGGCGATCTCGTGAAGATGTCCATCCTCGTCAATAACGAGCCGGTCGATGCGCTCAGCATGATCGTCCATCGCTCGGTCGCCGAGGAACGTGGCCGCCACATGTGCGAACGCCTGAAGGACCTGATCCCCCGCCACTTGTTCAAGATCCCGGTCCAGGCGGCGATCGGCGGCAAGGTGATCGCCCGCGAGACCATCGCCGCGATGCGCAAGGATGTGACCGCCAAATGCTATGGCGGCGACATCACCCGGAAGAAGAAACTGCTGGAGAAGCAGAAGAAGGGCAAGGCCCGGATGCGCGAATACGGCAACGTGCAGATCCCGCAGGAAGCCTTCATCGCGGCGCTGCGGATGGGCGAGGAATAGCCGCTGCCTGCGCTGGTTCGTTGCGTTTAAGCAGAATGCAAGGCCATTGTGCCGTCGTGCGCGCAAAGACAGGCTGCCTCAAACGCCCTTTAAGCGGAAGTTGAGAGCATTCATGATCTCCGGTTGTGACTCGTCAGCCGAAGTGATGGCATTTCCCAGATTACTCCGTTGGATGGCATTCGCTGATATGCAGGGAGCCAAATCGTGACTCCCAAGAAAGGCCTATTCGGTCTATATTTAGTTCCTATGGTGCGAAGCGGGTTATCTGTATTGTCCATGGCAGTAACGACGTTCGCGATCGCCGCCTCCTCGCCCAATCCGATAATTCAGGGCTCGATACTAGCAGTAGCGAAGCGAAGGGCCAGCGGGTCAACCAGCAACCCCGCGTCGTGACCGTGCCGGGATATGGTACGGTCTATGTCGTGCCTCAACAGCCCAAAGATACCCGCACCCCCAGGCAACGTTGTGTGGACGAGGAGATCGAGCATGAGGGGAAAGTTCCCTCACAGCTCGCGATGCGCGCGATCGAGCTGAAATGTAGTCAGCGCTAGACCTTTGTGGACTTCGATCAGCGCCGGTCTGCGGAGCTACGAATAAATTCCCCCGCCAACCGCAAGCGCCAGCGTCGCCACGGCGCCCGCTTCGATCGCGATCCGCCAGCGGCTCCGCCGTGTCCAGGCTAGGGCGGCGGCTGTTTGCGTGGGGGGCAGGTCGCCCGCTTCTTCGAAGCGCAGGGCGGCGGGGATGAAGTGCAGGAAGGACCATGCGCGGGTAATCGCATGCGCCGCCAGTGCTATGGCGGTGCAGTATCTGGCAAAGGGAGCGTGCCAGTTCGCCCACAGGGCGCCGGCAAGCGCAAGCTCGTAGGCCGTATGCATCGGAATCCAGAAGAGTTTGCGGTCTATGCCGCCTCTTTTGGGCTGGATCAGTTGAGGCAGCCTGGGCCAGGCGCGATCGATCAGCGTGGCTTCGTACAAGCCGCCACCCAATCCGATCGCTCCGAGGATCAGGGCTGCCAACATGAGTGCGACGGGGAAATTCACTGGTGCGGCCATCCGGTGTACGCTAAAGATCAAATATCTTAATAATCGAGATATCAGAATGTCAAGTAAACGAGATGCGGCCTTTGCGCGGCTGACGGATGCGTTGCGGAATTCCAGCGCACAGGCGCTGATGGTGAGCCACGGGGTCGCGGCAAAAGTCGGCCTCAACATGACCGACCTGGAATGCCTCGACATCATCCAGATGAGCGGAAGCGCGACTGCCGGAGAGCTTGCGCGGAGAACAGGCCTTTCGACGGGGGCGATGACCACCGCGATCGATCGGCTCGTGCGCGCCGGCTATGCGGAGCGGCGCGACGACCCGAAGGACAGGCGCAAGGTTCTCGTCACGGTCCGGGCCGAGCGTATGCAGCCGCTCTGGCGGATCTATGCGCCTTTGCAGGCGGGCATGGAGCGGCTCTATGAAGACTATTCGCAAGACGAATTGCAGGTGATCGCGGCCTTCATGGAGAGGGCCGCGGCGGTTTCCGCGGAATTCACGCGTAGCTTGCGGGAGGATTGAGGCCCGGCGTCCGGGATTTCAATCGTCGCAGGCGGAATAGTTCCCGTTCCGGCATGCGGTGACGGCGCGGCGCCAAGCCGTCATCTGCCTTTCGTATCGCGCGCGGTCGCGGCTGTAGTCGGCCATGTCGCGTTCATAGTTGCGCGAACGCGCCGCATGTACCGGGGCCTGATCGGCTTCGCGCCATGCCCGCCAGCCTTCCGCATAGCCGGCGTCGCGCTGGCGCACCCGCGCGAGTTCCTGCCGGTTCAACTCGCGAATGATCTCCCGGTCCCGCGCCCTGGCGGCCGCGCTGCGCATCGCGGGGTCGTTCGGATCGTCCGCGAGCGCGGCGGTCGGCATCATCGCCGCGACAATCGCCACGCAGACAAAGGAATGGCCCTTCATACAATACCCCTCCGCGAACCCTGAGCTTCGATATCGGCGACCGGGATCATCCCGCAAATCAATTGCGATGAAGTTACCGCAGGTCGTCGCAATCGCTTGCCGGTCTGTCGCGGCGCGGGCCGGTTATGGCCAGGGCGTGGCGCGGCCGTCGTTGGGATCGTGGAGATAGGACCAGGGACGCTGCGGCGGGATCGTACGGTAAGGCGTAGGCTCGGCGGGCGTCTCCGTTCTTTCCTCTTCCGCCCTTTCTTCTTCCGCCGGCAGCTTGTCATAGCCGATGGTTTCGGATTCGATCAGGCGATCGACAGGAGCGCGCGGATCTTTGGTGAAGACTTCCTTGTATTCCGCGGCGGCGGCAGTGACATTGTCCGCGTTCTGCCAGGCGTGATCGCGGTCTTCGTGCTCCAGGCGCCGGAATTCGCGGTAGGCGGCGCGGGCGCGGGGGCTGAGGTGCGCCCACCATTTCAGGTGGCGGCGTTCCAGCGCATCGACGAAATCGTCGCCGAACTGGCCCTGACGCTCGCTGGATTCGACGGTCTTCTCGCTCTCCCATTCCTGGCGCCACTGGGCCTTGAGCTTCTTCAGCTGCTGCGCGTCCACCGCATCGACGCCGCGGCTCTTGCCATCGGCCTTGAATCGATCGCGCGAGCGGTTCCGCAGGATGAACATCAGCAAGCGATCGTTGAAGACCTGGCGCGTGCCGACGACCGCGCCGAAGTGGTAGACGGGCACTTCGACGCAGTGGAGTGCACGGTCCAGGGCGACGTCTTCCAGTCGTTGTACGCCGAGCGCTAGGGCTGTCTCCCAGGCCTTGCGGAATTCCGCCGCTTCGGGATGGCGGCGCAGCATGTAAGCGCCTTCGGGAGCCATGCTCACCGCATGCGCGGCCGCTCTGACGCTGCCGGTTTCGGCCAGTGAGGCGATGAAATCGCGCTGGCGTTCGGGCGTCCAGCCGTCGTAGCGGTTGCAGAGGCGGGGAACGGGGGTAAATTCGCTAAGCAAGGCCAACTGATGGGCAGTCTTGCTGTTGGCGTCGGCTGTATCGGTCGCGGAGCGGTTCTTGTCGATCATGCGCGGTCTCCTCTGCAGCCGGGGAGTCTGGCACGAATCGGGAGATGTAGGACAGCGCCGACGCGTGGATGCGCCGACGCTGTCTTTTTTCCGGGTTATTCGCTGGGCACGTAAGGCCGCCCCTGCGCGCTGAAGCCGTCCATTTCTGCGGGCGGGATGCGGCGCTCCGATGTGCCGGCGACGATCTCGTCCCAACGCTCGGCGATTGTCTCGGGCTTCAGGTCCAGATCGGTGATGCCTTCGGTGCGGGCGTAGTAGACCCGGCGGACGCCGCCGCCCATGACTTCCAGGCATTCCCCGCTCACCGGGCAATCTTCATGCGCGAAGAAGGCGATGGCGGGCGAGACCAGTTCCGCCGGCATGTGCTGCTTGCTGTACTGGTAGGCGCGCGAATCCTCCTCGCGGGCGGCGATGACCATGCGGGTGAAGGCGCCGGGACCGACCGCGTTGACCTTGATGCCATAAGGCTCGCCCTCGGCCGCGAGACCCTGGGTAAGGGCCAGCATGCCGCCCTTGGTCGCGCCATAGGCGATCTGCAGCGCGCAGCCGAACATCGAGGACGAGGCGATATTGACGATGCGGCCATAGCCTTTCGCCTTCATGTGCGGCCAGGCGGCGCGCACGAGATACATCGGGCCAAGGAGATTGACTTCGGCTGTCCGCTGGTAATCGCGGATCGTGATCTCCTCGAGCGGAGCGACATAGACGACACCGGCGTTGTTGACGATGATGTCGATCCCGCCGAACGCGTCGAGCGCGGTCTTGACCATCGCCGCCGCGCCTTCGGGCGTCGCGACCGAATTGGTGTCGGCCACGGCCTTGCCTCCCAGGGCGACGATTTCATCGGCGACTGCCTGCGCGCTGGCCGATCCGGCGGGGCCCGCGCCGCCGCCGATGTCGTTCACCACCACGTTGGCGCCGCGCGCGGCCAGCAGCATTGCGTGGGCGCGGCCGAGGCTGGGGTTGCCGCCGGCGCCGGTCACGATCGCCGTCCTGCCGTCGAAGCGAAGTTCTGCCATCATCCTCTCCATGTTCGTGTCTTGCTCAATCGGACGAGGGTATGCCGGGCCTGCCGCGCGCGCAATGCGCATCGGCGCTACGCCTGTCTCGCTCGATGGGATCGGCATGGCGATGTCCACCGGTACGGCCCGGTCGCCAGCCGGCACATAGGCGTGATGCCATACCGGAAAATGGGTGGATTATTCCGAATATCCGACGTTTCCGGTACTCTTGAAGCAGGCGAAAACGGAGGCAGGAAAAGGAGTATATTCAATATGGTTGCATATTGGTAACCTTGGTTGACAGGGTTTTAACTATCGATCATCTTTCATGCGTTGGCGCTTTGCCGGCTTATGGGCACAATTTGGACGAGGAGGCGATGGGTGGCCGAGCTGCGGGACGAGTTCGGACGGAAACTCCGTTCGCTCCGTGAAGCGCAGGGGCTGTCCGTCGGCGTGCTCGCGGAGATGGTAGGCGTGTCGCGGGTAACCATCTGGAACTGGGAAAAGGGAGATCGCCGGCCCAGCGCGCGGATGATCCCTTCGCTTGCCAAGGCGCTGCAGGTCATGCCCGTTCATTTGCGCTCTTCGGGCGGCGCGGATGATCTCGCTGATCCGGGCGTGCCGGGGAATCCGGAGATGGTGCGTCCCGATCCGTTCGGCCAGCCGGAGCTCCTGTCCGAAGTTATTGCGAGGGCGAAACAGATGATTGCGGATGCCTCCGGCGCCAGTCCGGGCGAT
>DASWWL010000093.1:0-3483 GCA_036400975.1 Novosphingobium sp. | reverse complement strand
GCCGTTCGCATAACAACTCACACGCATCCACGCCCGTACTGCCGGGCACATACCACTAGCGCCGGCCGCACTGCCCGTTCGCTGCTCTCTACCCCACGGCGCACACCCGGCCTCGCCAGCGGGCGATCAAACGCGCCTGCGCCAAGTTTATCGCACCAGCCTGCACCCGGTCCCCAGCGATGGTATGCTATGGGTGGCCTAATGGGAGTGGGCTGGCACTGTTTCTACTAAAGCAAACGCATTCTCGTGACGGGCAATGTAATTGTAAGCTGTGCCGACATCACCTTGCGGCAGCCTGCGAATGACGGGGCTTCCTGCGTTCCGGATCTCATGGGCCTGTCAAGTTTACCGACATTTTACATCTCGCCGGTAAGGCTCCCTGCAATGCCCGAAATCGGGCTGGAGGCTGCCGAAACGCGACATGATCCGGCTGTTCAAGCACTATATTCCGCATGCCGTGCTGCTGCTCGGCCTGTTCGACGTGATGCTGCTGGTCATCTCGGGCGAAATCGCGTGGCGCGTGCGGGCGAATCAAATCGGAATGGAGCCGGGGCTGGTCGTGGACCGCATTTGGCCGCACGCGGCCTTTGCGGGAATGTTGCTGACGGCGATGATTTCGGTCGGCGTCTATGGCGCGGATTCGCTTCGGTCGATGCGATATGCCGGTGCGCGGCTTCTGGTTGCCGTATCGCTTGGCATCATCGCGCTGTCCTTCGTTGATTTCATGATCGGCGGCCACAACTTCTGGCGCTCGACATTGGCCTACGGCATGGGGCTGGCGATCGTGCTGCTGATGCTCAACCGTCTGATCGTCGGGGGAATCCTGGGCACGGCGGCATTCCGGCGCAGGGTTTTGGTGCTCGGCGCCGGTCCGCGCGCGCAACGCCTGCGCGATCTTGGCGAAAAGCCCGAGAGCGGTTTCGCCATCGTCGGGTACGTCGGCATGAGCGAGAACGCGCCCGTGGTCGAGGAAGCCATCGCGCGTCCGGCGATCCACAACCTTAAGCGTTACGTGGAGAATCTGGGCGTCAGTGAGGTCGTTCTCGCGCTGGAGGAAAGGCGCAACGCGCTGCCGCTGAACGATCTGCTGCGGATCAAGACGGCGGGCGTTCACGTCAACGACTTTTCCAGCTTCCTGGAACGCGAGACCGGCCGCGTCGATCTCGATACCGTAAACCCGAGCTGGCTGATCTTTTCCGACGGCTTTTCATCGGGACGGGCGGTTTCGAGCGTGGCCAAGCGGATGTTCGACATCGCCGCATCGGCGATCCTGCTGCTGTTCACCGCCCCGCTGATCCTGGTCTTCGCCGTCCTGGTCAAGATCGACAGCCGTGGCCCGGCCTTCTTCCGCCAGACCCGCGTCGGCCTCTATGGCCAGAGCTTCGACGTCATCAAGCTGCGGTCCATGCGTACCGACGCCGAGGTTGCGGGGGCGCAGTGGGCGACCCGGAACGATCCCCGGATCACGCGCGTCGGCAGATTCATCCGCAAGGTCCGCATCGACGAACTGCCGCAGGCGTGGAGTGTGCTCAAGGGCGAAATGAGCTTTGTCGGCCCGCGTCCGGAACGCCCCGAATTCGTCGCCGATCTCGAAGAACAGCTGCCCTATTATGCCGAACGGCACATGGTGAAGCCGGGCATCACCGGCTGGGCCCAGATCAATTATCCCTATGGCGCATCGATAGAGGATTCCCGGCACAAGCTTGAGTACGATCTCTATTACGCCAAGAACTATACCCCGTTCCTTGATCTCCTGATCATCCTGCAAACCTTGCGTGTGGTGCTCTGGCACGAGGGGGCCCGGTGAATCCGGGCGCGTCCGAAGGCCTGGGCGAGGCGCTTGGGACAGCTTCGCATGTCGCGGGCGCGATAGCGTCGATTGCCGTCGCGGCCTGGCTGGTCCGGCGGCGGGAGCGCTTCGGTCCGGCCGGCGCCACCGTGGTTTCCGCGCAGGTCCTGACTGCCGCCTGGTGCTTTGCGGTCGCCTTGTTCGGCTCCGGCACTTTTGTCGCCGGGGTTACGGAAACGTTGCGCAACCTGGCCTGGCTGGCGGTGATCTATCGCCTGTTCCAGACCGATGGACGCCATGCGAGCCTCGCGCCGATCCGGCCCCTGATCCTTGTCCTGATGGCGGTGGAACTGCTGCATTTCGGCATCGACATGGTCGTGGTGCGGATCGGCGACGGCCGCTCGCTGGATATGGGTGTTTTCGGCGTCACGGTGCTGATCCGCCTGCTGGTGACGGTGGGCGCGCTGGTGCTGGTGCATAACCTCTATGCCGGCGCTTCGGGATATTCTCGCGGCGCCTTGCGTCTGCCGGCTGCCGGCCTTGGGCTTTTGTGGACGGTTGACTTCAATCTTTATGCGATCGCCTATGTGTCCGGCCAGTGGCCGGCGGAAATGGCGGCTTCGCGCGGAATCGCTGCGCTGGGCCTCGCGTTGCTGATGGCTGCGGGCGCCACGCGCAAGCGCGGTCTGATGCGGCTGCGTCCATCGCGTGCGGTGACTTTCCAGACTTTCGCATTGCTGGTGCTGCTGGCCTATCTCGGCCTGATGGTCGCGACGGCGCAATGGCTGGCGCTGGCCGGAGGCGATTTCGCCCGGTTGATGGAGCTTGTATTCCTTGTGGCCGCTTGCGCGATCATGGCCCTGGCATTGCCTTCTCGGCGGATTAGGGGCTGGATGAAGGTGATGCTGGCCAAGCATTTCTTCCAGCACAGGTACGATTACCGCGAGGAATGGCTGCGCTTTACCCGAACGATCGGCGGCGGGGGCGAGCATGGCTCGCGCACGCTGGGCCAGCGCGTGGTGCAGGCAGTGGCGGACATCGCCGACAGTCCGGCCGGGCTGTTGCTTGTTCCGGGAGAGCAAGGCGAGCTCGTGCTGGCTGCGCGCTGGATCTGGCCGACTGCCGAAGTTCCTGCCGTGGCGATGAGCCTGCGCTCCGCGTCGTTCTTCGAACGCGAGGGCTTTATCGCCGATCTCGACATGATCCGCGGCGGCGAGAACCAGCGCGGCGAGGCTGAGGTGATCCCGCAATGGCTGCGGGACGACGCGCGTGCCTGGGCATTGGTGCCGCTGATCCATTACGAACGGCTGGTGGGCCTGGTGGTTCTCGCCCGTCCGATCGTCGCGCGCCGTTTCGACTGGGAAGATTTCGATCTGCTGCGAGTGGTTGGCCGCCAGTCGGCCAGCTATCTCGCCGAGAACAGCGTGCAGGAGGCTTTGGCCGAAGCAAACCGTTTCGACGATTTCAATCGCCGCATCGCCTTCGTCATGCACGATATCAAGAACCTCGCCAGTCAGCTCAGCCTGCTGGCACGCAATGCCGAAAAGCATGCCGAAAAGCCGGCTTTCCGCGAGGACATGCTGCTGACCCTGCGCAATTCGTCGGACAAGCTCAATGTCCTGCTGACCCGCCTGTCACGCTATGGCAGCGGCGTGGTCGAGCGGATCGAGCCCGTGGCGGCGACGGACATTACA
>DASWWL010000092.1:0-4330 GCA_036400975.1 Novosphingobium sp. | reverse complement strand
CGGTCCGGAAAGGCCGCCACGGGATGCGGCGGATGGACAGGCCGGTGAATGCCACACCGGCATGGACGAAACCTCGGGGTATGCCCCGACGCAAGGCGGCAAGGCAGCGAGCCCGTCCCGCCAGCGCCCCGCACCTCAGGGCCGTCCCGCCAGCGCCCCGCACCTCAGGGCCGTGCCGGACAGCCATGCGTGATGCTGCCGGCCGTTCGCATAAGAACTCACACGCATCCACGCCCGTACTGCCGGGCACATACCACTAGCGCCGGCCGCACTGCCCGTTCGCTACTCTCTACCTCCAGGCGCACACCCGGCCTCGCCAGCGGGCGATCAAACGCGCCTGCGCCAAGCTTATCGCACCAGCCTGCCTCAAACCCATTCTAGAAACGTGCGCGGGCGCTGGCGAAGAAGCTCCGGCCTGCTTCCGGGAAACCGTCTGTCAGCATGTACCGGTCATCGAACAGGTTGCGTGCGCCGATGCCGAGTTCGATGCCTTCGGCCAATTCGAAATCGACGCGCAGACTGGCCACCGCATAGCTGCCGGTTCGTCGATAGATGGGGCTGAAACCGCTCGCTGTCGCCGGTGTCACCGTCCAGCGATCCGACGCGAAGTCGAGGCTGGGTAGTATGGTGACGTGCGAAACCGGCTTCCATGAGAGATAGGCGAAGCCCTTGTGCTCGGGCACGTCGGTCAGGCGGTAGCCGATGATGCTCGGATTGCCGAGCTTGCGGTGCGTGTAGGTATAGTTCGCTCCGAAGGCGAGGGTGGGGCCGAGCTGGCCGTTCATCGCGATCTCGACGCCATGGTAGTCGCCGGCTCCGACGTTGCGGCTTTGAGTGACGGATTGCCCGCTGAACACGAAAGGATAGGCGAGGATGATGTCGTCTACATGCGAGTAGAATACCGCTCCTTCGATGCGGATCGGGCCGAAGTCGCGCGCGACGCCGAGTTCGAGATTCGTCGCCCGCTCCGACTTGAGATCGGGGTTCGACGTCGCGCCGCCGAAGCGCGAGGAAAAGCGTTCGAAGATCGTCGGAAAACGCGCGCGCGAGGAGATGCTGGCGTGTACCCGCGTCGTGGCGTCGGGTGCCCAGACGAGCTGGCCTTGCGCGTTCCAGGCATTGGCGTCGCGGATCGGATAGGAGAAGAGGCGCTGGCCGGTAAGGCCCGGTACGGCGCCGAACTCTTCCGCGACCCGCAGATTGCGCAAGTCATAGCTCGCGCCCAGCGTCAGCTTCAGGGCGGGGGTGAGCCGCACTTCGTCCTCCACGGCGATGCTCCAGGTATCTTCCAGGTTGCGCTGCGGCGGTTCGGTGAGACCGCTGGCGCCGAAAGTCTGCTGGTATTCGACATGCCTGTCGCGGCGGTAGTGCACCGCCATGCTCAGCCGGTTCGCGTCGGACGTGATATCGAATTGCACCGAGCCGCCGTAAGCTTCGTCATCGTACCAGCTGTTGAACACCCGGCCGAGCGCCAGCGTCTGCGTGGTCTGCGTGCGGTTGTCGAAGCCGCGCAGCAGGTTGTCGAAAGTGTTGCGATAGATCCGCGTCCTGATCGTGCCGTTGTTGCCGATCGCGGTGGTCGAGAGGAAATAGATGCTCTCGATATTCCAGTAGGGCCAGCTCCAGAAGCGCTGGGTTCCAAGCGGATCGGTGACGTGCAGCGGCGCGTTCTTCGAGCCTTCCTGCCGGGTATAGCTGATCGCGTATTCGTCCGTCGCGTTAGGGGTGAAGCCCAGCTTGACGTTGACGCGCCAGTCTTTCGAGTTCGAAAAGTCGCGGGCGCCGCCGTTCTCGATCGCGGTGGGCGTGAAGCTGCCGGGCAGATCCCAGTGATCCTGTTCGTTGCGCGCATAGGATGCCTGCGCGTACCAGCGTTCCTGCCGCGTGCCGAGCGAGGCGTACAGCGTATGGCCTGCGTAATCCATGCCGCGGTCGAGGTTCAGCGTGCCGCGCACTTCGCCTTCGATCTTCCTGGTCGGCTTGCGCGTGACGAGATTGATCGCGCCGCCCATCGCGCCGGGGCCGTCGAGCACCGAGGCATAGCCCTTGGCCACTTGCAGCTCGGCGATGTCCGGCGTGAGGAAGCGGCCATAGTCCAGCCGGTTGTCGGCGGGCAGATAGACGCGAATGCCATCGATCGACAGCGGGACCTGGAACCGGTCGAAGCCCCGCAGGAATATAAGCCGCTCATTACGCGAGCCGCCGCTGTTCGCCGAGGATACGCCGGGCATGATGTTCACGGCGTCATCCAGCGTGTTGCGGTTGAAGGCTTGGATGGCTTCGGCGGTGAGGGTTTCGCCGCTTATCTCCAACCCTTCCGGGCGCGGGGCGGTCACTATGATCTGGCCAAGCTTGAAAGCGCCTTCGCCATCCCCTGTCGCGGGCTGGGTTTCGTCTTGGGCCAGTGCCGGCATCGACAGGGCGAGTGCCGAGGTGGCCGCGATCGCGGCGAGAATGCGCATGTATGAACCCCCGATATTGCTGTTGCCCGTTGCTGCGCGACCCTATATTTATGAAAATATAGCTTAGCAAGGGGCAGATGAATGCGCGGTATCGGAAGCATGGCAGGGGCAATCGGACTCGCGCTGACGCCGGTGGCGAGCCTCGCCGCAACGCCTGAGAGCTGCGCCGCGCCCGCGCCGTTGGCAGGCGGCTGGGAGGCTTGGGGCAGGCCTGCGCCGCTCGCTGCAGATGGCGCGATCGAAGTCGGCGGGGCGGTGCGGCTGTCGCTGCGGCCTGCGGCTCAGGTCGCCTTCGCGACCCCGCCGGGCAAGTCTGGAGGAGCGGACAGCTTCGGTGGAACCGCGCACTTTCGCATCGTTCGCGCCGGAACATATCGCATCGGCCTGAGCGCTGGCGCATGGATCGATGTGGTCGCCGCGGGAAAGCCGCTTGCTTCGACCGCTCACGGCCATGGCCCCGAATGCTCGGGCATTCGCAAGATCGTGGATTTTGCGCTGACGCCCGGCGATTACGTCATTCAGCTCGCTGCCAGTCCGCTGCGGCAAGTGACGTTGCTGGTCATCGCCGAATGACGCAAGGGGGTTACAGCCCGGCCTGTACCAGCCAATCGTGGAAAATGCGCACCGGACGCGATTCGAGATCGCGCGGGCGGCAGATGAACCAGTAGCTGTAAGGGCTTTCGACCTCGATATCGAACAGATGGGTCAGGCGTCCGTCGCCGGCACGGATGAAGTGGTCGTCGTGCATGATCGCAATGCCGAGACCCTGCGCTGCCGCTTCAAGCATCAACTGCCCGGAATCGAAGTGGTCGATGGCCGCCGGCGTCAGCCGCTGCATGCCCATCGCATCCTTCCAGGCGTCAAAGCTGTGGGGCAGATCGTGGTGGATCAGGAAGGTCTGCTTCGAAAGCGTCGCCGCATCGGGTTCCAGGCCGATATCCTTCGCCAGGTCCTTCGAGGTGATGGCATAGACCCGGTTGTGATCCAGCCGCACCGAATAGAGCGATGCATCCGGTTCCTTCGACATGACGATGGCGGCGTCGAGCGTATCCCCGACGCGATCGGCGACATGGGGGCGGCTGTCGATGTCGATGTGCAGGCGCGGGTGCAGCTTGCGCAGTTCCGGCAGGCGGGGGAACAGCCGCTGCCCGCCGAACAGGCCCGGTACGCCCAGATGGAGGCGAAGCACGCGGCCGGGATCGATCTGCGATTCCACCGCTTCGGCCAGCTCTTCCAGCTTGGGGGCGATGGCGTCGTAAAAGGCCTGGCCATCGTCGGTCAGCTTCATCGCCTGATGCTGGCGCGTGAAAAGACGCTTGCCGGTGAAGTCCTCCAGCGCTGTCACGCGCCGCGAGAGCGCGGAAGGTGACAGGCCCAGTTCAGACGCCGCCGCCTTGGCCGAGCCGAGACGAACGACGCGTACGAATGCTTCAAGGGCACGCAAGGGAGGAAGGCGGCGTATCGCCAAGGCTCAGTCTCTCCGGCTCAGTCTTCTGGGTCTTCGTTCTGGCTTGGGGGATGCAATCTAAGGCGCGTCACATGCCTTTCGTTACCGGCAGTTACCTCGATGCGCCAGCCGCTTTCGTGATTCACGATAGTGCCGACTTCCGGCACATGGCCGGCGAGCACGAAAGTAAGGCCGCCGATCGTATCTACCGATTCCTCGACTTCGGCGAGGCGGGGATCGATCTTTTCAGCGACATCCTCCAACTCGGCGCGGGCATCGGCCTCCCACATGCCGTTGCCGAGTTGAGTGATCATCTCGGTAGGGGCGTCGTCGTGCTCGTCCTCGATCTCTCCGACGATTTCCTCGACCAGATCCTCGATCGTGATGATGCCGTCGGTGCCTGAATATTCGTCGATGACGA
>DASWWL010000091.1:0-16825 GCA_036400975.1 Novosphingobium sp. | reverse complement strand
GACGGGCGCGCTTTCAGCGCGGCGGGGCGGACGCCAGCGCCAGACAAGCGGTGCGGGTGGACCATACGCGCCGTCCGGTAGTGCTCTGGGTACGATCGGCTGGAACCCGGCAAGCCGGAGTAGGCCTGCATAGCTGGCGGTCGACAATCCCATCGATATGGCTTTCGCCGGATCAAGCGCGAAGGGTTTGCGTCCTGCCGCCGCACGAGCGCCATAGGCATCGCGCAGGAGCTTTTCCGCGAGATCGACGCGCAGCGCCTGCTTGCCGAGGCGGCGATAGCCGAAAGGCGCCTTGCCATTGCTGTCGAGGGGGCTGATCGGCGCGCCGTTGCCTTGCGACGGCTGGCCCTGCAGCTCGAGCCACGTGGTTCGTGCGTCGGGCCGCAAGATGGCGGGCAGGAAGATATCCAGCGCCCCGACACGCACGCCAAGCGTGGTCAGGGCCTTGCGCTGGACGGGATCGAGCGTCTCGATCCCCGCGCCTGCCCGTTCCAGTACGCCGCCCGCATCGATGAGCCGGATGAGCAACGCCCGCAGTGCGGCGCCGGAATCCAGAGAGCGGCTCGCTTCCTCCAGCTTCCGTAGCGGTAAAAGGCTCGTCATGCGATGGGTGAGCCAGTCGGCGATGGCGGTCTGGAGTACTCCCCGGGAAGAAGCTGGCAGCCTATCGAGGCCCCGTTCGAGGCTGAGCTTTGGCATAAGCAGGCCACGGCCGGGCCGAATGGCGGCCAGTGCGTTCCCGTTCCATGTGATTCGACCATTCTTGAGCGAGAGCAGAGAGTTATCCTCACGGATGATCCTGGCCAGATCTTCCGCGCGTTTGGCGAGCAGGGCGGGCAAGTGACGTTCGGCCGCGGCGAGAAGGAGCTTGTGGTCGTCATGGCGGGCCGCGGGATCGACCTGGAAGCGAAAGCCATGCACCGTGCCCAGCGGTTCGCCATCGACCAGAAGCACGTCATCTTCCAGCCGCACCGGCAGCAAGGCGGCATCAGGCCCAAGCTTCTTCATCAGAACGGTGGTGCGGCGATTGACGAAGCGTTCGGTCAGCCGCGCATGGAGAGCGTCCGACAATCGCGCTTCCACGGCATGCGCGCGCGCTGCCATCTCGTCACGTGCAAGAACCCAATCGGGGCGCTGGGCGATATAGGCCCAGCTGCGGATGGCGGCGATGCGTCCCTGAAGTGTGTCGATGTCGCCCGAAACATTGTCGAGCGCGGCGATCGCCTGTGCGATGTAGTCGGCGCCCAGCGCGCCGTGGCGCAGATCCTGCCAAAGGCGCGCGATGAAGCGTGAGTGGGTCTCCGCGCCCTGCTGGCGGAAGTCGGGCAGGCGGCAGACCTCCCAGAACCGCCGCACTGTTCCTGACGTCGTGACGCCGGATGCTATTTCCTCTTCCTCCGCGAGCCGCTTCAGCACTGCAAGGTCGATGGCTTCGGGCGCAGGTGCCAGTCCGGGCCGCTCCGGCGGAGCCTCAAGATCGGCGATCAGCGTGCCAAGACGGTCGAAGCGCGGTTCCGCCTCGCGCCAGAACAGCTTGGTCAGCGGCGGGAAGCGATGCTCCTCGATGGCATGGACTTCCTCGTCGGCGAATTCGGCGTCATGGCCGCCAGTGCCCGCGAGCGTGCCGAACGTGCCGTCGCGCTGATGCCGGCCGGCGCGGCCCGCGATCTGCGCCATTTCGGCGCTGGTCAGCCGGCGCTGCCGGATTCCGTCGAATTTCGAGAGACCGGCGAAGGCGACATGGGTGACATCAAGGTTCAGACCCATGCCGATCGCATCGGTGGCGACGAGGTAATCCACTTCGCCCGATTGGTAGAGCGCGACCTGGGCGTTGCGGGTCTGGGGGCTTAGCGCGCCCATGACCACCGCCGCGCCGCCGCGGAATCGGCGCAGCATCTCGGCTATCGCATAGACCTGCTCGGCGGAAAAGGCGACGATCGCGCTGCGCGGAGGCAGGCGCGACAGCTTGCGCGCGCCGATATGCTTCAGGGTGGAGAAGCGCGGACGGCCGATCACTTCGGCTTCGGGCACGAGCGTCCGGATCAGCGGCTCCAGCATCGCGGAACCCAGGATCATCGTCTCCTCGCGTCCACGCGCATGCAGGAGCCGGTCGGTAAATACGTGGCCGCGCTCACGGTCGGCGGCGAGTTGTGCTTCGTCGATGGCGACGAAGGCGAGGTCGGCGGATATCGGCATCGCTTCGGTCGTGCAGAGCAGCCAGCGCGCGTCCCTTGGTTCAATCCGCTCCTCGCCGGTGATCAGCGCGACGCGATTCTCTCCCTTGATCGCGCAGACGCGATCGTAGACTTCGCGTGCGAGAAGCCTCAGTGGAAATCCGATCGCGCCCGATGAATGCGCGCATAGCCGTTCGATGGCGAGATGCGTTTTGCCGGTGTTCGTGGGACCCAGAACCGCCTTGATCCGGGAATCGGCGCCGCTGTTCCTGGGCTTCGCGGGCGTTTTGATGACCATCTGACAAGGAATGTGGCATCGGCCCCATTCCCTCGCAAGCCGTGCACGGCAAATCATCCCCGATGGGGGGGCGAAATCGCTTTTTTGCGGCGCTTCTTAGGCGAAGATTAACCCTGATCAGGCAGGAAGCGGAGCCGATGCATCGGCGGTCATGGCCGCGTTCGGGGGCATTTGAGCTTGTACAGGGCAAACGGCGAACTCGATCACGGTTTCATGCCGGATCACGGCCCGGCGCGGGACGCTGTCGCCGGGCCGATACCCGTACGTCTTGGAGACCGGCTGTCGGCCATCAAATTCGCGATCGAGCATCGCTTCAGCCGCTTTGATCTCGCGCCGGATCTTGCCGAAGACATCGGCAGCAGGCGGTGGTTTCGCGGGCTTGGCACGATGCTGGGGCTGGGCTTCGTCGCGCTGAGCTTCTGGCCCGATTTCTCCGCGCTCGAAGCTGCGACCGGCGTCCCTGCGGACCTGACCGTGCGTGACGAATATCGCAGCCAGATGATCATGCCACTGGGGCTGGGCGGCGACAGCGGCCGCCGCATGGGCGCCACGGATGCCGTCATGCCGCTTGCCTCCGCGCCCGAACGCCCCCGTATCGACCTTGTCGCGACGGTCGCGCAAGGCGACAGCTTCGGCCGGATGCTGCAGCGCGCCGGCGTCGGCGCCGATGATGCCGCGCGCGTTTCCGAACTGGTCGCCGGGCAAGTGCCCCTGGGCGAGATCGCGCCCGGCACGCGTGTGGCGATGACGCTCGGCGCGCGTTCCCCGTCCGCGCAGACGCGTCCGCTCGAAAAGCTGGCGCTGCGCGCCCGCTTCGATCTCGACCTGGCGATTCAGCGCAATGGAAGGGCATTGACACTTGGCCGCCGACCGATCGCGGTGGATTCCACGCCGCTGCGCATACGCGGCACCGTGGGGGCCAGCCTCTATCGTTCGGCGCGCGCCGCCGGAGCCCCGGTTGCGGCGATCCAGCAATATCTGCGCACGCTCGACAGCCGGATCAGCCTCGAAGGCGATATCCTGCCGACCGACCAGTTCGACATCATCGTCGGCTACAAACGGGCGGCGGGCGGGGCCAGCGAGACCGGACAATTGCTTTATGCCGGACTTGAACGTGGCGGAAAGCCTCTGGCGCAGCTTTTGCGATGGGGCGGCGACGGCCAGTTCTTCGACGCTTCGGGCTTTGCCGGGCAGGCGGTCGGCACCAGTCGCCTCCTCTCGCCCGTCGCCGGTCACATGACTTCCGGCTTCGGCATGCGCCGGCATCCGATCCTCGGCTATGCACGGATGCATGCGGGAATCGATTTCGGCGCGGCTTGGGGATCGCCGATATTCGCAGTGAGCGACGGCTTCGTATCCTATGCTGGCCGGCATGGCGGCCATGGCAACTATGTGCGGCTGGAGCACGGCGGCGGTCTGGGCACCGGCTATGCGCATATGAGCCGCATCGCCGTTTCGCCCGGAAGCCGCGTTCGCGCCGGCCAGGTGATCGGCTATGTGGGCTCGACTGGTCTCTCCACCGGTCCGCACCTGCATTACGAGCTCTACCAGAACGGCCGCACGATCAATCCGCTTTCGGTCAGCTTCGCGATGCGTGCTGCGACCGTCGATGTGAAGGAAAAGGCCGCCTTCAAGGCGCGGATGGCGCAATTGAAGGCGATCGCGCCTGGCTCGGCGCTGAAAAAGCTCGCATCCGCCAAGGCCATCATCAGCGATTGAAGCCCGGGCCCCATTCGGCCTAGAAGCCCCGCATGACTGCATCCTATCCCGCGCTCCGCCTTCGCCGCACGCGCGCCACGGCATGGAGCCGGGCGATGCATCGCGAAACCTTGTTGAGCCCCGCAGACCTCATCTGGCCGCTGTTCGTCACCGATGGCAGCGGTGTCGAGGAACCGGTCAGTTCGTTGCCAGGAGTATCGCGCTGGTCGCTCGACGGCATCGCCGCGCGCGCAAGGGAGGCCGCGGCCCTTGGCATCCCGTGCCTGGCGCTGTTTCCCAACACCCAGCAGGGCCGGCGCAGCGAAGACGGCCGCGAGGCGCTCAATCCCGATAACCTCATGTGCCGCGCGATCCGTGCGATCCGCGATGCGGTGGGCGAGGGGATCGGTATCCTCACCGACGTGGCGCTCGATCCCTATACCAGTCACGGGCAGGACGGACTGATCGATGATGTGGGCTACGTGCTCAATGATGCGACTGTCGAGGTGCTGGTCGGCCAATCGCTGAATCAGGCGGCCGCCGGGGCCGACATCATCGCGCCCTCCGACATGATGGATGGCCGTGTCGGCCTGATTCGCGCCGCGCTGGAGGGCGGAGGTCATGCCAATGTCCAGATCATGGCCTATGCCGCGAAATATGCCTCTGCCTTCTACGGCCCGTTTCGCGATGCCGTCGGTTCGGGTGGGCTGCTGAAGGGCGACAAGAAAACTTACCAGATGGATCCCGCCAACGGCGAAGAGGCGCTGCGCGAGGTCGCCATGGACATCGCCGAGGGGGCGGACAGCGTGATGGTCAAGCCGGGCCTGCCTTATCTCGACATCGTCCGTCGCGTGAAGGAACGTTTCGAGGTGCCTGTCTTCGCTTATCAGGTGAGCGGTGAATACGCGATGCTCGAAGCCGCAGCCGCCGTGGGCGCCGGCGATCGCGATGCGCTGGTGCTGGAAACGCTGACCGCCTTCAAGCGGGCCGGCTGCTCGGGCGTGCTGACCTATCACGCGGCGCATGCCGCACGGCTGCTCGGCGCGTGATCGAGGCGAGTGCCGCGCCGGTTCGGCGCGCGCTCTTCGTCGTGACGATCCTGACGGGCAGTTTCCTGCTGTTTCTCGTCCAGCCGATGGTGGCGCGCATGGCGTTGCCACGCCTTGGCGGCGCGCCCAACGTCTGGAACAGCGCGATGCTGGTCTATCAGGCGCTGCTGCTTGCGGGATACGCCTACGCACACCGGCTGAGGCGGTTGCTGGTCCGGCGACAGGCTGCGATCCATCTCACGCTACTGATCGCTGCGGCGGTGACGCTGCCGATCGCGCTGGTCCATCTCCCGGCCCCCGCACCTGGCTGGGAAGTCCTCTGGGTACCGGCGCTGCTCACGTTGACGGTGGGGCCGGTGTTCTTCCTCGTTTCGGCGCAGGCGCCACTGATGCAGCGCTGGTTCTCGGCGCATCCGGCGGCGGGGCAGCCTTGGGCGCTTTATGCTGCGTCCAACCTTGGCAGTTTCGCGGGGCTTGTCGCTTATCCGCTGCTCGCCGAACCTTTGTTGCGTCTCCGTGGCCAGAGCCTGAGCTGGAGCATGGGCTATGCGGCATTGATCGTGTTGGTGGCGCTTGCGGCGCGGGCGCGATGGCATGCGGGGCCTGAAGCCGACGCCCACTGTGTCGGAGACGAGCCGGTGCCTGTTCGCCGCATCCTCCTCTGGCTCTCCCTGGCGGCGGTGCCTTCGGGACTGATGCTGTCGACGACGACGCATCTCACCACCGACATATTCGCCATGCCGTTGCTATGGGTGATTCCGCTCGGGCTTTATCTGTTGAGCTTCGTGGTCGCCTTCTCCGACCGCCGCCTGCCCGCGCGCATCATTACTTTCAGCGCGCCGGCAGTCGTGCTGCTGGCGGGTGGTTTCGCCATGACGTCTCGCAATTCCGGAACGCTGACGCTCGTCCTGGCGAGCGTGGCACTGCTCTTCTTCGTCGCGGTGGCGCTGCATGCGAAGCTCTATGACCTTCGCCCGCCCGCCGAACGGCTGACCTTGTTCTATCTGGTGATGTCGGCGGGCGGCGCATTGGGCGGCGCCTTTACTGCCCTGATTGCCCCGGTCCTGTTCGACTGGGTCTGGGAGCATCCCTTTCTGGTGCTCGCTGCCGCGCTGCTCATGCCGTTGCCGACCGCCTTCGACTGGCGGCGCCTGCCGGGGCTCGAACCTGGAATGGCGCGATTGGGATCCCTGACGGTTTTCGCCGCCGCTGGTATTCTGAGCTACATGCTGCTCGGCGATAGCTGGAATGCGGCGCTGGATGACAACCAGCTATGGCTCGCGCTCAGCATAGTGATCTGCGGATGCCTGCTCATTCCCTGGCGCTGGCTGTTCGTCGGCGTGTTGCTGATGCTTATGCTTGCGCAAGGCGGGATGGAGACGCTGGTCACCTCGATCGAAAAGGCTCGCATCCGCAGCTATTTTGGCATCTACACGGTGCGCGACTATTCTACGCAGAGGCTCCGCACGCTTGCCCACGGCACGACGCTGCATGGCCAGCAATCGCTCGATCCGGTTCGCCGGCTGCAGCCGATGACCTATTACGGTCCCGGCTCGGGGGCGGCGATCGTCCTGGAGGAGGCGCAGGCGATGTACGGCAAGGCGGCGCGTGTCGCCGTGGTCGGCCTCGGCACCGGCACGCTCGCCTGTTTCCACAAGCCGGGTGAGCGCTGGCGCTTCTACGAGATCGATCCGGCCGTGCTGCGCCTTTCGCGGAATCGCACGTTCACTTATCTGTCCGACTGCGCGCCCGATGCGGGGATCGTGCTGGGCGACGCGCGACTGGAACTGGCCAAGGCGCATTCCGGTGTGTTCGACGTGCTTGCGATCGATGCCTTCTCGTCGGATGCGATCCCACTCCACCTGCTTACCGAAGAAGCATTCGCCGTCTATCTGCGTGCGCTGTCACCCGGCGGTCTTCTCGTCGTCCATATCTCCAACCGCTATATCGAGCTTGAACCGGTGCTCGCGGCCGTTGCCAAGACGCATGGACTGGCGGCGGCGATTCGCGATGACAATCCCTATGATCGTACGCTGCTGACGCCATCGTCGTGGGTGGTGCTGACGCGAGAACCCGCGCGGCTCAAGGTGCTTGCCGCCTCGCGTCCCGATGCGCCATGGAGGCCGCTCGCTCCGCCGGCGCCCAAGGCATGGACCGACGATTACGCTTCGATCCTGCCCTATGTTCGCTGGTCCAACGTGTTGAGGCATCCATGAACAGCACCCGCACCGACATCACCCTCGTTTCGATCCACGGCAAGGGGCCGCGCATCCATTCCAGCGCCTTCATCGCGCCGGGGTGCCGCATCATCGGCAATGTCGAAATCGGGCCCGACGCGAGCGTGTGGTACAACTGCGTGATCCGCGCCGACGTGAACCGGATCGTTATCGGTGCGCGCAGCAATATCCAGGATGGCACCGTCGTCCATTGCGACAGCCCCAAGCCGAAGCGTCCCGATGGTTTCCCTACGATCATCGGCGACGATGTGCTGATCGGACACATGGCGATGGTCCATGGATGCACGTTGGAAGACCGCGCCTTCGTCGGACTCGGCTCGATCGTCATGGATGGTTGCCGCATCGCGTCGGACGGGATGCTGGGCGCGGGCGCAATGCTGACGCAAGGCAAGGTCATCGAATCGCGCCAGCTCTGGATGGGCCGCCCGGCGAAGCATGTGCGCGACCTCACCGACGAAGCGTTGGCCGACATGCAGTATGGCGTGCAGGGCTATGTCATCAACGGCCGGATGCACCGGGCGGCGCTCGATGGCGAAGCGCAAGGTTGAGCTGCCATCGGCCGACGCGGTCCGCGCGCTGGCGGATGCCGAGGGTCGTCTGGCGGTACGCGTGACGCCGGGCGCGCGGATCGAGGCGCTGGAGATCGCCGAAGGGCGGCTGCTCGCGAAAGTCCGGGTCAAACCCGAAGACGGCAAGGCCAACGCCGCTGTGTTGGCCCTATTGGCGGAAGCGCTCGATATCGCGCCTTCGCGGCTCGACTTGTTGCGCGGCGCAACTTCGCGCGAGAAGCTGGTGCGGATAGGTTAAAGTTGGTTTTCTCTCCGGGCGAGGTTCCAGGCGACGCTCGCGAGAGTGAGAGAGGCGGCAAAGGCGATCCACAAGCAGGCGTCTGTCATGTTCCGGAATGCCAGCGCGCCCAGCACGGCGCCGCTGGCGAGCCCCAACCAGAGCATTAGATACCCTTGCCAGCCGTCCTGGCGCTCGCCCGCGAACGTCGCGCCGATCGCCTGGCCGAGGCGGACGAGCGCGCCGGTCATGTACGTCAGGCCGACGGCGATTTGCCCGTTGCGCTGGAAGGTATTGTTGAGGGCACCCATGGCCAGCACCATCATGGCCAGCGCGGTCGCATGCAGTCCAGCCGGTGCGGTTAGCGCTGCGCACAGCAGTAGTCCGGTGACGAGCAGCAGCACGGCAGGTTTGCGCCAGCGGCCGCTGCGCACCGCCATGACGCTGCCGGCTGCGACCCCGACGACGAAGCCGGCTATCAGCAGGACCGGCGTCGCCGCGTGGCGCCAGTCTTGCGCCAGTTCTACGCCGAGGCGGGTGGTGTTGCCCGACATGAAGGAGACGAAATACCTGTCGGCAGACAGGAACCCGGTGGCATCGACGAATCCGGAAAGACCGGCGAGACTGATTGCCAGAGCCTGTCGCCGTCGGTCGAAGCGGTCCATGGCCGCAGACTAGCGGGCGCCGCGACCGGTGGCGAGAGGTATCAGTCCCGCACCATGGCCCGCAAGCTCTCGATACGGTCCGCCTCGTGCGCAGGCTTGTCCGCGCGGATGCGGTTGATACGGGGAAAGCGCATGGCGAGGCCCGATTTGTGGCGCCTGCTGGCATGCACTGAATCGAAGGCGACTTCGAACACCAGGCTCTTGTCGGTTTCACGAACCGGGCCGAAGCTCTGGATCGTATGATTCCGCACATAGCGGTCGAGCCATTTCAGCTCTTCGTCTGTGAAGCCGAAATAGGCCTTGCCGACCGGCAGCAGTTCCGCGCCGGTATCGGGATCGCCATCCCAGCAGCCGAAGGTATAATCAGAATAGAACGACGACCGTTTGCCCGAGCCGCGCTGTGCGTACATCAGCACGCAGTCGATCAGCAAGGGATCGCGCTTCCACTTGTACCACAGTCCGGTGCGACGGCCTGCCACGTATGGACTGTCGCGGCGCTTGAGCATTACGCCTTCGATGGCGTCATCGCGTGCGCGTTCGCGGATCGCGGCGAGTTCATCGAGACTTTCGGCGGCGATAACCTGGCTGAGGTCGAAGTGCCGGGGGTCGAGCCGTACGGCGAAACCTTCCAGCAATTCGCGCCGCTGTTCCCATGAGAGGCTTCGGTGATCCTCGCCCTCGGAGATCAGGATGTCATAGAGTCGGACGAAAGCCGGATAGTCCCGCAACATCGTTTTCGAGACGGTTTTTCGTCCGAGGCGCTGTTGCAGCGCATTGAAGCTGGCCGCGCCGCCTTCTTCACCGCCTTGATGGCTGCCGCGCACCAGCAGCTCGCCGTCGAGCACGGCGGGTATCAGCAGCGCGCTAGCGATTTCGGGGAAAGTGGCGGAGATGTCGTCGCCCGAGCGCGAATAGACGCGGGTCTCGCCGCCGGCACCATTGGCGGCATGGACGATCTGAACGCGGATGCCGTCCCATTTCCACTCGGCTGCAAAATCGACCATGTCGATGATGGTCTCCTCGAGTGGATGGGCTAGCATGAAGGGGCGGAATAGCGGCAGATCCTTGCCCGAGGGCGGCGGAGCCCCCCGCGCAGCCCAGTCGAACAACGGCAGGTAGGGCGGCGTCTGGCCGTGCCAGTATTCCTCGACGTCATCCACCTTGACGTCGAATGCTTGCGCGAATGCCGTCTTGGCGAGGCGCGTGGAAATGCCGATGCGCATTGCCCCGGTAGCCAGCTTGAGCAGCGCGTAGCGGCCATTCGCGTCAAGCCGGTCGAGCAGCGCTGGCAATTCGTGCACGACGCTGGCGCGGGTCATCGCGGAAAGTGTTTCCACCGCCTCGGCGACGCGCGGCGGCGCAGGCTCTCCCGGCGGTTCGGGCCAGAGAAGGCTGGCAGTCTCCGCCGTGTCGCCGACATAGTCGCGGGACAATGCCCAGAGCACCGGATCGACGCGCTCCATCAGGATGTTGCGGATCGTCGATCCCTTCACGGCGGGAAAATCGAGCCCATCGGTCAGTGCCGCCAGTGCCCAGCCGCGATCCGGATCTGGGGTGCGACGCAGGTAATCCGCGATCAGCCTCAACTTGGCGTTGCGCGAGCGGGTGTAGACGAGCGCGTCGAGGAGGGCGGCGAACTGTTCCATCACCCATGGGTCCTGAGTTGTGTCTGGGCTTCGCCTAAGGGTGCGTGCGCCCACATTGCCTCAATCATCCTCGTCCTCGTATCCCACCATGGCCAGCGCGCGGGCCTTGCGCTGGTTAAGCTCGCACCAGCGCAGAAGCGCTTCCTCGCGGCCGTGAGTGATCCAGGTTTCGGCGGGGTCCACTTCCGCGATGGTCCCGGTCAGCTCGTCCCAGTCGGCATGGTCGGAGATGACCAGCGGCAATTCTACCATGCGTTGGCGGGCGCGCTGGCGTACGCGCATCCAGCCCGATGCCATGGCGGTGATCGGATCGGGCAGACGGCGGCTCCAGCGGTCGTGAAGCGCCGAGGGCGGGCAAAGGACGATTTGCCCGGCGAGTTCCGCCCTTGGCGTGTCCGCGACCAGCCGCAGTTCGCCCAGATCGATTCCGAAATCCTCATAAAGGCGGCACATCCGCTCCATCGCGCCATGAAGCCAGACCGGGTCGGAATAACCGGCAAGCCGCAACTCGGCGATCACCCGCTGCGCCTTGCCCAGCGCATAGGCGCCGACAAGCACGCAGCGATCGGAATTGGCGGTGCGCGCGCCGAGCAGGCGGACGATCTCTTCCTCGATTGGCGGATGGCGGAACACGGGCAGACCGAAGGTTGCCTCGGTGATGAGTACGTCGCAGGGCGTCGGCTGAAACGGCGGGCAGGTGGGATCGGCGCGGCGTTTGTAGTCGCCGGTCACGATCACCCGTTCGCCCGCATGCTCGAGGAGTATCTGCGCCGATCCAAGAACGTGGCCCGCTGGCAGCATGGTGGCGGCGACGCCGCCCTTCAGCGCGATGGTTTCGCCATAGTCCACCGCAGTCGCGCCGGTATTGGCGCCGCACCGGACTTCCATGATCGCCAGGGTCGCGGGTGTGGCCAGCGTCCGTCCATGGCCGGCGCGCGCGTGATCCGAATGGCCATGTGTGACGAGCGCCAGGTTTACCGGTCTTGCGGGATCGACCCAGCAATCGGCGGGAACGATGTGGATTCCATGGGCCTCCGGACGAATCCAGGAAACGGGAGTGGGCATTCCGATAAGATGGTCAGCGGGGCTGATTTGTTCCAGCCCAACACTATACTCTCAATCCCAGTTAGTTCGATTCTCAAGGCAGCTCACAACCATATATCCACTGCATGAATCGCCACGCCCATCAGGCCGCCGACAAGCGTACCGTTGATACGGATGAACTGGAGATCGCGCCCGACGGCGCCTTCGATGCGGTCGGTTACGGTTCGTGCATCCCAGCGCTTCACGGTTTCCGAGACCAGTCGGACAATCTCGTTGCCATAGCGCGAGACGATCCCGACCAGCGTGCGCCGGGCGAAGCGATTGACGAGAACCTGCAATCGCGCGTCCTCCATGAGCGCCGTGCCAAGTTGGCCCAGGCTGGAGCCTAGTTCGCCAGAAAGCGCGGCACCGGGATCGCGCATCGCGCGGAGCATCGCGGCGCGTATGCGCTCCCAGACGCCCTGCCACCATTCGCCGAGCGCCGGATTGGCCAGCAATTCCGATTTTGCGCGCATGACCCTGGCCCGCATTTGCGGATCATGCAGCAGATCATCGGCCAGCTTTTCCAGCCCCTGCTCCACTTTTGCGCGCAAGGGATGCTCTGGATCGACCAACGTTTCGGCAAGCAGGCGATAGAGCCCGTCGAGCACACCATTGGCAAGTCGCTCGTCGAGACCGGTCCAGCGCAGCAGCGCGTTGGCGCGCTGGTGGATCATCTCGCGCACCAGCGCTTCGTTGGCCTCCAGCGTCAGTGCTGTCCAGCGGATCAGGCTGTCGATTACCGGCAGGTGCCGCCGGTCGGCGATCGCGGCCGACAGCAACTGGCCCAGCAGCGGCGCGAGGTCGATGCGGTCAAGCTGCTTGCGCAGTCCCGATTTCACCGCCCCGCCTAGTTGTTCCGGATCGAGCGATTCCAGAAGATCGGCGAAGAGATTGGCCGCGCCGGCGCGCAGGCGTGATTGCCCGCCGGATATAGGGTCGACCAGGAAGCCCCCCGCCGCTGCCGCGAGGTTGAACCCGTGCAGCCGGCGTGCAACGACTTGCGGCGTCAGGAAGTTGTCGCGTAGGAAGCCCGCCATGGTTTCCGCAATGCGGTCCTTGTTTTCCGGGATGATCGCCGTGTGCGGGATCGGCAAGCCCAGCGGACGACGGAACAACGCTGTCACGGCGAACCAGTCGGCTAGCCCGCCGACCATGGCGGCTTCGGTGAAGGCGATAGCGAAGCTCCACGCCGGATGAGCACTGCCGCTATGATCGGCGAAACGGCGTAGCAGCAGGAAACACGCGGCCATGGCTAATAGCAGCCCGGTCGCCACGATCCGCATGCGTCGTGCCCGGTCGCGCGGAATGTTGCGGATAGGGCGCGAGCCCAGCGGTGATGGCGGCGATGCGTTCACTCGGCCGGCAACGCGCCTCCGCCGTCTTCGTTCCGCTTGCGCTCGGCCGCGCCGTGCTCGGGCTCGTAAGTAAGCAGCGCGCGGCGCAGTTTGGGCCCCAGGCGCTTCTCCAGACCATCGGCGAGGCTGAAGGCGGCAGGCACGATCAGCAGCGTCAGCAGAGTTGACATCACTAGGCCGCCGATCACCACAGTACCCATCGGCGCGCGCCAAGCGCCGTCTCCCGACAACGAAAGTGCCGTCGGAACCATGCCGGCGACCATGGCCACAGTCGTCATGACGATAGGCTGCGCGCGCTTGTGCCCGGCTTCGATGATCGCGTCGAATTTGCTGGCGCCCGCCTTCATCTCCTCGATCGCGAAATCGATCAGCAGGATCGAATTCTTGGCGACGATGCCAAGGAGCATGAGGATGCCGATGAAGACCGGCATCGAAATCGATTGGCCGGTCAGCAGCAACGCAAGAAATCCGCCGAACGGAGCGAGGAACAGCGAGGCCATGTTGACCAGCGGCGAGATGATGCGGTGATAGAGCAGAACCAGCACCGCGAAGACCAGCAGAATGCCGGTCGGCACGGCGATGGAGAAGTTATCGATCATCTCCTTCTGCCACTGGTCCGAACCGAAGGGGGCATTGCTGACGCCGCGCGGCAGGTTTTTCATGACCGGCAGCTTGAAGATCGCGTCGGTTGCCTCGCTCTTCACCACGCCCGGGGCAAGGTCGGCACCCACGAAGACACGGCGCTGCTGGTTGTAGCGTTGGATCGTTGTCGGCCCTGAACCGAAGGAAATGTCGGCGACGCGCGACAATGGCACCGCCCCGCCATTCGCGGTCGGCACGGGCAGGTTCGAGATATTCGACAGGTCGCTGCGCGCCTGTTCCGGCAGACGCACGCGGATCGGCACTTGTCGGTCGGTAAGCGAAAACTTGGCGGCATTCTGATCGATCTCTCCGATCGTCGCGATACGGATCGCCTGACTGAGTGAGGCGGTGGAAACGCCGAGCTGGGCCGCCAGATCGAGACGCGGTTTGATGACGATTTCGGGTCGCTTCATATCGGCGGCGATGCGGGGTGCCACGACCTGCTTGAGCCCCTTCATCTCTTCGACGAGTTTCGCTGCCGTCTGGGCGAGCAGTTCCGAATCCGAGCCCGTAAGCATGATCGAAACCGGCCTGCCGGTGCCGCTGCCCTGCCCGTTCATCACATCTTGGAAAGCGATGCGGGCATCGGGAATCTTCTGCAGCATCGGCGTAATCTGATCCTCGATCTGCTTACTGGTGTGCTTGCGGACGCCTTTGTCCTTATAGATCACGATGATCCTGCTGCTGCCTTCGAAGACTCGCTCCAGCACGCCGGCAACGTCGGGATTCCGGGCGACGATCTGCTTGACCTGGTCTGACACCGCTTCACTGCGTTCCAGCGTGGTGCCGGGCACCAGATCGACGTTGACCATGCTGAAATCGTTGTTCTGGGTTGGAAAGAACTCCATTGGCATCATGCTGGCCATGACGCCGGTCATCAGGAAGGCGCCGATCGCGGTGCCGATCATCCAGATGCGATGGTCGCGGAAACGTGCGGCGATGCGCTGGCGGGCGGAAAGGCGCCCACCCTGCATATGCGCGTTGCGATAGGTGCGCGCCTTGTCGGTATCCAGCGACCAGTGCAATACGCGTAAGTATCGTTCCATCCACGGGCCGCCGGCATGTTCGGCATGGCCGTGCGCCTGGAGGAAATAGGCCGCGACCATCGGCGTGATCATGCGCGCGACCGCGAGGCTCATCAGCACCGCCACGACGACTGTAAGCCCGAAAGCCCGGAAGATCTCGCCGGAGACACCTGGCATCAGGCCCACCGGCAGAAACACTGCGACGATCGAAAAGGTCGTAGCGACAACCGCCAGCCCGATTTCGTCGGCGGCGTCTATCGCCGCCTGATAGGCGGTCTTGCCCATGCGCATGTGACGCACGATGTTCTCGATCTCGACGATGGCGTCATCGACCAGCACCCCGGCCACCAGACTGAGGCCGAGAAGCGATTGCGAGCTCAGCGTGATGCCCAGCATCTCCATGAACCAGAACGTCGGGATTGCCGAAAGCGGGATGGCGATCGCCGAGATAACCGTCGCGCGCCAGTCGCGCAGAAAGAAGAACACGACGATCACGGCCAGGATCGCGCCCTCGACCATGGCCGCCATCGAGCTTTCGTATTGCGACTTGGTGTAGTTCACCGAAGTGAACAGTCGCTTGAACCGCACGCCCGGATGTTCCTTCTCGAGCTTGGCCAACTCGATTTCAGCATTATCGTAAACGGTAACGTCGGATGCGCCCTTGGCGCGGGTGATGCCGAAAGTCACGACGGGACGGTCGTTGAATTTCGCGGTCGTCGTCACTTCGGCATAGGCATCGGTAACACGGGCGATATCGGCCAGCTTGATCGAGCGGCCGGCGCCAAGAGGCACCTGCACCTGCGACAGTTCGTAGGCGCTGCGAGCATTGCCGAGCACGCGGACCGACTGGGTCGTGCCGCCGACTTCCGCCTTGCCGCCGGCGGCGTTGATGTTCGTCTGGCGCAACGCCTGGTTGACCTGCGAGGCCGTGACGCCCTGTGCCTGCATACGCGCGGGGTCGAGCGTGACCAGGATTTCGCGGGTTACGCCGCCGTAGCGCTTCACTTCCGCCATGCCGTCGATCGACAACAGCTCCTTTGCCAGCGTATCGTCGACGAACCATGAAAGCTGTTCCAGCGTCATGTCGTCGGCTTCGACCGCGAAATAGGCGATCGGCTGCGACGTGGTGGTCGCCTTGAATATCTGCGGTTCGAGGATGCCCTCGGGCAAATCGCCGCGAATCCGGTCGACCGCGTTCTTCACTTCGCTGACGGCGGCGTTGACGTCCTCGCCGATCTCGAACTCCACGGTCGTCTGGCTGGTGCCTTCCGATGCCGTCGAGTTAATGGAGGCGACGCCGCTGATCGAGCGCACGGCCGCCTCGACCTTTTGGGTGATCTGCGTTTCGATTTCCGAAGGTGCCGCGCCTGGCTGAGTGACGGCGATGATTACCATCGGGAATTCGATGTCGGGCTGTTGCTGCACGTCCATGCGCATGAAGCTGACGATGCCCGCGATCATCAGCGCCGCGAACATGACGATCGGCACGACCGGGTTGCGGATCGACCAGGCCGAGATGTTGTTGAAGTTCATGGTTCAGCCCTTGGGCGTCGCGGCCCGCTGGGGCTTTACCGTCTCGCCATCGGAAACGAAGGCGCCGGCGCGCTGGATCACTTGCTCGCTGCCCGAAAGTCCGGACAGTATCACGACGCCGCGATCGGTCACGTCACCGGTCTTGATGTCGCGGCGACGCACCTTGTCGCTGCTATCGACGATATAAACGTAGCTGCCCTTCGCGTCCGTCAGGATAGCGGATTCCGGCAGGACCGGAGCGACTACTGTGCCTGAAGAAAGCTCTACGCTGGCGAATCCACCCGGCCGCAACTCCGGCGCGTAGGACAGGGCGACGCGAACTGTGCCCTGCCGCGTCTGGGGGTCGATCACGGGAGAAAGCTGCCAGACCTGACCGATAAAAGATTTGTTTGAGCCGACGGGTGTGACCCGAGCGCTGGCGCCGCTGGCGATCCTGGCGAGATCGTCCTCGCCCAGTCGCGCAAGCAATTCCATCTCGCCGCCCTTGGCGATGCGGAAAAGCACGCCGCTGCCGCTGCTGACGACTTGGCCAGGCTCGGCCTTGCGTTCCAGCACCAGGCCGGCGGCCGGTGCGACGATGTTGAGCCGAGCGGTGCGCGCCTGCGCTTCGCCGAGCTGCGCGCGCGCGACA
>DASWWL010000090.1:0-8509 GCA_036400975.1 Novosphingobium sp. | reverse complement strand
AACATCGCGACGCCCGCTCGGCGTGCCAACGCACCATGGACCGCTGGCATGACCGGCCCCGCCACGGTCCACCCGCTCCACGGCAACCAGATGCACGCGGTCGCGCCCGACGAGACCGTCTGGCTTTCGGCCTCGGCGGGGACGGGCAAGACCCAGGTGCTCTCCAGCCGCGTGCTGCGGCTGCTGCTCCAGCCCGATGTCGAACCCTCGCAGATTCTCTGCCTGACTTTCACCAAGGCCGGCGCGACCGAAATGGCGGCGCGGATCAACTCGACCCTGGCCGACTGGGTCCGCTTGCCCGAGATCGAGCTTTTCCAGCGCCTTGAAGCTATCGGAGCGCCATCCGATCCGGATACTCTCGCCCGCGCGCGAACCCTTTTCGCCAGTGTGTTGGATTGCCCCGGCGGAGGGCTGCGGATCGATACCATCCATGCTTTTTCGCAGTGGCTGCTCGGGGCATTTCCGCTTGAGGCTGAGCTTGCACCCGGCACGCGCGCGATGGAGGATCGCGACCGCATCCTTCTGCTCAGGCAGGTCCTTGTCGACCTGCTGGTCGAGGCCGAAAGCAGGGATCCGGACTTGCTGGATGCGCTCGCCGGGTTGAGCTTGCGCATGGGGCCTGAAGAGGTCGAGCGCTATCTCTTGCGCTGTGCGGAAGCGCGCGAGGTGTGGTTCGGCGCCGGATCGTGGCAGGACCCGATGCACCCGCGCATCAACCAGCTTCTCGGTCTGGACGCTGATGCGGATGCGGGACATGCCGCAATGCTGTGCGAGGAGGCGTATTTCGATATCGTCTCTCTACGACGCTGCCAGGAGACGCTGGAAGCATGGGACAGCGCGACTGGGCGGGAGGGAGCGGCTGCGATCGCGAACTGGCTCTTGCTGGATCCTGCTGGACGCGCGGAAATGATCGACCTGCTGCATGCGGGGCTCTTCACCAAATCTGCCGGAGTGCCGAAGCAGCTTAATAACATACTCAAGCGGGATCCGGACTACGAAGGGTATGTCCTGCGCGTCGGTGGAAGCATCGACGCGGTGCGAAAGGTCAAGTGCCTACTTGCGCTGGCGGAACGGCTGGTTCCCGCCTTGCGCCTGGGCCGAGCATTCGCGTTGGCATGGGACGAGGCGAAACGGCGCGAAGGGTTGATCGATTTCGATGACCAGATCCGCATCGCCGCAAGGCTGTTGAGCGACGCAGCGCAGGCCGACTGGATCCGCTACAAGCTCGATCGCCGGTTCGATCATATCCTGGTCGATGAAGCGCAGGATACCAACGCGGCGCAATGGCGGATCATCGATGCCCTGAGCGGCGATTTCTTCGCCGGAGAGGGGCAGCACGGCGGCAAGCTTCGCACGCTTTTCGTGGTTGGCGATTATAAGCAGGCGATCTTTCGTTTCCAGGGTACCAGCCCTGAAAACTTCGAAGCGGCGCGGCGACGGGTGAAGCGGCTGATGCTGGGCGCGGTCGAAAACATGCGCGCGGCTCGCGGTGTGCCGCAAGTCCGGGAACTGCGCGAATATGGCCTCGACCGCAGTTTTCGGACCGCGCAGCCTGTGCTCGATTTCGTCGATGCGGCCATTGCCCATGTCGGCCACTCTGCCTTGGGGCTCAAGGAAGCGCCGGAGCGGCATGAGGGCGAGAAGCGTCCGGGCTATGTGGCGCTGTGGCGGCCTATCGGATTGCGCAATGAGGGCGAGGAGATCGTCGAGGAAGCCGAAGAAGATGGCGGCGGTCCGAACTGGCTTTCCCGGCCGGACCGCAATCTCGCCGACAAGATCGCCCAACAGATACGCCACTGGATGGAACATGGCTTTCCTCTGGTGAAGGGCGGTGAGCGACGGGCGACAGCCGGCGATGTCATGGTTCTCGTGCGCAAGCGGCGGGAACTTGCGGGTTTGATCGTCGCACGGCTCCACGCCGCCGGAGTGCCTGTGGCGGGCGTGGATCGGCTGCGTCTCGGTGCGCCGCTCGCGGTGCGCGACCTGATGGCCGCGCTGCGTTTCGCCGCGCAGCCTCTGGATGACCTCAATCTTGCCACCCTTCTGGTCTCGCCACTGATCGGTTGGACGCAGGAGCAATTGCTCGAACACGCTTATCGCGATCGGGTAAGCTTGTGGACCCACTTGCGCCAGTCGCGTCACCCTGATGTCGCGACCGCAATGGTGCGCCTTGTCGAATTGCTGGCCCGCGCCGACATGGAGCCGCCGCAGGCTTTGCTGCACTGGCTTCTTGCGGGCCCATGGCAGGGGCGAAAGGCGCTGATCGCACGGCTGGGCCGTGAGGCCAACGACCCGATCGACGAATTGCTGAACGCGGCCAGCGCCTATGCCTCAGGCGCTACGCCAAGCCTGGTAGGATTCATCCGCTGGTTCGATGCCGGCGAAGGCGAGCTGAAGCGCGAGGCAGGTGCGAGCGCCGATCTTGTCCGGGTCATGACGGTACATGGCTCGAAGGGATTGCAGGCACCCATTGTCATCTTGGCCGACGCGACCGGCAATCCCGACGCGGGCATGGCCAGTCTGCTCGATCTTGCCGATCCCATGGATGCGGATCGCAGGATTCCATTGCCTTCGCTGCGCGAGGAGGAGCGTGCGGGACGGATAGCTGCGGAGCACGAAGCGCGGAAGGTCGCCGAGAGCGAGGAGCACTGGCGCTTGCTCTACGTCGCGATGACGCGTGCGGAAGAGGCGCTGTTCATCGGCGGGGCGCTTGGCTCGCGAGAGGAACAGCCATCGCCGAAGAGCTGGTACGCACCGCTCAGCGAGGTTTTCGAGAGCGAATGGGTAGAAGATACCCTCTGGGGTGGACGCCGCGAATGGGGTGAGCTTGCCGAGAACATACCGCCTGCCCTCGGCGTTAAGGCGTCTGCCAGCCAGGCGTCGCCGGTCTGGCTCGTGGCGTTGCCGCCGGCAGAACCGCGTCCGGCGCGTCCGCTCGCTCCCTCGGCGCTGGGTGAGGATGTTTCGCCTGATCCGCCGTTTCCGCCCGGTGCGGGGCGTGATGCGGCGCGGCGTGGGACTATCATTCACAAGTTGCTGGAACGCTTGCCCGAGCTTCCCCTTGAAGCTCGCGCCGCCGCCGCGGCGCGCTGGCTGGATCGGAATGCCCCCGATATTGCCGAGGCGGAGCGCGTTTCGCTCGCTTCGGACGCTCTCACCGTGCTGTCTCATCCCGATTGGATGGAGTTGTTCTCTCCACAGGGACTTGCCGAAGTGCCGATTGCGGCGCTGGTGGGAAAAAGCGTCGTTGCGGGCACGATCGACCGGTTACTGATCGAGCCGCAGCGTATCCGCATCGTCGATTTCAAGACCGCCCGCCGCCCGCCGGAGACGGCTGGGGAAGTACCGGCTGCGATTATGCGGCAGATGGCTGCCTATGTAGCCGCGCTCGAGGTGACGCATCCAGGCCGCCGGGTGGAAGCGGCGCTGCTTTACACCGCTGTGCCGCGCCTGATCGAATTGCCGGGCGAACTGCTCACCCCTTACAAGCGCACCTTGCTGTCATCCGAGTAAAGCTTTCGCGCTCAACCGTTGTCTTCCGCCGCATGCACCCTAGATTGCACGGCAAGCCCCTCCAGGAGAGAAAACCATGCCGACCAAAGCCGTGACCGACGCCACCTTCACTTCCGATGTCCTTAACGCCGACAAACCGGTGTTGGTCGATTTCTGGGCGGACTGGTGCGGTCCATGCAAGATGATCGCTCCGGCTCTCGAGGAAATCAGCGAGGAACTGGCCGACAAGGTAACTATCACCAAGATGGACATCATGGAGAACCAGCGTGTTCCCGGAGAGATCGGCGTGCAGTCGATTCCGCTCATGGTCTTGTTCAAGGATGGCAAGCCCGTCGCTCAGAAGCTGGGCGCGGCGCCGAAGAGCCAGCTCAAGGGTTGGCTGGAGAGCGTTCTCTAGATTCCCTGCATTCTCGCGGCGAGTTCGTGCCACAAGGCCGGGCTCGCCGCCCCGATCAGGCCGGTGCGGTCTTCATCGACGCGATAAGGCGAACCGTCCATTCGCGCGGCCATGCCTCCAGCTTCATTGGTGAAAAGCACGCCTGCAGCATGATCCCAGGGGAGGGTGCGCTCGAAGATCGAGACATCGTTCTCGCCAAGTACGAGCCGGGGATACTGTTCCGCGGCGCAGCGGGGAATGTCCACCATCGCATAATGCGGTGCGATATGCGCCTTCACCGCAGCCCGATGCGCCTGATCCATGAAAACCAGCGAAATCGCGGCAATGGGAGGATTGAGGCTGCTTGCTTGCGAGGTTACGCGGTTCTCGCCGATGAACGCTCCCTTGCCGCGCGTCGCATGGCAGAAACGGTCTTTCAACGGATCGTATATCCAACCGGCTACCGTCTCGCCTGCCTCTGCCAATGCCACTAGGATCCCGAACGGGGGTTTGCCGGCTGCGAAATTGTTCGTGCCGTCCAGCGGATCGACAATCCAGCATAGCCGGTCGGCGAGATGGCTCATGATAGAAGGATCGGCGTGAGCGGCTTCCTCGCCGACGATCGCGGCTTCGGGCAGCAGCTTCGCGAGACCTTCGGCAAGGATCGCTTCGCTCTCGTTGTCGGCGACGGTGACCACATCATCGGCCGCCTTGTTCATGATGTCGCTTGCGGTGAGCGTACGGTAGCGCGGTAGGATCGCCCGCGTCGCCGCCTCTTTCATTACCGAGAGTACCGAGGTGGAAAGGATGTCCATCAGCTACGGTAATCCGCGTTGATCGAGATGTAGCCGTGAGTCAGGTCGCAGGTCCATACCGTCGCGCGTCCTTCTCCCAGACCAAGATCGACATCGATCGTTACTTCGCGGCCTTTGAGATGCGCGGTGACCGGCGCCTCGTCATAGTCGGTGAGCGGTTGGCCTTCGCGCGCGGCCCAGATGCCGCCGAAGCCGATCGACAGCTTGTCGCGATCCGCAGGTTCCCCCGCCTTGCCCACGGCCATGACGACGCGGCCCCAATTCGCGTCCTCGCCGGCGATAGCCGTCTTGACCAATGGCGAGTTGGCTATGGCGAGCCCGACCCGCCGGGCGCTTTCGTCGTTCATCGCGCCGGTTACGGTGATCGCGATGAATTTCTGCGCGCCTTCCCCGTCCCTCACGACGAGGTGAGAAAGCTGGCGGCAGACGTCTTCGAGGGCGGCGGCGAAGGCATCAGCGCCCGCATCGTCGAAGGAGGACAGCGGTGGGTTTCCTGCCTGACCGGTGGCGAAGGCCAACACTGTGTCGCTGGTCGAGGTGTCGCTATCGACCGTGATGCAGGAGAATGTCCTGAGGTTGGCCACCGAGAGGCACTGTTGCAGGAAGGCTGGCGTTACCGCCGCGTCGGTGAACACATAACCCAGCATCGTCGCCATATCGGGCGCGATCATGCCGCTGCCCTTGATGATCGCGCTGAGCGTCACCGTCTTTCCTCCCACCACCGCCTGGGCGCTGGCTCCTTTTGCGAAAGTATCGGTAGTGCCAATGGTTTTCGCGGCATCTTCCCATGAGCAGGGTTGAGCGTCGAGCGCGGCCTCGACGCCAGCACGCGCCTTGTCCTTGGGCAGCGGGACGCCGATCACGCCTGTTGAGCATACGAAGACTTCTTCTTTGGCGCAGCCGAGACGATCGGCGACCTGCGCCATTATCGCTTCCACCGCTTCGCGTCCACGATAGCCGGTGAAAGCGTTCGAATTGCCAGCGTTGACTACGAGCGCGCGTGCGCGTCCGGCCTTTGCATTTTCGCGACCGATTTCGACTTCCGATGAGCAGCAGACGTTTTTCGTGAACACACCGGCGACAGCGGTGCCTTCGACGAGCTCGACATAGGTAAGGTCGCAGCGGCCCCAATCCTTGTATCCTGCGCGGGCAATGCGCTGCGTCACGCCGGCAATGGAAGGAAGCGGAGGAAATGGCATGGCGAGGGGAGAGATGGCGTCGGACATGCGCTGCGCATTAGGAACAAGCGAAGCCTTCGTCCACGGTGATTGCGACGTTGCACTTGGTCGCGGAGTCGCGAATATGCGCGCCGATACGAACGCTGGGGAGAGCGATGAACAAGTACGACCACCTGATCGGTATGGAACTGGGGCGGGGCGAATTCAGCTGGGATGAGGATAGGGCGATGCTCTATGCCGTTGGCGTCGCCGCCGGTCTCGACGATCCCTTCAAGGAACTGGCTTTCACCACAGAGAACACTCCCGGTATCGAACAGCAAGTCCTGCCGACTTTCATGACGCTGATGGGCACTTCCGGCAATTGGCACGAGGCGCTCGATTTCGGTTATGATAACCGATACCCGATCGGACTGGTTCATGGCGAGCAGAGCGTCACTCTGGCGCGGCCCATTCCGGCAAAAGGCGCCGTCAGCCTCTCAAAGCGGCTGAAAGGCGTCTACGACAAAGGCTCGGGAGCCCTTGTCGTGATGGAGACGCAGGCAACGCTTGTCGATACCGGGGAGTATCTCGGCTCGGCAGGCATGAGTCTGTTTTGTCAGGGCAAGGGCGGCTTCGGTGGCCCGCGTGGACCGGCTGGCCAGCCGGACTGGAGCCGGCCCGAACGTGACGCCGACTTGACCGTGTCGTTGCCGACCGGAGTGAATCAGTCGTTGATCTATCGTTTGCTCGGCGATCACAATGGTCACGGCACCGATCCGGAGAAGGCGCGAGCCGATGGTTTCGACCGACCGGTGTTTTATGGTCTCGGCACTTTTGGAGTTGCTTGCCGTGCGTTGATACGTGGACTTTGCGATGGTGATGCAACACCTTTCGGTCATATCGAGGGACGTTTCTCCAAGCCTGTGCACCCTGGGGACCGGCTTGATATGCTGATCTGGCGCAATGAAGAAGGCGCGCAGTTCCAGTTTCTCGCCAATGGCGAGCGTGTCGTGCTCGATCGGGGCGTTTTCCGTTTCGTCAATGCCGCGGGGTAGCAGCTTGCGGATCATGAAACTTTTCGGGAAAGTGCCGGGTCGCATACTGGACGATCGGCAAGCCAGGCCTTATCTGGCGCCCATGGCTACTCGCCTGTTGTTGACCTTGCTTGCCTTGTTGACGGGCCTTGCGGCGCAATTCGCGCCGGCGCAGGCGCGTGTGGCGCGTCCGACCGAAACCGAGATCGGCGATATCGCTCAAACGAGCGCTGATCAGTTGTATGTAGTCACAGCCGCCTTGCAGGTTGCCCCCGCCCGTCCGGTTGCCTGGCGCCTGATTGCACAGGCATCAAGCCTCGCGCTGCCTCAGTTTCCTGGGCAGGCCACTGTCCTTCAGGGTATCGACCGCGCCCGCGAATAACGGCGCCATACCGTTCGGTATCTTGCTACGCGCTCCACGATTTGAGCGCGCTTTGCCCTTAAACTTCATCACGTCAGGAATTTCGCCATGTTCGGGGCACTCGCCAAGTCGCTTTTCGGCTCGTCTAACGACCGTTACGTTAAGTCGCTCGACAAGATCATCGCCAAAATCAACGGTTTCGAGTCTGGGCTCGAAGCGCTGAGTGACGAACAACTGGCGGCGCAGACGCTCAAGTTCCGTCAGCTTCTTTCGGAAGGGCAAACGCTCGATGACGTGCTGCCCGAAGCTTTCGCTACAGTCCGTGAAGCGGGCAAGCGCGTGCTGGGGATGCGTCATTTTGATGTTCAGATGATTGGCGGCATCGTTCAGCATCGCGGTGAGATTTCCGAGATGCGGACCGGCGAGGGCAAGACGCTGGTTGCGACGCTGGCTGTTTATCTCAATGCGCTCGAAGGGAAGGGGGTCCACGTTGTCACGGTGAACGACTACCTCGCCCGGCGCGACGCTGAATGGATGGGGCAAATCTATCGCTTTCTCGGTCTGACCGTTGGTGTGATCGTGCCCAATCTCAGCGAGGAACAGCGCCGCGCCGCGTACAATGCCGACATCACTTACGCGACGAACAACGAGCTCGGCTTCGATTATCTGCGCGATAACATGAAGCATGAGCGGTCGCAGATGGTGCACCGTCCATTCAACTTCGCGCTGATCGACGAAGTGGATTCGATCCTGATCGACGAGGCGCGCACGCCGCTGATCATCTCGGGCCCCACTGACGACAAGTCGGAACTCTACATCGCGGTCGATGCAATCGTGAAGCAGCTCTCGCCGGAGGATTATGAATCCGACGAAAAGACCAAAAACATCACATTGACGGAAGAAGGCACCGAGAAAGTCGAGCGCATCCTTGAGGAAGCTGGCCTGCTGCAAGGCTCCAATCTCTATGATGTGGAGAATACGCAGGTCGTTCATCACCTCGATCAGTCGCTCAAGGGGAATGTGATGTTTCGCCGCGACATCGATTACATCGTCAAGGACGGGAAAATCGTCATCATCGACGAGTTCACCGGCCGCATGATGGATGGGCGGCGCTGGTCGAATGGCCTGCATCAGGCGGTCGAGGCGAAGGAAGGCGTCAAGATCGAGCCCGAGAACCAGACGATGGCCTCGATCACCTTCCAGAACTATTTCCGCATGTATCCCAAGCTTGCCGGTATGACCGGCACCGCCGC
>DASWWL010000089.1:0-3838 GCA_036400975.1 Novosphingobium sp. | reverse complement strand
ATGCTGCCGGCCGTTCGCATAACAACTCACACGCATCCACGCCCGTACTGCCGGGCACATACCACAAGCGCCGGCCGCACTGCCCGTTCGCTGCTCTCTACCCCACGGCGCACACCCGGCCTCGCCAGCGGGCGATGACGCACGCCTGTGTCGGATGCGAGATTTAAGTTTACCAGTAGATTCGCATCTGCGCGGCTTCGGCGCGGCGCAGCAGGCTTTCCCGGCGCTCCTCAGGCGTGACCACCGGAGTATCGGCGGGCAGACACTTGCGGACTTCGTCCAGCTTCACGCGAACCATCGTCGGCTCGGGAATCTCGTCGGCGCGGTTCAGGCGGTACTGGATGATGCCGCAGGGATTGGCGGCCTTGTCCAGCCAGTTGGGTACGCCCGGATCGCGCCCGGCGATCACCATGCGCAGCCGCCCGTCGCTGTCGATCCTGGCCTGCAGGTCGTTCAGGCTGGACTGGCGATAGACCCAGTCGACCGTGCTGAAGCGGTCGTTGGCGACCAGGATCGACCAGTACCGGTAGTTTTCCGGTACGGCGCTGTCGATGATCAGCGCCTCGTCCTCGTCCAGCTCGTACCAGGCGTCGTAGTAATACTGGTCCTGTCCCGGATACTGCACCCGGTCGAGATGGTTGACGCCGTGCTTCTCGCGATAGCCCTTCGCCAGCCGCATGCCGAAGCTGATGATGCCTTCGGTCCAGAGCGAGACGTTGGCGGTACGGCGGGAAAGGTCTGCCGGCGTCAGCGGTGCCATGTCGTCCAGCCGGACGATGGCGACGCGCGCATCGACTTCGCGCAGCCAGTCGGCCGAGCACTGACGGATCATGATGCGGATCGCGGTGGGCTTAAGTTCCCACCAGTCGCCGTCGTAGCCGGCGGGCCGCTCCGCGCTGAGGATCACGCTGAAGTAGCCTTCGGGGGAGATGCTCAGCGTGTCGAGATCGTTGGTCGGCAGACCCACACCCGAAGCGTTGGTCACGCCCATCATTTCCCAGGCGGTCTGGACGACATCGACGAAGCGTGACGTCCCGCGCCATCCCGACAGTCGATAAGTGCCGCGGGGATCGATCTCCGCCGTCATGTAGACATAGTCGGGGCAGGGACCGCCGAGGTTGAGGCCGGGGTTCCACAAGGGCGCGAAGCTGGGCTGGCTGGGGTTGGCGTGAACATGGCCGAGATAGCCGCCTGCCGCCGCCGACAGCGCCAGCACCTCGAGCTCCTGCCGCTCGACCGGAGTGGCCGCGGGGCGTCCCCATTTCTCGAAGAGGCTGTCTCCCACCGGAGCCAGCCGTTCGCTCAGGTTGCGCAGGCTGGTGAGGTTCTGGTCGCTCATGATCTGGTCATCCTTGCCCGCGTTTTTCAAGCGATTGTTATGTATCGGGAAATGCAATGCTGCCAATCATAGCTACGAGCTTGGCCGAACCCCGCGCAATCGCTTTTCGACGCCATGGCCGATCCGCCGCGAAATTTGTCCGAAAGCGGCGCAACGCGAGCACATCCGTCGATATCCTCGCGTTGCGCCGAATGGCGATCTCTTATTTCGCCCGATCGGATGGGATCGCGCAGCTTGCCTTGCCGGAAGCGTCGAAGTGCGCGCGCCGGGGCTCGGCACAGGCGAGGAATTCCCGTTCGAGCCCCTTCGCCTTGCTGTAGCGCGCCATCTGGACTTCGTCCGGAGCCTTGCCGTTCTCCACCCAGTCGATCAGCGCGTCGAGCAGTGGCTCGCTGACCTCCGTCGGTCCCTTGCCGCCGGCACAGTGCTGCAGTCCCGGCACCATGAACGCGCGCAGCCATGTCGACGAATTGGGGAAGCGTCGCATCAGCGTTTCGTATGCGCCAAGCGATTCAAGGTAGCTGATCGCCTGGTCGTCGACGCCGTGGTAGAAGATCATCCTGGCCTTGCCGCGCGCCATGGCGCCGAAATCCATCGGATCCTCGTAAGGCTGATCCTGCCCGTCGCGCCAGGCGATGCGGACCAGTTCCTTGGGATCGCGGATATCGACGTAGTTCTTGCCAGGATAAGTGGCGCGGGTGCGCGTATCGGCAAGAACGTGCGAGAACGGAACGCCGCGCATCGCCTGCTCTATCGGCGGCATCTGCGTGCTGTCGGGCCACGGCGGCTGTATGCGGCCGGTGAGGAACGCGGGCCAGCTCGCCACCGTCGCCACCGGGAATGGCGGTTGCATGCCGGTGCTGCCGCGCCAGTTGACCGGGATGCGCATCGGCTTGCGGATCATGTCGAAGGTTTCGATCTGCGCCGGCGTGAAGCCCAGTTCGCGCAGGATGCCGATATCGAAGTCGCCGATGTTGCGCTGATCGGCGATGATGCCGTCGACGAAACCGTCGGCCCCGTCATAGCGGGCCATGATCGCGGCTTGCGCCTTGCCCAGGAGTTCAGGCGATATCCAGCCATCGGGATGGGTCTGCAGGTACTGGACGACGCGATAGGCGAAGGCCGGATAGAGCGATCCCGGCCAGGGTGAGGCGCCGACGAGGAAGCCGTCGAAATCGGCATCGCCGAAGCGCCGCGCGTTGGTCATCCCCATGACGCCGCCGGCCGAACAGCCGCTGATGTAGCGGTGCACCGTGTCGCGCTTGTAGTAGGCGCGCGTGATCTGTTGGGTTGCCGCCGCGGTCACGCGCACGCCGCGATAGGCGTAATCCAGCGACTTCGCGGGATCGCTCTGGAACCGATAGTCATTGCCGCTTTTCGCGCCCGTGCCGGCGTCGCTGCCGGCCAGGGCGAAGCCGCGCTCCAGCAGCGAAGGCGTCAGGACCGGCACCTGGCCGCCGGCTCCGCCTACGCCGAGATAGACGTAGCGTCCGTTGAAGCTGTTGGGCAGCGCAAGCGCGAAGAGGACGCGGTTGGGACCGGGGTTCTGCGTCGTCACATAGCCGCCGACCCGGCAGATCTGTCCCTCGCGCGCCGCGAAGCCGATCGTGGTGTCGGCCGGCGCGAGCTTCTGCATGGACTCGGTGTCGCACTGTTCCGAGGGGAAGACCATGGCCGAAGCCGGCTGTGCGACAACCGGCGGCGGCAGGCAGACGAGGCTGGCCATGACCAGTGTCGTGCAGCTCCGCGCCGCCGCTCGAAGGGATGCGCCCGCCGGTGGCGAGCCTGAACGCAGCTTCATAAGCACCTCTTCCCTGTTGTCCGGCTGGCGCCGTCGCCGACTATCTCTTTGTAGGTATTACCGACGCCGCTGCGATGATTAGCGCGATTTGAAAGCCTGGCGCAACGGTACGCCGAACCGCTGTTCGCACCGCACGGCCAGGGTTCCGTGATGAGCTGGCTTCCCGTCCGCTCTGCGCCATCGCTTTTTACACGTGGATCAGCGACGCCACTTCATCTGCCGGCGTTTCAGCGGTTCTGCCCTCCTTCACTATACGGCCGCGCTGCATCACGAAGAAGCGGTCGGCGAAGGACCATGCGAAGTCGAGGTTCTGCTCGACGATCAGAATCGCGACGCCCAGTTCCTTGCGTACGCGCATCAGCGCATCCTCTATCTGCTGGACGATGTTGGGCTGGATGCCCTCGGTCGGTTCGTCGAGCAGAAGCAATTCCGGTTGGCCGGCGAGCGCACGACCGATCGCGAGCTGTTGCTGTTCTCCCCCCGAAAGGACTCCTGCCTTGCGGTCGGCGATCTCGGTGAGCTTCGGAAACAGCTCATAGACCATTTCCGGTATTTTCTTCGGACCCGTAAATCCTTTGCGCGCAAGCGCGGACAGGCCGACTTCCAGGTTTTCCTGCACAGTGAGATGCGGGAAGACGTGGCGTCCCTGGGGCACGAAACCGATGCCGGCACGGGACCGCTCATGCGCCGGCATCGCG
>DASWWL010000088.1:0-41206 GCA_036400975.1 Novosphingobium sp. | reverse complement strand
GCCGGTCATGGCAGCAGATATCCAGGCCCGCTACGGCGATCAGGAACTGATGGTCGTTTCGCCCGACGTCGGCGGCGTCGTGCGCGCCCGCGCGCTGGCCAAGCGCCTCGACAACGCCCCGCTGGCCATCGTCGACAAGCGTCGTGACAAACCGGGCCAGTCCGAAGTGATGAACATCATCGGCGACGTGAAGGGGCGGGCCTGCATCCTGATCGACGACATCATCGATTCGGGCGGTACGCTCTGCAACGCGGCCCAGGCGCTGATGGATGCCGGTGCGGTCAGCGTCGCCGCCTACATCAGCCATGGCGTACTTTCGGGCGGCGCGGTGGCGCGAGTGACCGGCTCTGCACTGAAGGAACTGGTCATCACCGATTCCATCCTCCCGACCGACGCCGCCAAGGATTCGGACCGCATCCGCTTCCTCACCATCGCTCCGCTGATCGGCGAGGCGATCCGCCGCATCGCGGATGAGAGTTCCGTGTCGAGCCTGTTCGACTAATGAATCTCGATGCCGACATCGCGCTTGCGCTGCGGCTGGCGGACGCCGCCGGAGCCGCGATACGGCCGCATTTCCGCACCGGCGTCGAATCCGAGCGCAAGGGCGACGCCACGCCGGTCACGCTGGCCGACCGTGCCGGCGAGGAGGCCATGCGCCGCATCCTCAAGGCAGAAGTGCCGCGCGACACGGTGATCGGCGAAGAGTTCGGCGCCGAGCCTGGCACGTCGGGCCGAAGCTGGGTGCTTGATCCGATCGACGGCACCGCATCCTTTCTGGTCGGACGCCCGATCTTCGGCACGCTGATCGCGCTCGTCGTCGAAGGCTGGCCGGTCCTCGGCGTGATCGATCAGCCGATCCTCGGCGAGCGCTGGGTCGGCGCGACCGGGCGGCCGACCACGCTCAACGGCAAGCCTGTACGCACGCGGCCGTGCCGTCAGTTATCCGACGCCACGCTGGCGACGACCGGACCGCACTATTTCGACGATCATGAAGGCGCGCATTTCATGGGGCTTGCGGCGAAGACCGATCACAAGCGCATGATCATGGGCGGTGACTGCTACAACTACGCTTTGCTTGCCTCCGGGCATATCGACCTGGTCTGCGAAGCCGGCCTCAAGCTGCACGACTGGGCGGCGCTGGTGCCGGTAGTCGAGGGCGCGGGCGGGACGATGTGCGACTGGAACGGCGACCCGCTTCATTCCGGCTCCACCGGCCATGTCCTTGCCATGGGCGATCCAGCGCGGCTGGAGGACGTGGTTACGGCGCTGGCCTGCAATCATTGATCCTTCGCGACAGGCCACCCGGCCAGCCGATCATACTCGCCCATCTGCAACGGTCCGCCAAGCGCGGCCATGATCCGGCCCATAACGTCCTTCGGCAGCTGCGATCCCGCCGCGCTGCGGGATGCCGGACTGTCCCAGAATTCCAGGAAGAGGAACTTCGCCGGCTCCTTGCGATCGCGCAGTACCATCGCGCCCTGCGAGCCGGCGATCCCCTTCACCGCTGCTCCGAGGGCTTCCAACGCTTCGACAAGCGCTGCTTCGCTGCCGGGCTTCGCGATCATCGTATAACTGTGGGCCAGCGCCATTTCCATTCTCTCCATTCGTCAGGCGACGGTAGCGTCATGGCCGCGAACATGGCAGCTCGCCGGCGAGTATGAAAGTGATGCGCCTGTTCTTCTAAGGAACTCTGATGGCTGGAAGTCCCAATCCCGTCGCCGCGACGGTGCATCGCAAGCTCGGGCCGGGACGTCTGGCCAGGGTGCGCGGCAGCCTGTACGCCATTCCCGGTCCACTTGGCTGGTATCCGGCTTTGCTGCCGGGGGGAGGGCTGGTCGACGGCATGCTCCACGAAGCGACGGATGCCTTCGCTTCCAGGGATATGGCCGTGCTCGACGCTTATGAAGGCTATGACCCCGCGCGCCTCGACAGATCGGAATATGTCCGCCGTACCATCGTTGTGCTCACCGCTTCGGGTGAGATCGAGGCGCATGCATATGTCTACAACGCGCTGCCCCCGGCGAATGCGGTTGCTCTGCCGCATGGCGATTTCGCGCGGTTTCTGACGGAAAAGGGAGCGCAGCCTTTCGGCGCGCTCCCTCCCCCCCTCTAACGGCCGGTTTCGTTTCTATTTGGCCGCGTCGTAATTGATGGCGGCGACGTCGATGATTTCCTGACGATCCTCGCGCAGCAGGTGGCCGGCACGGATCGCCGCGTCCAGCGCCGCCGTGAAGCGGCGCAGGTACTCGGCCTTGCCGCCCGGATAGAGCTTGTCGAGTTCCGCCTTGCTGAGCAGTTCGCTGCTGCCGGCGAGCATGGCGATGAAGTTGTTCGGATCGCCCTTGCCCGAAAGCCGCATGGTCGGCACGTCGGTCCACGGAGTGCGCAGACCGCCGCGGGCATTGCCATTGCCGTCGAGCGCGAAGCTGGCCTCGGTTCCTTCCTTGCCGCCGCTGGCGAGCACGAGCGGTTGGGTCGAGGCTGGCGCCCGCCCGCTCTTCACCCAGCCGTCGAGTGCGGCGATGGCGGCCTGCGTGACATAGTGATGCGGCATACCCGGATTGATCGACTGGTCGAGCTTGCCGAAGGGGCCCATCTTGCTGGGCTGGAAAACCCGGGCGAGTTCGGCGGCGCTGCGTTGCCCATCATCGATGAAGGCGCCCTGGAACATGTAGTTGTCGGCATGGGCGGTGCCGGCCACCTCCCAGACGCGCAGCTTCCGGTTATCTGGCTGGCGGGAAGCATGATAGCCGGTCAGGCGCCCGCCGATCAGGTCCGTTTCGGTGATGAGCGTCAACACAGGCACGCGCAGGTCGGTGCGGAAACGCACGTGGGCCGGGGGTGACGAAGGAGTGTTTGCTCCGCGGGTGCCATCGAGTGATGCGCTGCTGCCGAAGCGCGAATGGACGAAGAAACCGTCATATGCCGGAGCCAGCCGATCCACCGCGTTGATATACGTCGTAAGGAACGCGGCAGACTGCGATTCGCCCATCGCCAGGACGCGCTTGGGAGCGAGCGGGCCAAGCAGGCCGCTGGCGCCCGGCGCCTTCAGCGCGGCGCCCGCCTGGGCATAGATGTCGAAGGAATAGGCATCGCCAGGATGGACGAGTGAGCCATAGCGTTCGGGGTTCGAGCGCTTCAGCGGACGCCCCGACGATTGCTGCATCGCTGCCTGTCCGCCTTCCACGCCGACGACCTGCGCCGACACGCCGACATAGGCATAGCCCCTGCGCAGGATCTCGCGGTGGGCGACCATCCAGTCGGCCGGAGTGTCCTGTCCCCCCGTGACGTTGAACCATTCGACCAGCACGGTGCCGTTGAACTTGGCCGGGTCACTGGGACGGATCACCACGACGCGCGTCTTGAAGGGCGCGGTTTCGGCTGCCGTGGCGTTCCATGCTCCGTCGCCCCCGAGCCCGCCGGGCACGCGATAGGACGTGGCTGTCCCGTCGAGGAAGAACTCCTCGGTCTGGTAGCCGATCGGCGCAAGCGGGAACGAGCCCATGACGAGGTTCGGCTTGCCGGCCACCGGGGCGATCGCAGGCACGGCCGGTTTGGCCGAGGCGGCGATGGGCGTGACCGCCATCATCATTCCGGCTGCGGCGAGCAGCACCCCGCGAAGCGCTTCGATCGAAGATTGCATGGCATTCTCTCCATTCCGCCGCCATCCGTTCATGCGGCGTTGTTCCCGAGAATGGTAACTATCATAACAATTTTGCGCAATCAGGATTTGCAGTGGCCATTTGATATGGAATGAAAGGGCGTTAGCACGAGGGAATGAGCAAGACGGGCAACCTGATCGATCCTCTCGAAAACTTGCTGGGCTATCAGCTGCGCCGGGCGTCGCTGATGACGCTGGCGGCATTGAGCGAGGATTTCGAACGTCTCGGATTTCGCCTGACCGATGCCGTGGTCATGCGCTTCGTCGCCGCCAATCCCGGCTGCAACCAGGGACAGGTCAGTAAGGCTTTGGGTATAAAGCGCACCAACATGGTGCCGGTTGTCGCCGGACTGGTTGATCGCGGTTTCATCGAGCGCCGCGTCGCCGACGGGCGCACCCATGCGCTGGCGCTGACCGATGCGGGAAAGACCCTGCATGAGCGGCTCGTGGCGGCGGCGGATGCGCACGAGGCCCGCTTCTTCGGTGATTTTGACGCGACCACCCGCGCGTTGTTGATGGATGCCTTGCGCCGTGTCCGGAAGATCGCCGGCAAATAGTCCTGGTGCTTCGGCCTTGCCTTCGGGCGCATTGCACACTATGGGCGCCCGCTTCACGACACGGATTCAAGAGGCCTGCCTGGCTGAAAGGGCTGCCAGGGCCGGCTGGACGCGTCGCAGACAAGGAGACGAAAATGCCCAAGCTCAAGACGAAGAGCGGCGTGAAGAAGCGCTTCAAGCTCACCGCTACCGGCAAGATCAAGCACGGCGCGGTCGGCAAGCGCCACCGCCTGATCAGCCACAATGCCAAGTACATCCGTCAGCACCGCCGCACGGATACGATTTCCGACGCCGACGCGAAGGTGATCAAGAAGTGGGCGCCCTACGGGCTGAACTGAGGAGTACTGAAGTATGGCACGTGTCAAAAGGGGTGTTACCACCCGCGCCAAGCACAAGAATATTCTGGAGCAGGCCAAGGGATATCGCGGCCGCCGGAAGAACACGATTCGCGTTGCGCGCCAGGCCGTCGAGAAAGCCGGCCAGTACGCCTATCGCGACCGCAAGGTTAAGAAGCGCAACTTCCGCGCCCTGTGGATCCAGCGCATCAACGCTGCCGTTCGCGCCGAAGGCCTGACCTACTCGCAGTTCATCCACGGCGCGAAGCTTGCCGGGATCGAGCTGGACCGCAAGGCCATGGCCGATCTGGCGATGAACGAAGGCGGGGTCTTCTCGGCCGTCATTGCGCAGGCGAAGCAGGCTATCGCCTGAGCGCCGGATCCGGTTTTCGAATGCAGGAAGGGGCGTGGCCGCAAGTCGGCCGCGCCCTTTTCGTTTGCAGAATCAATGTGATCATAGTTAACGGGCAGTTGGGATAAGTCGATTCAGACGGTTTTCGGGGGGCGCCGTGTCGGATTCTTGCGAAGTCGCGATACGATTCTTCGCACCGCCAGAAGAACTTCGGCGTTATTTCACGACTTTCTATCTTATCGAAGTCAAGGTGCCCGATGGCGGTGAAGTAACGGACTACCTGCATCCCGAATGGGCTAATTTCCGTTTTCATTCCGGCGCCTTGCCGGTTGCGCGGATGCGCGATGGCTCGACAATGCCACGTACCGCTTTTGCCGTTACCGGGCCGAGTTCCGCCGCGATCCGCTTTACGGTAGGTTCCACCCGTATGTGGGGCGTAGGGATACTGCCGCTGGGCTGGGCGAAATTCGTGTGCACCCCGGCCGCCCGCTTCGCGGATTTGGCGGTGGACGGGAACATCCATGCCGAATTCGCCGCGCTTCGGCCGTTGGCTCAAGACATTTTTGCGGATGAGCCCGATCTGGATGGAGAACTGGCCCGGATCGCCCGTCACTTCCTGGAGCGCCTCGACAATCCTTTGCCCGATGAGGATCGCATTTTCGCCATTCACGCGGCACTCGTCGATCCCGACACGCGCAATGTGGCCGATCTTGCCGAGCGGGCCGGCGTAACGTCGCGCACGGTGGAGCGGGTGTGCCATCGCGCTTTCGGTTTTCCGCCCCGCCTGCTGCTGCGCCGCCAGCGTTTCATGCGCAGCCTCGCGCACTTCATGCTCGATCCCTCATTGAACTGGATTGGCGCGATGGACGGGCATTATCACGATCAGGCGCAGTTCGTCCGCGATTTCCGCCAGTTCATGGGCATGCGTCCCCGCGAATACGCGGCGTTGCCCAAGCCGATTCTCGGCGCGGTGCTTTTTGAGCGCGCGCGTTTCGCTGGCGCGGCGGTGCAGACGCTCGATGGTCCCGACGGCGCCCGAGTCAGCGACTGATTGCGATTCCGCCGCGCGCTGCCTAAGGACCGCCGCTCGAAACCTTATCAGCGGCAGGAAGACACGTGGACTACGCAGCAATCGGGCAGGAGGCGCTTTCGCGGATCGCGGGGGCGGACGGTCTTGAAGCGCTCGAAGGGCTGCGGGTCGAGTTCCTCGGCAAGCAGGGCTCGATCTCGGCCCTGCTGAAAACGCTCGGCGGTTTGAGCCCGGAAGAGCGCCAGACGGTCGGCCCGCAAATCCATGCCCTGCGCGAGAGCGTGAGCAATGCCCTGGGCGATCGCAAGGAGGCGCTCGAGGGTGCGGCGCTGGAGGCGCGGCTGGCTGCGGAGCGCATCGACCTGTCGTTGCCCGCGCCCGAAGCTCCGCGCGGTTCGGTCCATCCGATCGCGCAAGTGATGGACGAACTGGCCGAGATCTTCGCCGACCTGGGCTTCGCTGTCGCCACCGGCCCGGAGATCGAGGACGACTGGCACAACTTCACCGCGCTCAACATGCCGGAAAGCCATCCGGCGCGCGCGATGCACGACACTTTCTATTTCCCGGACCGGAACGCGGAAGGCCGCGAGATGCTGTTGCGTACGCATACTTCGCCGGTGCAGATCAGGGCGATGCTGGAATGCGGGGCGCCCTTGCGCGTGATCGCGCCGGGCCGCGTCTACCGTTCGGACAGCGATGCGACGCATACGCCGATGTTCCACCAGATCGAAGGCCTCGTCATCGACAAGGGCATCCACCTCGGCCATTTGAAGTGGACGCTGGAGACTTTCCTCAAGGCGTTCTTCGAGCGCGAGGATATCGTGCTGCGCCTGCGGCCGAGCTATTTTCCGTTTACCGAGCCTTCGGTGGAGGTCGACGTCGGCTATTCGCTGGTCAACGGCAAGCGCGTGATCGGCGGGGCGCCGGATGAAGCCAATGGCGGCTGGATGGAAGTGCTGGGCAGCGGCATGGTCAACCGCAAGGTGATCGCAGCCGCCGGGCTCGATCCCGACGAATGGCAGGGTTTTGCCTTCGGCACCGGCGTCGATCGGCTCGCCATGTTGAAATATGGCATGGATGATCTGCGGGCCTTCTTCGACGGCGATGTCCGCTGGCTGTCGCACTATGGTTTTTCGGCGCTCGACGTTCCGACCTTGTCGGGCGGCGTGGGTACGGCGGCGTAAGGGGGCGCAGACATGAAATTCTCGCTTTCCTGGCTCAAGGATCATCTCGACACCACGGCTTCGGTCGATGAAATCGCGCGGACGCTCAACGCCATCGGCCTCGAAGTCGAAGGCATAGAGGATCCCGCCCTTAAGCTCGCCGGCTTCCGCATCGCGCGCGTGCTTACCGCCGCGCGCCATCCCGATGCCGACAAGCTGCAGGTACTCACGGTGGATGCCGGCGCCGATATCAATGGGGGTGCGCCCCTGCAGGTCGTCTGCGGCGCACCGAATGCGCGGGCCGGTCTTGTCGGCGTGCTGGGGTTGCCCGGCGCGGTCGTGCCCGCCAACGGCATGGCGCTGCGGAAGGCGGCGGTGCGCGGCGTCGAATCCAGCGGCATGATGTGCTCGACGCGCGAGCTGGAGCTTGGCGACGATCACGACGGCATCATCGAACTGCCCGAGGATGCGCCCATCGGCACGGCCTTCGCCGACTGGCACGGCGCCGATCCGGTGTTCGACATCGCGATCACGCCGAACCGGCCTGACTGCATGGGCGTCCACGGTATTGCGCGCGATCTCGCTGCAGCGGGGCTGGGTATGCTCAGGCCCATCGCTTCCGCTCCGGTCGCCGGCGCATTTCCCTGTCCTGTCGAAATCCGCACCGACGATTCTGAGGGTTGTCCCGCGTTCTACGGCCGCGTCATCAGCAATGTGACCAACGGCCCTTCGCCGGATTGGCTGCAGGCGCGGCTCAAGAGCGCCGGACAGCGTCCGATCTCGGCTCTGGTCGATATCACGAACTACGTGATGCTGACTTATGGCCGTCCGGCTCACGCCTATGATCTCGCCAGGCTGACCGGCGCGGTCGTCGCGCGGCGCGCAAAGGACGGCGAGGCCGTCACCGCGCTCAACGGCAAGGATTACCTGCTCGATCACACGATGACCGTGATTGCCGACGACACCGGCGTGCACGACATTGCCGGCATCATGGGCGGCGAGCATTCGGGTTGCTCCGAGAGCACGCGGAACGTGCTGCTGGAGATCGCTTATTTCGATCCTGAGCGTATCGCCGCGACTGGCCGTACGCTGAACCTCACCTCCGATGCGCGCAGCCGCTTCGAGCGCGGCGTCGATCCGCAATTCCTCGATACCGGGCTTGAGCTGCTGACCGCGCTGGTGCTGGAGATCTGCGGCGGCGAGGCCTCGGGAGTAGTGCGTGCTGGCGCCGCGCCTGCGGGCGGCAAAGTCGTCCATTACGATCCGACGCTGGCCGGAACGCTTGGCGGCGTCGCCATTCCCACCGCACGGCAGCGCACGATCCTCGAAAGCCTGGGTTTCGGGGTGGTTGCCAGCGAAGGGCCGGCAGGTGAACAATGGAGCGTCGGCGTTCCCGGCTGGCGGCCTGATATCGATGGCGCGCCCGATATCGTGGAAGAAGTGATCCGCATCCATGGGCTCGACAAGATTGAGAGCGTCGCTCTGCCCCGCGCGGACGGCGTCGCACGGCCCACTGCCACCCCGGCGCAGAAGCTTGAGCGCCGTTTGCGCCGCGCTGCCGCAGCGCGGGGCAGCCATGAGGCGGTTACCTGGTCGTTTCTGCCCGAAGCCGAGGCCGAGCCTTTCGCGGATGGCCCGCTGTGGGTGCTGGCCAATCCCATAAGCGAGGACATGAAGGTGATGCGCCCCTCGCTGCTGCCGGGTCTGCTATCGGCGGTGCGGCGTAATTTCGATCGTGGTGCGGCTGGTCTGCGCTTGTTCGAGATTGGACGTCGCTATCTGCGTGGCGAAGCTGGGGCAAGCGATGAGCGCCTGTCGCTGGCGGTGATCCTTGCGGGCGAAAAGACGCCTCGCAGTTGGGCGGCCGGCAAGTCGGCGAGCTTTGACGCCTATGATGCGAAGGCCGAAGCGCTGGCCCTGCTGGCCGAGGCCGGGGCGCCGGTCGATAACCTGCAGGTGATGGGAGAGGCTGGCTCGCAATTCCATCCCGGCCAGTCGGCGACTTTGCGGCTGGGGCCGAAGAATGTCCTTGCGCGTTTCGGCATGTTGCATCCTGCACTGCTCAGGCGCTTCGACATCGACGGGCCCGTCGCGGTGGTTGAGCTGTTTCTCGATGCGATACCAGGGAAGAAGGGCGCGACTACCTTCGCCCGCGCGCACTATGCACCGCCGGCATTGCAGTCCGTACTGCGCGATTTCGCCTTCCTGGTGCCGGCGGAGCTTCCGGCGGGTGATCTCGTGCGGGCGGTAAAGGGTGCCGACAAGGCGAACATCGCCGTCGCACGGTTGTTCGACGATTTCCGTGGCCAGGGCGTTCCCGAAGGCCAGAAGTCGCTCGCGGTCGAGGTCACGCTGCAACCCGGCGAGAAGAGCTATGGCGAGAGCGATCTGAAGGCGATTGCCGAAAAGGTAACCGCGGCGGCGGCGAAGTTGGGCGCGGTGCTGCGGGGCTGATCCGTTTATCGTGCCCGCCAATAACGGAATCGCAAGCTCTCGCCGGTAATCGGGCGGGGTGACGTCAGCCGCACTGTCTTCGCCCTTGCCGAACGTCGGCGCCAGCAGCCGGTACGGGCTGGGGAGGGGCGCACGGCTGCGATTGATCGGACTGCTCTTGGCTTCGCTTTCGCTGGGCGCGGGAACGCTTCTGGTCATTCTCGCCGCGACGGGCATGAGGTTCGCACCCGAATTCGCGAATTTCCTGCTTCTGGCGGTGTTTGTCTTCCTGCTTGCCGGCTTTTGCCGCTTCCGCCGGCACGACTGGCGCATGGCGGACAGCGCGAACATCGTCGCTTTCGTGACGGTCAGCCTGTTGTTGTGCGGCCTCGTGGCCAACATGGGTCTCAGGATGCGCTTTCCGATCATGGATCCGCTGCTCGCGCGCGGCGATGTCCTGATCGGGTTCGATGCGCGCGCCGTCGCGGGTTTCGTCGCAAGCCAGCCGCTGTTTTCCAGGCTTCTGCACATCGCGTATAATGTTTCCGGCCCGCTGTGTGCCGTTGCCGTCCTGTGGAACCTGATGAAGCAGGATCGGGTTCGGTTGTGGCAGGTCGTCGCGACGTTGATAGTCGCAATGCAGCTCACGGCGCTGGTGTCGATCTTCTTTCCGGCGCGGGGCGCCGCCGTCACGCTGGGTCTGGACGTCCTGCAGGGGCGGGGTCTGCCGTTTGGCGCCGGAACTTATGCCGTTTCGGCGTTCGAGCATTTCTATCGGGGCGGCGAACTTCTGGTGAAGCTTGAGGACATGAACGGGATCGTGTGCTTTCCCTCGTTCCATACGGTAATGGCGCTGGCGATCCTGCAGGGTTTCGTCGCCTCGCCCTTCAGATGGGTAGCCTTGGGCTGGAGTGCGCTGACCATCGTCTCGACCGTTCCCATAGGCGGACACTATGTCATCGACCTTGCGGGGGGCATTCTCGTCTGGCTCGTCGCTTGCGGCCTTGCAACCTGGGCTTGCCGGGAGTTCGGGTCGCCGGGGGACAGGGGCCGCGTTTAGCGACCTGACGCCCGCCATCGGCGTTTTGCGCAGCTTCCGCATGGACGTAACGATGCGCCCGCGCTAACCGCGCGCGACATGAGTGCCAACCGCCGAACTTTCGCCATCATCTCGCACCCTGACGCGGGCAAGACCACGCTGACCGAAAAGCTGCTGCTGCAAGGCGGTGCGATCCATCTCGCGGGCGAGGTCAAGGCGCGCGGGGCGGCGCGACGTGCCCGTTCGGACTGGATGAAGATCGAGCAGCAGCGCGGCATATCCGTGACCAGTTCGGTCATGACGTTCGAGAAGAACGGCATCACCTTCAATCTGCTCGATACGCCGGGACACGAAGACTTCTCGGAAGATACCTACCGTACGCTGACGGCGGTCGATTCGGCGATCATGGTGATCGATGCGGCCAAGGGCATCGAGCCGCAGACGCGCAAGCTTTTCGAAGTGTGCCGCATGCGTTCGGTGCCGATCATCACTTTCGTCAACAAGGTCGATCGCGAAGGGCGCGCGGTGTTCGAGACGCTGGACGAGGTGGCCGATGCGCTGGCGCTCGACGTCGTGCCGATGAGCTGGCCCGTGGGCATGGGCGGCACCTTCGAGGGCGTGCTAGACTTTGCCGCCAATCGCATCAGCCGCCCCGAGGGCGATAGCCGCGAATTTCTCGGCAAGGTCGAGGACGCTCCTGTGCTGCCCGATGAAGTGGCCGAGGAGATCGAACTTGCGCAGGCGGGCTATCCGGAATTCGATATCGAGGCTTATCGGCACGGCGACCTGACGCCGGTCTATTTCGGATCGGCGCTCAAGAACTTCGGCGTCGCCGAGCTGATCGATGCGATCGCCCGTTTCGCGCCGCCGCCGCGGCCGCAGCCGAGCGAGCAGGGCACGATCGAGCCCGATCACAAGGAAGTCACCGGCTTCATCTTCAAGGTGCAGGCGAACATGGATCCGCAGCACCGCGATCGCATCGCCTTCATGCGGCTGGTATCGGGCACGTTCAGGCGAGGCATGAAGCTCACTCCCTCGGGTCTGGGCAAGCCGATTGCGGTTCATTCGCCGATCCTGTTCTTCGCCCAGGACCGCGAAATCGCCGACAGCGCGGAGCCGGGCGACATCATCGGCATTCCCAACCACGGTACGCTGCGAGTGGGCGATACGCTTTCGGAGCAGAACAAGGTGCGCTTCACTGGCCTGCCGAACTTCGCGCCGGAAATCCTGCGCCGTGTCGCGCTGAAGGACCCGACCAAGACCAAGCAGCTCAGGAAGGCGCTGGACGACTTGTCCGAGGAAGGCGTTATCCAGGTGTTCTATCCGGAAATCGGTGCGCAGTGGATCGTCGGCGTAGTCGGCCAGCTCCAGCTCGACGTGCTGATCAGCCGCCTCGAAGCGGAGTACAAGGTTGCCGCCGTGCTCGAGCCCGCGCCTTTCGATACCGCCCGGTGGCTCAAGGGCAGCGATGCCGCACTCAAGGGCTTTGCCGATTTCAACAAGTCGAACCTGGCGAAGGATCGCGATGGCGATCCGGTTTTCCTGGCGAAGTCTGCGTGGGATGTCGGCTATCAGCAGGAGCGCAATCCCGAGCTGACTTTCAGCGCCACGAAGGAGCGCTGAACCAGGGGATTGCCGGGACGGCCAGGTGTTCCTAGCTTGGCCGGGTCGTGCAGCTTTCCTTCGCCAGCTACAACATCCGCAAGGCCGTAGGGCTGGATCGCCGCCGCGATCCGGAACGCATCCTGTCGATCCTGAGGGAGATCGATGCCGATGTAGTCGCCTTGCAGGAGGCCGACCGACGTTTCGGCGCGCGCGCCAGCGTACTGCCGCTAAGCGCGATCGACGAGTACACGCAGTATCGTCCCGTGCCCCTGTCGATGCGGCCCGACAGCATCGGCTGGCACGGCAATGCCCTGCTCGTGCGTCGCGGCATCGAGGTCGCGGATGCGGCGGCGGTGCCGTTACCGATGATCGAGCCGCGCGGCGCTATCCGCGCCGATCTCGTGGCCGATGGACAGCGCATCCGTGTGGTGGGCATGCACCTCGACTTGTCCGGACTTCGCCGCCGGCACCAGATACGCAGCATCCTTGCGCACATCGGCATTTGCGACGGTGGGGCCTGTCCAGCCGTATTGATGGGTGATTTCAACGAATGGGCGCAGCATGGCGGCTGTTTTCGCGAATTCGGCGCGGATGGCTGGCGGGTGTTGGCTCCGGGACGAAGCTTCCCTTCCCGTCGACCCGTGGCGCAGCTCGATCGTATCGTCGTTTCGCAGAATTGGCGCGTCTTGGAAACCGGGGTTCACCACAGCGTGTTGTCCGCGCGTGGGTCCGATCATCTGCCTGTCTGGGCACGCCTGGCATTGCCTAAAATTTAGGCAGTTGCTCATGTTTCAGGCGGAAAGGCGCTTTTCGTCGTACGTGTGGATCGTTGCATCCCTTGATTCACTAACAGAAAATTAAGTTGGCACATCTCTTGCTGTTGATCTCCTGCCGGCGCTTGGGCCGGTGGCTAGCAGGGGATAGGCATGAAATTCATCATCGCCATCATCAAGCCATTCAAGCTCGACGAGGTGCGTGAAGCCCTTGGCGCCATCGGCGTCGCCGGCATGACCGTTTCCGAGGTGAAGGGCTTTGGAAGGCAGAAGGGGCAGACCGAAATCTACCGCGGCGCCGAATATTCGACGAACATGTTGCCGAAGGTGAAGATCGAGGTCGCCGCATCGGATGATCTCGCGGCGCAGATCGTCGAAACGATCCAGCAGACCGCCAGCACCGAAGCCATCGGCGACGGCAAGATCTTCGTTCTCGACCTCGCGTCCGCCGTGCGTATTCGCACCGGCGAATCGGGTGATACCGCGCTGTGATGAGCGCGTCCGACGGAAGGGAAACCACCATGATCCGCAAGATTGTTTGCGGCGCCGGCGCGCTGGGCACCTCGCTCTTCGCCGCCACCGCCGCCTTTGCGCAGGAAGCCGCCGCGACGGCTTCCGCCGCAGTTGATGCCGCCGCTACTGCGGCCCCCGCGCCGGAGGCCTCCGCCGCCGCTACCGAAGCCGCCACCAGTCTGATCAAGGCGCCGACCGCCGAGCAGATGATCAGCATGGTCGACAAGGGCGACACCGCCTGGATGCTCGTCTGCGCCGCGCTGGTGCTGATGATGTCCGTTCCCGCACTCGCGCTGTTCTATGGCGGCCTCGTGCGCACCAAGAACATGCTCAGCGTGCTGATGCAGGTCTTCATGATCGTCTCGGTCGCCGCTATCGTGTGGTGCTGCTGGGGTTATTCGATGGCCTTCACCAGCAATAACGCGTTCGTCGGCGGCTTCTCGAAGATCTTCCTCATGGGGGTCGACAACACGACCTTCGCGGCGACCTTCAGCAACAACGTCTACTTGCCCGAACTTGTCTTCGTGGTGTTCCAGATGACCTTCGCCTGCATCACGCCGGCGCTGATCGTCGGCGCCTTCGCGGAGCGGGTGAAGTTCTCTGCGCTCATCATCTTCGTCGTGCTGTGGCTGACGGTGATCTATTTCCCGATCGCGCACATGGTCTGGTACTGGGCCGGTCCGGACTTCCTGCCGGATGCCCCGACCGACTACGGCTTCCTGTGGGGCATGGGCGCGCTGGACTTTGCCGGCGGCACCGTCGTCCACATCAATGCGGGTATCGCCGGTCTCGTCGGCTGCCTCATGATCGGCAAGCGTATCGGCTTCCCCAAGGAACCCATGCCGCCGCATTCGCTGGTGATGACGATGATCGGCGCCAGTCTGCTGTGGATTGGCTGGTTCGGTTTCAATGCGGGCTCGAACCTCGAAGCTAACGGTGTGACTGCCGTCGCCTTCATCAATACCTTCGTGGCGACTGCCGCGGCTGCGGTGTCCTGGTCGCTGGTCGAGCAGTTCCACCACGGCAAGCCCTCGCTGTTGGGTGCCGCCACGGGTGCCGTCGCCGGCCTCGTCGCGATCACGCCGGCTGCCGGTTTCGCCGCTCCGATGACCTCGATCGTGCTCGGCTTCGTCGTTTCGCCGATCTGTTATTGGTTCGTCGCCTTCGTGAAGGGCAAGTTCGGCTATGACGACAGCCTCGATGTCTTCGGCGTCCACTGCGTCGGCGGCATCGTCGGCGCTATCGGCACCGGCATTGTCGCGGCTCCGTCGCTCGGCGGTCAGGGCTACTTCGATTACACCGTCTTCCCGGCGGCGTTCCATCCCGAAGCCTATGACATCGGCGCCCAGGTGATCACCCAGATCAAGGCGGTCCTCGTGACGCTGCTGTGGTCGGGTATCGGGTCTGCGATCCTCTACTTCATCATCGACAAGACCATCGGTCTGCGTCCGTCGGCTGACGAAGAGCAGCAGGGTCTCGATCTCTCGAGCCACGGCGAACGCGCCTACAACTACTGATCTATCGAGTTTGGCGGGGTCGGATCTTCTCCCCGATCCCCGCCATCCGTTGTTCCTCCTGCGAACAAACAACTAAAGGGCCGGAGCCAGCCGCTCCGGCCCTTCCTTTGTCCGGCAAATGGGGGAGAGGGACGCCGGCTCAGGGGTGGCCGGCTGCCAGCATGTCCACCATCGCGCGCACCGGCGAGATGTCGTAGCCGGCTTGCGCGGCCTGCGCCGCCAGGCGCTGGGGGTTGGAGCCCTTGCTTGCTTCGGCGAGAGCCCAGAGCAGTGTCGAGCGCGTGCCCGAACGGCAATAGGCGAGGATAGGGCGGTCGCCGGTTTCGGCCAGAGCCTGCACCATCGCCTGAACCTGTCCCTCGCTGAAGCCGGCATGTGTGACGGGTATGGCTATGTAGCCGAGGCCGGCGGCGCGCGCGGCGGCTTCGATTTCCGCCCCCGCCGTCTGGTCGGGGCTTTCGTCCTCCGGGCGATTGTTGATGATCAGCGCAATGCCCTGTGCCGCAGCCTGCGCGACGTCGCCCACTTCGATCTGCGGGCTGACGAAAATCGTGTCGGTAAGCTGGCGGAACATGATATTTCTCCGGATAAGTCGGCGTTGATCGCGACCTTTTGGCAAGGTTCGTTTGCCGGTTTACCGTCGCGGTTCGGCGAAGCGCCAGAAAAAATGTCTCAAAATTAAGCGCCCATGAATTGAATCCTGTGATTCTGTTCGCCATTCCCCCGAATTTCGTATATGCGGGAAGATGCAGAGGAGAGCGCCGTGCAGGCAGCGCGGTTGCTCGTTCTGCCGCCAGGCGCGATTCGTCCGCGCTGCCCGGTGATTGGCATGGGGCGAAGCAAGGTACGTTCGACAATATGGGTTTTGATAGAGGACGTCGCGGACGGGGCCGCGATAAGCGGGACGGTTTCGGAGAAGACGGTTTCGATCCCTTCGGCGGCGGCGGCGGTGACCGTTTTGGCGGCGGCGACAGGTTCGGCGGTGGCGGTGATCGCTTTGGCGGTGGCGGCAACCGTGGCGGCTTCGGCGGCGGCGGTGGTGGCGGCTTCGGTGCTCCGCGCGGCGGTGGCGGCGGCGGTTTTGGCGGCCCACGTGGCGGCGGCGGCGGTGGTGGCGGGATGCCCGCCCAGGTCGTCGGTCAGGGCAAGGGCGTCGTCAAGTTCTTCAATGCGGCTAAGGGTTTCGGCTTCATCCAGCGCGATGAAGGCGGCGAAGACGTGTTCGTGCACATCAGCTCGGTTGAGCGCGCCGGTCTCGAAGGCCTTGCCGAAGGTCAGCAGCTCGAATTCACGCTTGTGGATCGTGGCGGCAAGATCTCGGCGAGCGATCTCGTGGTCGTTGGCGACGTCATCCCGGTGCAGAAGCGCGAAGTCGCGCCGCAGCGCCAGCTGACGGGCGAAAAGGCCACCGGCACGGTCAAGTTCTTCAATTCCATGAAGGGCTTCGGCTTCATTACCCGTGACGACGGACAGCCTGATGCATTCGTGCATATCAGCGCGGTCGAGCGTTCGGGCATGTCGGGCCTGAATGAAGGCGATCGTCTCGAATTCGATATCGAGGTCGATCGACGAGGGAAATATTCGGCAGTCAACCTGACCCCGCGTCAGGATTGATCTTTCGCAACGGCTTCCGGTTCACGACCGGCGGCTGGCGAATGCCGAAAGATTTGCGAATGGCGGTCCTTCCGGGGCCGCCATTTGTCGTTTCCGTTCCCTCATCCGATTCGCAATGCAAAGGAAGTAAAGATGTCGATCACTCCGCTCATGCCCGTTTACGCCCGGTGCGACGTACGGCCGGTGCGCGGCGAGCACTGTCATCTGATCGGTGAAGATGGCCGGCGCTATCTCGATTTCGCCAGCGGCATCGCGGTCAATATCCTCGGCCATTCGCACGAGGGGCTGATCGGCGCGATTCAACGCCAGGCGGCGACGCTGATGCATTACTCGAACCTCTATGGCAGCCCGCAGGGCGAGCATCTGGCGCAGCGGCTGGTCGATCTCACGTTCGCCGATACGGTCTTCTTCACGAATTCGGGCGCTGAAGCCGTGGAATGCGCGATCAAGACCGCGCGCGCTTATCACCAGCATGTCGGCAATGACGCGAAGTTCGAGCTGATCACGTTCAACAACGCGTTCCATGGCCGGACGCTGGCGACGATCAGCGCTTCGAGCCAGGAGAAGATGCACAAGGGCTTCGCGCCCCTGCTGGCGGGCTTCAGGTACGTCGAGTTCAACGATCTCGCTGCCGTGAAGGCGGCGATCGGGCCGAATACTGCCGGCTTCCTGGTCGAGCCGATCCAGGGCGAAGGCGGCATCCGAGTCGCGTCGGACGCATTCATGCACGGGTTGCGGCAGCTGGCGGACGAGCATGACCTGATGCTCGTGCTGGATGAAGTGCAGTGCGGCGTCGCCCGGTCCGGCAGCTTTTATGCCTATGAGCAGTACGGCATCACGCCCGACATCGTCGCGAGCGCGAAGGGCATCGGCGGCGGTTTTCCGCTCGGCGCCTGCCTTGCCAGCGAAAGGGCGGCGCGCGGCATGGTCGTGGGTTCGCATGGTTCGACTTATGGCGGCAACCCGCTCGCCATGGCGGCAGGCGAAGCGGTGCTCGACGCCATCGCCAATGAAGACGTGATCGCCAATGTGCGCGACAAGGGCGCCAAGCTCGTTTCGCGACTCCAGCAGTTCATCGGCAACTACCCCGAATTGTTCGAGGAAGTGCGCGGGCGCGGACTGCTGCTCGGCATCAAGCTGAAGGTGGAGCCGCGCGGTTTCGTCGGGCACTTGCGTGACAATCACGCGTTGCTCACGGTTTCGGGCGGGGAAAACACTATCCGTGTCGTGCCGCCGCTCGTTATCGACGACAGCCATATCGACGAATTCATGGACAAGCTGTCGGCCGGCGCCGCCAGCTACGTTGCGGAGCCTGTGGGACAATGACGCGGCATTTCCTCGACCTTGCGGACGCAGGCGGCGATGCCGTCGCCGCGATGATCAACGATGCGCTCGATCGCAAGGCGGCGCGCGCGGGCTGGAGCAAGGGACGCGCCGATGCCGACGCACCGCTCGCCGGCCATGTGCTGGCGATGATCTTCGAAAAGAACTCGACCCGCACGCGCGTGTCGTTCGACATGGCCATGCGCCAGCTTGGCGGCAGCGCGATCGTGATGGAATCGGGTGCGACCCAGCTTGGCCGGGGCGAGACCGTGGCCGATACGGCGCGTGTGCTCAGCCGTATGGTCGACGCCATCATGATCCGCACCGACGACCATGCGAAGATCGAGGAACTGGCGCATTATGCCAGCGTGCCGGTCATCAATGGCCTTACCGATCTCTCGCATCCCTGCCAGATCATGGCGGACCTGCTGACCGTGGTGGAGCGCGGCCATGCGCTGCCCGGCCTGCAGCTCGCCTGGCTGGGCGATGGCAACAACGTCCTCCATTCGTTGATCGAGGCGGCGGGGCTGATGAAGTTCACGATCCGCATCGGCGGGCCGGAAGGCTATGAACCGGATGCCGGCTTTGTCGCGCGCGCGCGGGCGGCGGGCGGCGACGTGCGCTTCTTTCGCGATGCGCGCGAGGCGGTGGCGGGCGCGCAGGTCGTGGTGACCGATTGCTGGGTGTCGATGGGGCAGGCCGGCGGCGATCAGGTGATCGCGGCGATGCAGCCCTACCAGGTAAACGGGGCCTTGATGGCCGCTGCGGCTCCGGATGCGCTGTTCATGCACTGCCTGCCCGCGCACCGCGGCGAGGAAGTGACCGACGAGGTGATCGATAGCGCGCAGTCGGTCGTCTGGGATGAGGCGGAGAACCGCATCCATGCTCAGAAGTCCGTGCTGCGCTGGGTGTTCGGACAGTTGTGAACGGGGCGGCCTTCATCCCCGAAGACGAGACCGGCTTCGATCGCCTGCTCGCCCTTTCGGTACCGGAGCGTCATGCCCGGGGCCGCGTGGTGCGCCTGGGGCCGACGCTGGATACGATCCTCTCGGCGCATGCCTATCCTACTGCGATCCGGCATCTGCTGGCCGAAGCGCTGGTGTTGTGCGCCCTGATCGGATCCTTGCTGAAGGAAGAAAGCAGCCAGCTCACCATGCAGGTGCAGGCTGAGGGCGGCATCGTCGATCTGCTGGTCTGCGATTTCCGCATGGGCGAGCTTCGCGGCTATGTGCGCCATGATGCCGAGCGGCTTGCCGCGCTGAACCATTTCCCGTCGCTGACGGATCTGTTCGGCGCGGGATATCTGTGCATCACGTTCGACCTGGCCGCGTCCAATGAACGCTATCAGGGCATCGTCCCGCTGGAAGGCGATTCGCTGGCCGAGGCCTGCCAGTCGTATTTCGCCCAATCGGAGCAGGTGCCTACGCTGATCCGAACCGGCGTGCGCTGGGATGGCCAGCATTGCATCGCCGGCGGCCTGCTTTTGCAGCATCTGCCCGAAGGCGAGGAAGGGCGGGAGCGCCTGCATGTCCAGCTCGACCATCCCGAGTGGGAACATGTCGCGACGCTTGCCGGCAGCATTCGCCAGGATGAACTGGTCGATGCCGCGCTGTCGCTCGAAGCGATCGTCTGGCGCCTGTTCCATGAGGAAGAGGAGATCCGCGTGTCCCGACTGGCCTCGCTTTCGCGGGGTTGCCGTTGTTCGGCCGACTATTACAATTCGGTGCTGTCGCGTTTTCCGGTAGAAGAACTCGAGGCGATGCGGGATGACGATGGCGTGATTTCGGTCGATTGCGCCTTCTGTTCGAAGCTGTTCAGGATCGAACTATAGCTTAACGGTTCATCGCCCAATAACCACGCTTGGTCGTTTGACATCAAGATGATATAGGCGCCGCCCATGGGAATGCGGCGCCGTGCATCTGCGCCCTGGCCAATTGCGAGCAAGGCATGAAGAAGCGACTTGTCATTGCCGGTTTCATCCTCGCCCTCGCCGCACCGGCGGGAGGGCAGCGGCCGGCGCTTGCCATGCTCGATAACCTCGACAGCGGGCGCTGGGAGTTGCGTGTGCGTGATGGCGCCCCCGGAGTGGAGCGTCTTTGCTTGCGCGACGGGCGCGGCCTTATCCAGCTGCGCCATCCGGCGCTGAATTGCGAACGCCTGATCGTTAGCGACGCCGATACCCAGGTGACTGTGCAATACACGTGTCGGGGGCGCGGCTTCGGCAGGACGCAGATCCGCCGGGAGAGCAGCCGCCTGGTGCAGATCGATACGCAGGGCATCGCCGACGGCGTGCCTTTTGCCTTTGTGGCCGAAGCCCGGCGTGTGAGCGATTGCGCCGGCTGAAGCGTTGCCACTTCGCCGCGCAGCAGGTAGCCCCGTTTCATGCAAGGAATTCCGCAAGTGTCCGGGCGTCCGGCGGTGGTCCTGCTTTCGGGCGGACTCGATTCGATGGTTTCCGCCGCATTGGCGCGGGAGGCAGGCTATCGTATTTTCGCGCTGACCATCGATTACAACCAGCGCCACCGCTGTGAGATCGAGGCCGCCGCCGCCATCGCCGCCCGGCTTGATGCCGAACGCCATGTCGTACTGCCGCTCGATTTGCGCCGGTTCGGAGGGTCCGCGCTCACGGACGACATCGTCGTACCCAAGGAAGGTGTCGGAGCCGATATCCCGGTGACTTACGTGCCGGCCCGCAACCTCGTATTCCTGTCGCTGACCCTGGCCTGGGCGGAAGCGCTCGGCGCCCGAGACATCTTTATCGGTGTCAACGCGCTAGATTATTCGGGTTATCCTGATTGCCGGCCCGAATTCATCGCGGGCTTCGCGGATCTGGCCGACCTTGCCACGCGCGCCGGTGCCGAAGGGGAGCGGTTCCAGATACATGCGCCGCTGCAGTTTCTCGGCAAGGCGGACATTGCACGTGAAGCGATCCGCCTTGGCCTGGATCCGGCGATGAGCTGGTCTTGCTACGATCCGCAACCTGACGGCCGCGCCTGCGGTTTGTGCGACAGTTGCCGCCTGCGCCGCGCCGGTTTCGCCGCGGCGGGGCTGGAGGATGGCACGGCATATGCCGACGGAGAATAGCCAGCCGGCCCCCGCTCAGGAATACCCAGATGGCTCTTATGCCTGGTACATGCTGGGTGTTCTGGTCGTCGTCTATGTCCTGAATTTCGTAGATCGCCAGTTGCTGGCGATACTCGCCCCCGATCTCAAGCGCGATCTCGGCATTTCCGACAGCGACTTCGGTTTCCTGTACGGCACGGCTTTTGGCGTCTTCTATGCCCTGTTCGGCATACCGCTCGGCAAGCTCGCCGATCGCTGGCTGCGCGTGCGGTTGTTGACGCTGGGGCTGGGGCTATGGTCGTTGATGACCGCGCTATCCGGCTTGTCGCGCAACTTCACGCAACTCGCGCTCGCCCGCGTCGGCGTCGGGATCGGCGAGGCGACGCTCAGCCCTTGCGCCTATTCGCTGATCGGCGACTATTTCCCGCCCCAGCGCCGGGCGACCGCGCTCGGCATATATTCCACGGGGTTGTATATCGGCAGCGGCGTGGCGCTTTACGTCGGCGGGACGATCGTCGGGGAATGGAACGCCGCCTTCCCGAAGGGCACGGCCCCCCTGGGTCTCGCTGGCTGGCAGGCCGCGCTGCTGATGGTCGGGCTGCCCGGACTGCTGGTGGCGCTATGGGTCGCGACGCTGCGGGAACCGCTGCGGGGTCGGCTGGATAGCGATCCCGCATCCTTGGAGGCGGACGGGTCTCCATGGCCGGAATTCTTTCGCGATCTGGCCGATATCGTGCCGCCGTTCACATTATTGGGCGCTGCCCGCCGGGGATCGAGCGCTTTCGTGGCCCATCTCGGCGTCTTTGCCTTCGCCGCGTTTGCCGTGTGGAGTGCGGTTGCCCTGCTGGGCGATCCGGCGCAGTGGATCGCCTTCGGTGTCGGTTGCTATGCCGTGGCGTCCTGGCTGTCGGCGCTGCGCTTTCGCGATCCGGCTGCCTTTTCAGCGCTGTTCCGTTCAGCGCCGTTCGTTGGCGTGACGATCGGTTATGCGTTGGTATCCTTCGTCGGTTACGCCAATATCGGCTTCGCGCCGCTCTATGCCATACAGGAACTCCACGCTGCGCCGCAGGACGCGGCCTTCATGCTGGGGGGCATCGGCGCACTGGGCGGTGCCGCGGGAGTGGTCCTGGGCGGACTGGCGGCCGATCGCATTGCGCGTGGCGGTCGTCATTCGCGGCGGGTGGGGCTGGTCATCTTCACGGCGACGGGAACCATGCTGCTGCATGCGGCGATGTATTCTGCCCCCAGCCTGCCGGTCTATTACGTCACTGCCATGGCAATGGTCCTGTGCATGAGCGCGACGCTGGGCGGCGCGTCGGGCACCATTGTCAATATTGTCCCCCCGACCTTGCGCGGGACAGCCGCCGCAGCCTTTCTGCTCGGCACCAATCTGATCGGCCTGGCGCTCGGTCCTTATGCCGCAGGCAGGCTGTCGGCGGCGTTCGGTGATCTTGGCCTGGGGCTTACCGCCCTGACGGCGGCATGGCCCCTTACCTTGATCGCGCTCGTGGCGGCATTTCGCGGATTGCCGAGAAGCGCCGCCTCTCCAGCGATCAGCGCGCCCTGGTCAAAACGCCGCAGATGATCCGGCCTCCGCTGTTGCCGCTGGGATCGGTCTTGTAGTCGTCGGTGCCGGCGTGGATCACTATCGCGGTCCCGTCGGCGTCGAACAGGGCGGCGGCCACTTCCTGGGGAGTGCCGGGGATACTGGCGATCAGCGCGCCCTTGCCGTTGTCTCCAACGTTGAGGTTGGGCAGGTCGCCCAGGTGCGCGCCTTGGGGATTCTCGCTGCCGTGCATCTTGCCGTGAGGGTTGAGGTGCCCTCCTGCGCTGGTGAAATCGGGAGGATCGCAGCGGCCGATCGTATGGAGATGCGTGCCGTGCTCGCCAGCGGGCAAGCCCTGGACCGCTAGTTGCAGTTCGATCTTGCCGTGAACCGCCACGATGGTCGCGGTGCCCTTGTCGCTGCCGTCCGTGCCGCGAAGCGCGGCGGAGGCGATGGGGCCCGGGTTGGAAGCAGGGGCGGCGTTGCCGGTCAGCAGGGCGGCGCTGAGCAGCAATATGGAAAATCGGGCGTGCATAAGACGGCATTCCTGTTCTGTTGGAGGGCGTCTGAAAGAACGCGGCTAATGTTCCGAAGGTCCCGGAACAAGGCAATGAAAAATCTAACGGGCCCTTCAGCGCAAGGCATTCGGGTGAAAAAGTGGGCGGACAAAGAAAAAGGGGGCCGGATTTCTCCAGCCCCCCAATTCTTTCCGCGTGTCGCGAAACTTACATGCCCGAGCCCGGACCGTAAGTGATCTCGACGCGGCGGTTCTGCAGTTCGCGGACGCCGTCGGCGGTCGGAACGCGCGGGTTGCTCTCGCCGAAAGCCTGGCTCGAGATGACGCCGTCCGGAATGCCGCGAGCCGTGAGGTAGCTGCGAACCGAACCGTTACGACGCTCGGACAGGCCGAGGTTGTACTTAACGGTGCCCGAACGGTCGGCATAGCCGGCCAGCATGATCGGAACGCGTTCGCAGTTGCCGTAAGCGCTGATCGCGCTGTCGAGGATCGTCGCCGCTTCAGGCGTGATGTCCGACTTATCCCAGTCGAAGAACACGATGTACGGACCCTTGTTGCAAACCACCGGCGGCGGAGGCGGCGGGGGCGGGGGCGGCGGGGGCGGCGGCGGGGGAGGCGGCGGCGGAGCCGGCTCGGCCGGAGCGCCGAAGTTGTAGGCCAGGGTCGCCAGCAGCGAGTGCGAACGGAAGCGGGTGCTTACGTTCTCGTTGCCGGCGTTGATCACATCGACGTTGTCGGCGTTGAAGAAGCGATACTTCAGGCCAACATCGACATGGTCGCTGACGGGCATGCGGATACCCGCGAGGGCCTGCCAGGCGAAGCCGGTGTCGGTGTCGTTGATGTTGAAGCCGGTCGGGGCCGAGGCCTGGACGCGGACGCGGGCCACACCGGCGCCGCCGCCGACGAAGCCCTGAAGGCCGTCATCGGGACCGAAGTCGAGCAGGCCGTTGACCATGAAGCTGAGAGCGCTCGAGCCGCCGTCGTACTGGCCGTCGCCGTAAGTCACGACGGGGGCGCCGCGCAGGGTGTAGCTATCACCCTCATTCGCGCGGCGATAGCTGGCTTCGGTTTCGAGACGGAACATGCCGAAGTCGTAACCGACGATGCCGCCGAAGTCGTAACCAGTGTTGAAATCGTATGTGGCCGACCGGATCGGGCCAGTCGTCGTGATGTCGAAGTCCATGTCCTCGACGATCATCGCGCCGCCGTTGGCTTCTACATACCAAGAGCCTTCGCGCGCCAGCGCCGGCGAAGCGAGGGCCGTCGAAGCCATCGCCATTCCTATGACGAGTTTCCGCATTATTATTCCCCTATTAGAGAGATTGGAGCCACCGAGGTTCAACGTGTCTACCTTCTCGAAGTTGCGCACGCAAGTGTTCAAAAATGAGCGCTGTTGCAAGAATGCCGCAATTTCGAAGGGTTGCACTCCGGAATTGGAGCCACGGCGCAACGAGCTAGGCGGCAAATGGTTTCCAAAATGATAACCCTCATGTCACGTATCCGGAAGAATCCCGGCGAGCTTCAACGCGGCGATGATATCTTGGATGGCCGCGCGAGCCTCAGCATCAACTACCAGCCCGCCTAAAGGTTCCGCAGGAATTTCAGCGGCGCGCCATTCCCCGAAATAGCGCCATTCCTGGCCGGTCGAGCGGTCAAGCAGGCGCAGCCCGTCACGGGGTTCGACAAACAGCCAGCCGCCAGCCTGGCGGCAGGCGATGCAGGCCTCCCGCCCGCTCCACGCGCCGTCGGCGAGGGGCGTCACCAGCCAGTTCTCGCCATCGGCAGGCGATCCGGGCGGGGAAGGCGATCGCCCCTCGATCGCGCAGTGGAGCAGCGCGTCGGCCAGCGCGTGGGCTTCATTGACGAACGCTTCCTTCTGGGACTGTCCGGCGAAGAGCAGGGGCAGGCCGAAGCGGGGTGTCGTGCTGTCGAACAGAAATGGATCGCTCATGCTATTCTCCGTGAAGGCTCAGGGCAGGGTGACGAGATGGAGCGGCCGAGAGAGCGCCCCGCGCCCCACCTGGCGGACATGAAACGCGCCGCCGGGCAGTATCGCGGAAAGCTCTGCCAGGGTTTCCGGCGGAAGCAGGTGTTCGTTCGTCGTCAGCGCCCAGATCGCCAGCGGCGCATCGGGAGGGCCGTAACCCAGCCGGTAGGCTTCGGTTTCCTCGTTGAGCGGCGTTTCTATTCCGTCGAGCCATTGCCAAGCGCCTCGGGCGCGGCGGGTCCAGTAGAGCCGGCAACCGCCGTCGGCCCGCCATTCCGCCCGTCCATGGACCGGCGACAAGGGTTGCTGCCACACGCCGCTGAGCGCGATCGGCGCGGTGACCGCTTCGGCGTCGCCGCGACCGACGGCGACTATAAGCGTCGAGGGACGATCGCCCACCAGCCGTGGGTCGAGCGCTAGCGGGCGCTGGTCGATCAGCACGAATGTCTCGCCGGGAACGTGGCCGCCGATCGCCCATTCGGTGCCGCCGCGTCCGCGCAGCAGCGTTTCGAGCCGCCAGCGTCCCGCGCCGAGCGGCACGGCGCGGCCGAACTGCAGGATCTCTTCCCCCAGCAGCGCGCGATTGGCGCCGAGCGCGAGCTGGCGGCCGGTGGCGTCGGCCAGTTGCATTGCCGGGTCGATCAGTTCGATCACCACGGATGAGGTGCGGTCGATCAGCAGCGGGCTGGCCGGTGGCAGTGCGGCTTCGGCGGCGCCGATCAGGCAGCGCGCGCGTCCGCTCGGACCGAGGGGGACGAGCGCGCCGTCGCCTTGATCGGCATAGAGCGCAGCGCCGCTCCAGTTGGCGGCCGGAGAGGACAGCGCGGCATGAATGGCCGGGGCGCCAGTGTCGCCGGAGCCGTCCCAGGGTAGTTCGAACGCAGCGAGTGCCGTGGGCGGAAGCGGCATATCGGCTGGCGGGTTGAGGCGGCCCGGATCGACCGGTACGCCTGCTCCCTCTGCCGCACCGGAGGGAGCGACCCGCGCCAGTGACAGCTCGACCCCCGTCTCTCGCCACTCCCAGGTTTCCACGCGCCAGAGGCCGGATTGGCTCGGCGCGGTCACGATCGCGCCCGGCGTTATCGCGGGATCGAGCCGTGTGCAGCGCCAGGCGATCGTCTCGCGTCGCCACAGGCCGTTGCGCGCAGCGCGCCCGGCCAGAACGCGTGCGTTGGCGGCGGTCAGTGCCAGCGGCAGTTCTATAGTGCGGGGCTGACCGGGGCCCGGTCGTCCGACGGTGCGCTGCAGGCCGGGCTGATAATCGCGGCCGATGTCGTAGTAGCGCAGGATCTCGGGCGGATCGGCGGGCGCAGGGCCGCGCCGGCGAATGAAGCCCGCGCCGCTGCCGAATTCCTCGTCGCCCACTGCAACCGACGCTTCTGGAAGCATCGCCGGACCATCCTGCAAGCGCTCGCGGGCGATCGTCAGCGCTTTGCCGCCGGCATCGCAGTCCATCGGGAAGATGGGATCGAGAAGGCGCAGCGTATCGGCCAGAGGCCCCTCGCAGGACAGGCCGGAGACTCCGTCGAGCGCCACCCCGGCATCGATCCCGTCGATGGTTTCGCCGATCACATCGCGCAGCGTGAACGCGCCCTCGTCGGCGATGATTTCGAACGTCAGCGCCGGGATGCGGTTGAAGAAATCGCCCAGTTCGAGATCCTCGAACACGACATAGGCAGTGCCGCGCCACGCCGGGCAGCGGTCTTCGCCTTCGGCGGATGCGATCAGGGGGTCAGGGGCCTGATCGCCCCAGCCCCTGTGCAGCCGCATCGTTCCGCCGGTCTTGAGGTCGCCCGCTTCGCCGCGCAGCAGGTTGCCGTCCGCCCAGATGCGGCCGACGCCTGCGATTGGTCGGCTCGCGAGCGCAACGGCGAAGGACGCGGTGTAAGTATAAGTCGTGATCGATGGCCGGCCTTTGCCCCCGCCTTCGGTGTCGCTGTGCTCGACGAGGTCGGTTGCCCAGATGATCGTACCGGGCACGCGCATCCGGCCGAAGTGGCGGGGGATCGGCGCGCCGTAGCTCGATGTGGTCGCGGTCAGTTCCTTGAGGCGCGGGCCTTCGCGATGGCCGCCGCCGATAATCGCGGCATCGACCTGCCTGCCGACCAGCGCGCCGATGGCGCCGCCGATAGGTCCGCCCAGCACCGTGCCGAGCGCGGAGAATACGAGAGTCGCCATGATGTCCTCAGTCGTTTTCAGCGAGACGCCAGTGGTGCAGGATCGGCCAGGGGGGTGGTCCGGGCATCAGGACGACCCGCCGGAGACCCGCGTGGGCATGGATGAAGCGATCGCGGTGCGCCGCCACCAGCAAGTGGAGCTGGCATGGGCCGATGCGCGCGAGCAGCACGTCGCCCGGCAGGACAGGCCCCCGCGCCGGAGCAAAACCGCTCCCTACCACCGCCATGTCGAGCCAGGGCAGCGAGCGGGAACGCAGCGTATATCCGTTCGGGATCGGCGCCGGGTGGCCGACTGCGGTGAGCGCGGCGGCGAGGACGCCGACGCAGTCGAGCCCGGTTTCCGGATTGCGGCCGTGCAGGCGGAAGCGGGCACCGGCGAGCGCTTCGGCGGCGTGGGCGAGGGCACTGGCCGTCATGCCGCCGGCACCGGATAGCGTACGATCATGTCGTTGCCCGGCAGGAACGGCTCCCCCTGGAAGTTGGCCGCATTGCCGAACCGCGCCGCGCAAGTGCCGAGCGTGTGGTCGCAACCTTCGCGCACGATCGCGCGGGTGCCGGGAGCGAGGGCCGGATCGAGCGACGTGGCGAGTACGACCCCGGACGCGCCGGTCGCCATGACGTCCATGGATAGCCCTGCCTGCGGCCCGTCGAGCCAGCGCAGGACGCCGCCGACAAGGGTTTCCGGCGATGCGCCGGTAGCGAGCGTCACGGCGTTGTCCCCGAACGCCGTGGCCATGACCCGCGCCTCGTGCGTGAAGGACAGCGCCGACAGCGTGCACCCCGGTCCGCAGAACGCGGCGCGGCACATGGGGCTGGTGCGCGGCACCGGATCGCGCAGCAGTTCGGCCTTGCGCGAGATCAGCCCGGCGGTGAAGCGGCCGTCCTCCTCGACGATCTCTCCCAGCGAGCCCGCGTAAAGCACGTCATGTTCCAGCGTTTCCCAGTCGACGAGGCCGATGCGCACTTGCGCGCCGTCGAAACGGCCCATCGCCAGGTCGGCGGCGGAAAGCGCGTCATGCGTCAGCGCGCCGCGCACTTCGGCGCTGTCGGGCTCGAAATCGCCGGAGCGGCGCAGCGACGAGGGGATCATGCCGGGCGCCGCGCGATGCAGCAGGCCGCCGAACCACAAGTCGCGGTCATGCGTGGTGAAGCCCAGCGCCACGCCGTCGCGCCGCAGCACGCGCCAGAACATGGCGACCGTTTCCAGCCTGTCGGAAAACCAGATGCGGTTCATGAAGCCTCCCGGATCTCGACCACCAGCACGCTTGGCGCTTCGCCTGCCGCGAAGCTTGCGCCGGCGATCTCCAGGCGGTCTTCGGCGAAACGCACCGGCACGTCGAAGAGGAAGCCCGCGCGCACTTGCGCGCCGGACGCGGGCGCTTCGGCGAACGTCAGCACGCCGCCCTCGTCCAGCGTCCAGCCTTCCGCGATCAGCACGCCTGCGACGCTGACAAGCAGGGTGTCGAAGCATGGGCGGGTGATGCGGCGCACTTGCGCTTCGGCGCCTTCGCCATAGCGCTTGACCAGTGGAAAGGCGCTGTGCGCCCCGTTGCCGATGCCGATGAGCTGGTCCGCCATCGTCGGCGCGCCGGTCATGCCGTTGGAGCTGAAGTCGGACGGATCGCGCAAGCGGAAGCCGCGCGCCGCGCCGCGCCGGGCCCGGAAAAACTGGATCAGCGCCCCGAGGTCCGCCTCGGAACGCAACCCCGGCCCGACATCGAAGCGCAGCCGGGCGTCGGCCCACAGGCTGTTGCGGTGTTCGTGACCCGATGCGGTCACGGCGACGCTGGTCGAGAATTCGGGCGCTATCGTCGCGTCGAGGCCCAGTGGCAGCGGATAGGGCACATCGTCGAAGGCTTGCATATCGTCCTCTTCGGTTCGGGGGAGCCGGACGTATCCGTCGCGGCAGACTTGCGGCAGCGCCCAGACGAACACCTCGTGCGGATCGCGCGGCAGAGCCTCGTCGATGCCCTTGTCGATGCGCCGCCATTGGTCGCGCTGTTCCGGCAGCAGCACGAAGCCGGCGAAATAGTCCTGTTCGTGCGGCGGATAGCGGAGACGCTGGTTCACCGTTTCATAAGCGGCGCGGCGGTTGGCATCAGCGCCGGCGGTCAGCCAGTCGTAATCCTCTACCTGCAGCCGGTCGAAGGCGGGTGCGGCCCAATCGGTGGGCAGGTTCGCCCGCCACGCTTCGGGCATTGCGGGATCGAGCAGCATCGGCGGGAAGATCAGCAACAGCGATTCCACGGAAGCAGGGGCAACGGCATCGCGCACGGCATCGACCAGCGCGGCGGTCGAACCGGCGAGCAGCGCGCCCGCCGTGTCGAGCAGCGTCTTCTGCGCGGTATCGAGCGGCGCCCGCAGATCGGCGATCGCGGGCGGCGATCCGCCGAACGCAGTCACGGCCGCAGCGTCGTAAAGGCAGACGCGCCCATCGGCGAAGATCCACCACCACGGTTCGCCCACCTGGAAGCGTACCGGAACCCCCGCTTCCGCCATCAGCCGGGCGAAAGCCGCTCCCGCCGATCGCAGCCAGTCCATCGCCGCGCCGTTCGCCGGGGAGAGCAGCGCCGATGGCGGATCCCAGCCGGTACGCGCGGGCGATCCGTCATGGGCGCGCTGCTGCCATGCGTCGGGGCAGTGCTGCGCGAGCAGTTCGTAGGACAGAGAAGCGATCGGCGAGAAGCCCAGCCGAGCGCATTCCGCGAAGAACACACGGTGCCAGCGGCGCGCGGGTCCGCACAGCGGATCGCCCGGCCCGCCCGCGAGATAGGCGCCGTCGTGATGTGCGAGCCGGAAGTAATGGCTCATCCCGACATAGTGGACCAGGCTGCCGCGATAGCCGAGCTGGCGTACGTTGCGCAGCAGTCGCGCCGGCGTCTGCGTGCCGCAGTCGTCATAGGCGGTGGCCATGGCGATGCCGTTGGGCGGGACGATCACGTCGCCGATCTCCAGCATCGGACGGTCGCCCGTGCAGCGGATTTCGCTCATCTCGACCCAGCCTTCTGCGGGCGTGGCCAGCGGCTCGCCGCTCCCGCCGTCGTATCCGGGGGCGACGAGCGAGATGAAGAGGCGGTCGATGTCCTGCGGCCAGACGGGATCGGCCTCGGCGGGCAGGAGGAAGCCGCCGGCCAGTGCCGAGAAGGGCAGAGTTATCCGCGCATCCTCAGGCGTCCCTGCGGCATAGTTCCACAGGCGGACGTACCAGACATGCGGATCGCCGGCCGTGTCGCGCCCCTCGATCGTCAGCGTCGGGCCGTTGAGCGCGTCGAGCGGCACGATCCCGCCGGAGCGCCAGCGGAACGACAGTGTCGTGCGGCTATGGTCGCGATCCGTCCGGTAGGCGAGCAGGGGGTGGTCAAGGCGATCCTCGCTTTCCCAGATGAGCCCGGCAAGGTCGGCGCGGCGCAGGAACGCGGCATCGACGCGCAAGGCGTCGGGCGCGGTGGTCACGACCGATGCGGTCATCGGACGGGGAAAGTTGACGGTCCAGAAGCGCGGATCGAAGCGCTGGATCCAGTCGCTGTCCTGTCCCTCGCGTTTGTTCGCAAGCCAGAAGGCCATGTTGCTTCCTTTCAGCCGAGCGCGCGCCGCACGGCGCTGGCGATCTGCCGGCCAGAGCGCTGCAGTGCCTGCGGGGCGTTGGCGCCCGGCGGCGCGACGAGATTGATCGAGACGCGCACTTCGCGGGCGGGAGCGGTTGCATTCGGCTCTACCCGCCCGGCGGAAGCGGGCACGAACAGTTCCGGCCCGCGTTCGCCGACGAGATAGCCGCGTCCCGGCGAGACGGCGCCGCCGTTCGCCCGTCCCGGCAGGCCGAGGATCGAGCCGACCAGCCCGCCGAGATTGAGCAAGCCGCCGATCCCGCCGCCGTTTCCGCCCGAAAAGAGATTGCCAACGGCCTGCGCGGCGATCTCGTCGATCGTCCTCAGCGCGATGCGCTTCAGGTCGTCGAAGCCGATGCCGCCGCGCCTTATCGCGCCGAGCAGCCCGCGTTCGAGCACGTCGCCCGCACGGGCAAAGCCATCGACCAGCGTCGCGTCGAACGTGCTCCGCATCGCCGCCACGTCCTGAGCAAAGCCCTGGGTGCCTGCGCGCACTTCGACCAGCAGGGTATCCACTTCATCCATCGTCAAGTTCCATCATTGCGAGAAGCGCGTCGCGGCCCAGCGGGCGCGGCGCGTCGGGCGGGGCGAGCGCGGCGGCGAGTTCGGCCGGCGTGGCGTCCCAGAATTCCGCAGGACGCCAGCCGAGCAGCCGCGCGGCGATGCCGCAGAGGCGCAGCGCCGCCGGGCCGAAAGCCTCGTTCATCTGCCGCCCTGCAGGATCTGCGCGAGCAGGGCGCGCAGCGGCTTGGCGCAGGCGGCGAGGCCTTGCGCGGCCACCGCCTCGCCCATCTGATCGCGGGTGATGCCGTCGCGCTCGGTCAGGCAGTGCCAGAACAGCGCGGCCATTTCGGAAAGGCGCAGCTGCCCCGCGCCCGCGCGTTCGACCAGCGCGAGGAGCGGCCCCAGTTCCTCCTCCGCCGCGACCAGCGCGCCGAAGCTGGGGCGCAGCAGGCGCGAGGTTCCGGCGATGGCGAGCGACGCCTCGCCGCGATGCGGGTTCGCCGCCGTCATGCCGGCACCACCGCGCCCGAGCTTTCGAGCTGGAGCGAATATGTGCGCTCGCCGTTGAAATCGCCCGCATAGTCGAGCCGCTGGATCAGGAAGCGGCCGCGCAGCTTCTCGCCATCCTCGAACGACAGCTCGTAATCGTCGAGCGTGCCGGCCAGCGCATTGGCGCGGACCCGCGCCTCGGCTCCGCTGCCGAGGAAGATGCCCGCCGCCGTCACCGAGACCGAGCGTATGCCTGCGCCGGAAAGCAGTTCGCGCCAGCCGCCGCTTTGCTTGTGAGTGATGACGACGGTGTCGCCGGACACGGTCATCTGCGTGGTGCGCAGGCCGGCGACGACCTGGTAGGCGGGCGGCGCTGCGCCGTCCGATATCTTGAGCAGGAAGGCGCTGCCTTTCTGGGCGGTCATGAGTGGTCTCCTTGTCAGTCCGCCAGCAGGCGGAAGCGGTATTCGAGCAGGATGGCGCGGCGGCTTTCGCCGCGCTGTTCGGCGCGGGCGCGCAGGAACTGCGCGGTGATGACCGAGAAGCCGGGCTGGGCGCGGGGCAGGGCGGCGACCCGGCTTTCGATCGCGGCGGCGAGGTCGATGGCCGCAGCGGGCGCGTCGCCCCGGCAATGCAGTTCCAGCGCGACGCGCACTTCGCGGCCTTGCGCCGTCTTGCAGCTCCAGTCGGCGCTGGCGCTGGCGGCGATGGCCAGCCACGGGAGGCTGGCGCGCGAGGGCGCTTCCTCGGTGATCGCGTTGAGTTCGGCGGCAAGCGCGGGGTCGGCGGTCAGCCAGCCGATCAGCGCGGCGCGCAGGGGTATTTCCATCGACTATCCTTTCGCGAAGAGCGGCCAGAGCAGGCGGGCGTCGCGCCAGCGGCGCGGAGCGGTCGCCTTGCGCGTCTCGGCCAGCGCGCGGGCCCTGGCTTCGAGACGGGCGGCGAGTGCGGCGAAGTCGGTGAGGGCCGCGATCATGTGAGCCGCATCCGGCGCCAGGGCCGCCACAGTGCGATGACGGCAGGCGGCGGAACCGGTCCCGCGCCTTCGCTCTCCCGCGTCCGATGCTGGTGCGCGGCGATGCGAAGCACGCCGTGGCGCAGGCTTTCGGGCAGCGCGTCCCAGTCGGGCGCGAGGCCGGCGGTGAAGCGCACGGCGATCCGCGTCGTACCGGATGACGTGCGGATGCGTCCGACGCCGTCGGCATCGAGGTCTATGGCATAGGCGTCTGTGGCCAGAGCCGCGCGCGCACCTTCGGCCGGGACGCTCCACAGGCCGGTGATCGCCTGCACGGGCCGGGTCGCCAGTCGTTGCCAGCCTGTCCGGGCGGGCAGGACTTCCTCGCACTCCGTCTCCAGTGGCAGGATGCCGGTGAAGGCTTCGCAGCTTTCCAGTCCCGCGCGCAGCAGGGCCGAGAGCGGCGTGTCGTCGCGCGTGGTGGTGATGCCGAGCCACAGCTTCAGCTCGGCGAGCGCGGCGGGCGGCAGCGCCGGCGGGGTGATGATCGTGCGCATGGGGATTCCTTATCGGGAGGTCTCCCCCGGCGGGGCCGGGGGAGGGGACGGATCAGGCCGCGATCTTCAGCAGCTTGATCGCGTCGCTATCGAGCACCTGTCCGCCGATCCGCTTCGTCGAATAAAAGTGGACGAAGGGCTTGTTGGTGAAGGGATCGCGCAGGATCGTCGTCGCGCTCCGCTCGGCGATCAGGTAGCCGGCGCGGAAGTTGCCGAAGGCGATCGGGAACTGGTTCGCGGCGATATCGGGCATGTCCTCCGCCTCGACCAACGGATAGCCGAGCAGGCGGTCGGGCTGTCCGTCGGTGAGGCCCGGTTGCCAGAGGAATGCGCCGTCCGCATCCTTCAGCTTGCGGACCTGCGCCAGCGTGGCGGAGTTCATCACCCAGTTCGCGCCTTGCCGGTGCCCGGCCTTCAGCGCGTGGACGAGGTCGATCAGCACCAGCTCGATCACGCTGCCGAGGCTGCCTGCGCTGCCGCTGGCGAGGAACTGGAGCGTGCCGAAGGGACGGGCCGCATCGTTGGCGGCGCTGTTGGGCGCGGCGAGGAAGCCCTTGGGGCGGTTCACGCCGTTGCCGTTGACGAAGGCGGCGCCTTCCGCGCGGGCGAATTCCATCGCGATCTCGTCGGCGAGCCAGCCTTCCAGGTCGAAGCCCGCGTCGTCGAGCAGCGACTGGCTGGCGGCGGGGTTGGCGTAAAGCTCGCCGGTGGGCGGGGCGATCTCGGCGAAGTTGGGGGTCGTGGTCTCGGGCCGCGCGGCGGTTTCGCCGACCCAGCCGGAGGCGGTGCCGCCGGTCGTCACCAGCTTGCGATAGCCGGCGCTGCCGGTCTGCACGACTTGCGCGATCGAACGGATCGGGCTGATCGCCTTCAGCCGTGCGGCGATCACCGCGTCGAGTTCATGCGGGATGGCATAGCCGCCGTCCGACGGAACCGCGCCCGACAGCGACTTGATCTCGCTTTCGCGGCCGTGGCGGAGATAGCCGTCGATGAATCCCTTCACTTCCGGGCTGGCGGAAGTGGCGCCGCCGATGATCGGCCGGGCGGCGCGGCCCACGCGGTCGAGGCGCGATTTCACGTCCTCGACTTCGGAGCGCAACGCGCCGATCGCTTCGTCGGCGGCGTCCTGCCGTGCGACGAGATCGAACGAGGCCTCCAGTGTTTCGGACTGGGGAACGATATCCATGGGCATTTCCTTTCGTTGGGGGGAGGTCAGGCGATCAGGTGCACGCGCGCAGCGTGCTGCATCGGGTGAGTGACGAGGCTGACTTCGAAGAGATCGATGTCCGTCAGCGCGCGGCCATCGGAGGACCGGGTGAAGCGGCGAGCGCGGTAGCCGAAGCTGAGGCCGGTCACGGCCCCGCGCCGCAGCGCCAGCGCCGCCGCGCCTTCCGCCTTGTCGAGCGCGCCGATCACGCGCAGGCCGCGATCGTCCTCGGCGGCATGCTCGATCCAGCCGATGCGCATGGCGGGGCGGTGCTGCCACCATAGCGGCAGGGGATCGCATCGCGCGGCCAGGCAGCGGATGAAGGCGCCCGGCAGGATCGTGTCGCGCGCGGCGTCGCGGCGTCCGAACAGGGCGGCGTATCCGGCGAACCGCAGGTTCACTTGAGCATGTCCGCAAGGCCGGTCCGCCAGGCGATGCCGAACAGCAGCAGCGCCAGCACGCCGCGTACCAGCCAGTCCACCGCAGCCTTCCATGCGCTCGCCTTGGCGTCGCGCCAGGCGCGCAGGAGCTGGCGCAGTTCGATGAGGTCGGCAGAGGCGCTGGCGTCGTCGAGGCCGAGGCTGGCGAGGGCGCGCCGCGCGCCCTGTTCGCCGGCTTCGGTGGCCAGCCGGGTCAACAGGGCTTCATTGTTCATGATTTGTACTCCTTATGGGGCAGGCCCAGCAGCGCGCGCTTCTCTGTGCCGGTCAGGAAATCGGCGGCGCTGACTTGCGCCCAGAGCCGCTCGCGGTCCTCGGCCAGCGCGGGCACGCGGTCGAGATCCACGGCGAGCGCGGCGTCGGGGAACCAGGGCGCCAGCCCTTCGGTCAGCGCCGCGAGCAGTTTGCCGGCCAGCGGCAGCAGGGTGAGCCGCCAGAGCGCGCGGTTGGCTTCGCGGTAATTGGCGTATGTCGCGTCGCCGGGCAGGCCCAGCAGCATCGGCGGCACGCCGAAGGCGAGGGCGATGTCGCGCGCGGCGGCCGCCTTGAGCGTGGCGAAGTCCATGTCGGCGGGCGTCATGCTCATCGATTGCCATTTCAGCCCGCCTTCCAGCACCATCGGCCGCCCGGCGTTGCCCGCGCCGGCGAAGGCCTGCGTCAGCTCGGTCTTCAGCCGTTCGAACTGCTCGTCCGTGAGGCCGCCGGAATCGCCTGCATCGAAAATCAGCGCGCCCGATGGCCGCGCGGCGTTCTCCAGCAGCGTCCGGTTCCACCGCGACGCGGCGTTGTGCGTGGCGATCGCCTGGTCGGCGGGAGCGAGGCAGCCCGCGCCGTAATGATCGTCGGCGGGATGGAAGTGGCGGATGTGGATCAGGTTGGGCGAAGCGTCCTCGTCCATTACCGGGATCGCCAGCCGCTTTTCGCCGACGGCATAAGTGAAGGCGGTGGGCCAGCCGTCCGGTCCCGCGATCACGCTCATCCGCTCGGGGCGCAGGGCGAAAAGCTCCACCGGCCGGCCGCGCGCATCCTTCAGCACCTGGGCATAGGCGTTGCCGTGCAACAGGAGCTGCGAGGCCAGCGTTTCGAGCAACGGCTGGCCGGCGCTGGTATCGGTGACGAGCGCGGAGAGCGCCGGATCGACGGGCAGGAGCGGCGCGCCGCCGATCCCTTCGGCGACAAGGCGCACCGCGCGCTGGGCCACCGGGTTCTCCAGATAGGCGCGGCGCACGGCGGAGCCGTATTCGAACGGCGCGTCCGGGCCGCAATCACCGGCGAAGCGCCAGGGAGAAGAGAAGCCGCGCGTCAGCGGCACGCGGTGCGCCTTGCCCTTGAAGGCGGCGGCTAGGGTTTGGAACAGAGGCATGGGGCTTCGCTTTCGATTGTGTCTCGGGGAGGATTCAAGCCGCCCAGACCCGTGGCATCCGCCGCTGGCCGAGCATGAGTTCGGTCATGGCCCAGACGAGCGCGTCGGCGCGGTCGGGGGAGCGGCCGGGCCCTTCGTAGCGGCCGCCCGCGATCAGTCCGCACAGTTCGTCCTCCAGCGCGGGGAACGTGCCCGCGTGGCGGACGCGGCCCGCTTCGTAGAGCGCGGCGACCGGTTCGGCGCGGGCGGCCTTGCCCCGGCTGGCGTGAACCAGCCTGACCGGCAGGGAGACGTCGGCGGCGCGCAGCACGCTGCCCACCATCGCCCCGCCCTGGTTCGCTTCGGCCACCACGCGGTCGGCTTTCCAGCCATGTGCGGCCATGGCCACGGCGCGGGCCCAGCGTTCGGGACTGGCGGCTTCGACCGACAGGTCGGCCAGCACCCGGCCCGCGCCGTCCTCGCCCGATGCGCAGACGACGATGCCGCAAGCGTCGCCGCCGGCCGATGCGGGCGGATCGACGCCGATGACGACCCGGTGATGCGTGGCGGCGCCCGCGGGTTCGCGGCACTGTTCGATCAGCGCGCGGGTCCACAGTGCGCCGGCGATGTCCTCGATCATCTCGCCGTCCAGTTCCTGCCGGCCGAGCGCCGAGCGGCCATAAGTCGCGCGGATATCGACGAGGAAGCGTTCGGGCAGGTGATCGCCGTTATCCTCGGTCCTGCCTTTCGTCGTCACGCGGTCGTCGGCGGCCATCGCCCGGCGCAGCAGCGGCACGGCGCGTGGGGTGGTCGTCGCGGTCAGGCGGGGCACTTCGCCCAGCCGCAGGCCCAGCAGCAGGTTGTCCCAGCAGCGCAGCGCCTTGTCGCCGGTGTTCTCCCATTTGGCGATCTCGTCGCACCAGGCATGGCTGTGCTGCGGGCCGCGCAGGCTTTCCGGCTCCAGCGCCGAATAGAATGTGGCCTGCGCGCCGTTGGGCCAGGTCAGGCGGCGCAGCGAGGCCTCGAAGCGCGGGATGTTGCCTGGCGGGCTGACCGCCAGCACGCCGCTGTCTCCCTCGATCATCACCGCGCGGGCTTCGCCCAGCGATGCGCCGATCAGCGCGATGCGGGCCGAAGGATCGGCGCTGGCGACGTGGCGGACCCATTCCGCCCCGGCGCGCGTCTTGCCGAAGCCGCGCCCGGCGAGGATCAGCCACAGGCGCCAGTCGCCCTCGGGGGGAAGCTGATCATGCCGCGCCCAGAGCCGCCAGTGATAGCGCAGCTCGCGGCGCTCTTCGGGGGTGAGGGCGCGCAGCCGTTCCAGCCGGGGCGCGTCCTCCATGGCGAGCAGTTCGTCCAGAACTTCGCTTTCAAGCATCGCGGCGTGTCCCGTCCGGCCCATCGGCGTGAGCGCGATCGGCGGCGGCCAGGCGGCGCTCGCGCATCTTGCCGAGCTTGGCGTTGATCGCGATGATGATCTCTTCTGTGTCCTCGTGATCGCGCATCGCGCGCTGGCGCATCGCCGATTCCCGGTGCAGCGCGAGCTGGCGGACGGCGGCGGCGTTGTCGAAGCTGCGCCCGCCGCGTTTCGCGCCTGACGGCGGCTTGGCCTCGCCGGCGCGCAGCCGGTGCAGCAGCTCCATCTCGAGAAGGTCGTACCCCTCGCACACCGCTTGCTGCCACTGGCGGTTGAACTCGGCATCCGTCCGGCGCGCCTCATAGGCGATGCCCGTCGATATGCCCGCCTTGCGCGCGGCGGCGCTGACGTTGGAGGTGGCGGCAAGCTCGGTGAGGAAGATCTCGCGCCAGGAGGCCATGGACGGCTTGCGCACGTCCTTGCGGCCCGAATTCTCGGCCATGATGGGGATCCTTGTCTGAATGGTGATTCGCGACCGGTCATGCCGCGATGTTCACGTTATGTACTGTTAATGGCTCCCGATGTCAAGGAAAATAACCGGTAAGGTTATTGCTCCCGATGGCGAGCGCCGGTATCGGCCGCGAAACCTCTCGGAAGATATGCGAAAATGCTGCGCCGCCTTTACGAATGGACCATGGCCAAGGCCGCGCATCCACGCGCCGAATGGTGGCTGGCCGGTTTCGCCTTCGTCGAATCGAGCTTCTTCCCGATCCCGCCGCACCCCCTGCTGGGGCTGATGTGCCTGGCCGAACCGAAGAAGGCGCTGCGCTTCGGCGCGATCACGACGATCGCTTCGGTGGCGGGCGGCCTGCTGGGCTATGCGATCGGGTACTTCCTCTACGAGGCGCTGGGCGCGTCGATCCTCGATGCGCTGGGGCTGGCGGAAAGCTTTCCCAAGGCGGCCTGCTACTTGCGCGACTATGGCGTGGAGATCATCCTGCTGAAGGGCGCGACGCCGATTCCGTTCAAGCTGCTGACGATCACGGCGGGCTTCATCGCCATGCCGCTCTTGCCCTTCATCCTCGCCAGCATCGCCAGCCGCGCGTTCCAGTTCATGCTGGTGGGCCTGCTGTTCCGCCTGTTCGGCGCGCCGATCAAGGCGATCATCGACAAGCACTTGGGCAAGGTGACGGCGCTGTTCGCGGTGCTGGTGGTCTCGGGCTTCGCCGCCATCGCCTTGCTGGGCGGAGGCGCGGAGAAGACGACCGAAAAGTGCGAGGCGGCGGCATCGGTCTCCGCCGCCTGACGATCAATCCCGCTTGCGGTCGCCGCGCCACCATGTGCCGCCGCGATTGCCGTCGTCCCGCTGGCCTTGCCGCGATTCCTGGCGGCTCTGCTCGCGCTGGGCCCGCCAGGTCTGGCGCTGTTCGGGGGTCAGGTTCCGGTCATACCCGCGCCAGTTCTCGCGCGTCTCGCGCCGGCCGTCGCGGCGGCCTTCCCAGTAGCGGCGCTGGCCGTCGTTCCACGAATGGCGCTGGCCGCCCCGATCGTAGACGTAGTAGCCGGCGCCCGGATAATAATAGCCGTCGTACCAGCCGTAATAGGGCGCGCCATAACTGACGCCGTAGCCCCCGCCGTAATAGCCGGACCCATAATACCCATCGTCGGTGGCGCACCCCGCCAGTCCGATCGATGCGGCGGCGATCAGTGCGATGCGTAAGCGGCGGATTTTCATGCCTTGTCTCCAGGCCTCAGGCGTTGCTGGGGATATTCCCTGAAACGCGCGGCGGGACGGAATGGTTGCGGTCCGCGCATTGCCGTGACGCCGATCGTGATATTGCCTGGCGAAGGAGAAACCGGGCATGAACGGCTTCGTTCGCAGGCCATGCGCCAAACCGGCCCCACACCATCGCGGATCGGGCATTGAACCGCTGAAGAAGGAGAAAGCATGTGCTGAGGGTAGCCCAAAAACCATATATGGGTAATGTCTCAGTTTGAATTTGGACGGATCGGCTGCCGCATTACAGCGCGCAACGCCTATTGATGCATCGGCTTATCCGGTTGATCAACGGCTTCTCTAAGAAGCTCTATAACCACGTTCACGCGCTGGCGCTTTACTTCGCCTTCTACAACTTCTGCCGCATCCACAAGACGCTCCGCATGTCTCCGACCATGGCGGCCGGCATCGCTGATCGCCTTTGGACGCTTGACGACATCGTTGCAAAGATTGACGAAATGGTCCCCGCGCCTAAGAAGCGCGGACCTTACGGGAAACGCGACCGGGGCTGAGGGCAGGCAAAATCTTAACCTTTTCGACATACAGGGGGGAACGAAAGGTGTTGACATGTGTTCACGGAGTGAGCATTTTTGGAGGCGAAGCTGCCTAGGCCGCGCCACCCACACAAGGATATCGAGGCTGTTGTCACGTATGCCGAAAAGCTTGGTTGGCGATGGTTTGAACTGACTGGTCACGGGTGGGGCAAGTTGCTTTGCCCATATGCCGACCGCGACGGCTGCCAAATTTTCATATACGGCACTCCTCGGAATCCGGAGGGCGCCGCAAGGAAGCACAAGCGCGAAATAGATAGATGCGAGTGCTCCCAAAAGGAGAACTGTGATGAAGGTGTATGAATTCACCATCGTCGCGTCTGGCTTTCATCCGGACGCGGATGATATTGCCAATATTTTCTTTGAGGCAGGATGCGATGATGCGACGATCGCATTCCAAAAAGGCGTGCTCATCCTGAGCTTTGACCGGGAAGCCTTAAGCTTTTCCGCTGCAGTGATCTCCGCTCTCGAAGATGTTTTGAAAACTGGCGCAAAGGTTGAGCGCTTTGAGCCCGATCACCTAGTTAGTTTGGCGGACATCGCAAAGCGAACGGGATTGAGTCGCAGCGCCCTGACGAATTATCATAAGGGTGAGCGGCGCGAAGGTTTTCCAACTCCGATCGCTCGCGTAACCTCTGACAGCCCTCTTTACGATTGGTGCGAGGTCGCAACGTGGCTTCATGAGCGGCAGCAGATCGGACGCGAGGAGGTCGTGCAGGCCCGTATCGTGAAAGAGGCGAACCTCGTCATCTGCGCTCATGAACTGAAACCAGACCATTTCGTTGAGCGTATGACGGAGCGAATCCGAGAGCTTGAGGTTGCTTAGCGGCCGGCCCTGCTTCGGCGGGGCTTTGCTCACTAAATTCAAACTGACCCACTACCCATATATGTATGCGCTTGACATGTAGGAATGTTCTTCATATGTTCCGTGCATGTCAGTTACCAGACTGGCACTGTGACGGGTGCGGGGGCGCAAGCGCTTCGGCTCTGCTCCTTCGCAGTGCGGTCGGCGCCCGCGCGGTCCGGAAAAGGCCGCCACGGGATGCGGCGGATGGACAGGCCGGTGAATGCCACATCGGCATGGACGAAACCTCGGGGTATGCCCCGACGCAAGGCGGCAAGGCAGCGAGCCCGTCCCGCCAGCGCCCCGCACCTCAGGGTCGTGCCGGACAGCCATGCGTGATGCTGCCCGGCCGTTCGCATAACAACTCACACGC